>CAJUPG010000051.1 GCA_910588455.1 uncultured Oscillospiraceae bacterium
GCTTCGTGAAGAACTTCGTCAAGTACACCGGCAACGACGCCGGCAAGGCTCTGGTAGCCGCCGGCCCCAAGGCGGAGTAAGTTTCCCGGCCAATCTTGCAATCAAACAGCGCACCCCGCCCGGTTTCTTGCCGGGCGGTTTTTTTTACCTCCTTTTGGTTAACTTTGGGGGCGTATTTGCCGATATAAATAAAAATATGAATATCAGGAAGGGGATCCACAGATATGCAGATCAGCGGAATCAATAACCCCCTGGAAGCTGCCAGATTTGGGAAAACGCCTATCATCCAGAAAAAGGCGGTTGAAGCGTCTAAACATGCAATGACAGACGATTTTGTGGAGAAGCTCCAGGCGTTAGCGCGGAGAGATGCTCAAAAAGGTACTGGTATGAGCCAAGAGGCGATGGACCTCCGTTATGCACAGATGGCCAAGTATGTTTCTCCGGACCGCTCCGCTCCCATGGCGCAGATGTCCCGGGAATTGCAGAAGGCGGAGCGGGAGCACAAAGAGCAGGAGGACCCCAGACTGGAGTTTCTCGACAGAATGTTAGGGCAGCTCAAAAAAACGTCGAAATACCGCATTGTCCGGTCCTTCAGCGGGTTGGAGGGCGGCTGCTCCGGGGATCTTCACAGCACCCCCGAGAACCAGGTCGCCACGGTTTATTCGCCCGATGGGGAAGAAATTGCACAGTATAATACAAGCAACGGCGGTTGGATGAATTTAACTACCAGGGCGGAAAATCAGTTTCTCGGGGATTCCAGTAAGATTTATATGCAAGCTTGGAATGCTGCACGTGCGGAACTGAACGCCCCCAAGGCTCCCGCGCAGTCTGCCCCGTCCGGCGAATCAACGGTAGACGTCCGCGTGTAAAATGCCCGCAAAAAAGGCCGCATCCAATCGGATGCGGCCTTTTTTTACGTTTTTTTCCACCGCTTCAGGGTCGGGAACCAACTGCGCATCATTTTTTCCGCCTCTTCCTGGGGGCCGAACGGCTGTCCGTTTTCCGCGTTGAACTTCAGATTAAAGGCAATGATGTCGTCCATCGTGGCGTCGGGGGCGGTAAACTCCCCGTTCTGATAGCAGTAGCGGCAGTAGTCGCCGCTGGGTGTGCCGTCCGCCTCGGTGCCCTTGTCCTCGGGCTTGTCCAGGGGCATGGCGCAGCACTGACAAAATTTCCGGTCTTCCATAAAAATAACCTCCTTATGCTGGGCGGGGCTCTCTCCCCCGCCACTGTGATAAGGATACGCCTGCAAACCTGACAGGGTCTGTCCAGTTTCATAAACGGCCAGAGTTTTTTTCATTTCATCTGCCAGAATCGCCCGCCAGCCGGCCGGGGCAAGCACCTCCAGCTGACTGCCGAAGGACAGCAGAAAGGACAGCAGCCACTGGTCCTCGATTAACGTGCAGTTTACCAGCAGATGGCCGTCCGGCTCCGGGGCAATCTGCTTTGGGTGGAAGTAATCCCGGACCCGCCACGCGGCGGAGGGGGCGAAGCGCAGGCGCAGGTCCGTCCCCCGGTAGGCGCCGGGCGGGGGCGGGGCCTCCAGCCGCTCCGGAGGCCGGCGGGGTGGGCAGGTCCCCTCCTCCAGCACCAGGTCCTCCATCCGCACCAGGCGGAAAATCCGCCAGTTCTGCTGCTTCCGGCAAAACGCCAACAGATACCAGCACCCGCCCTTGAAGGTCAGCCGGGCGGGCTCCGCGGTCCGGCGGCTTTTTTCTCCGGCGGAGTTGTAGTAGGTGAAGGACAGGGGGCGGCGGTCCAGGACCGCCGCCTTCACCCGTGCGAAATTCTCCCGCTCCGCCGCCCCGCTGCCCCAGTCGGTGAAATCCACCTCCAGCCAGTCGCTGCCCTCCCGGCGGAACAGGGAGGTCAGCCGGGCCAGGGTCTCCCCCTCCTCCGTCCCGCCGGTGGCCAGAATCGCCTGGAGGGCAAAGAGGATCTCATCCTGCTGGGCCCGGGAGAGCAGGGCCTTGTCCAGTACAAATTGGTCCATCAGCCGGATGCCGCCCCCCTGCCCCTTCTGGGTGAACACGGGAATGCCGGCGGCGGACAGGGCGTCCACATCCCGGTAGATGGTCCGCTCCGACACCTCCAGCCGCTGGGCCAGCTCCCCGGCGGTAACGGCGCGCTTTTCCATCAGGAGATACAAAATTTCAAACAGGCGGCTGTTTTTCATTTGATTCCGTGTATCGTTGTGCCCAGCAGCTTACGCAGGCTCTGGGTCTCCACAATCCGGTAGTTGGACAGCCAGAGCTGCTTGTCCTTCCCCGCCAGCTGGGGATTGCGGAAGGTTTCAAATGTGTTCTGTACCAGACTCGTCCCCACCTCCTTCCACAGCTCCAGGGGATCAAACAGCCAGGACACCTGACCAGTTGCCGGGTCAAATTGAAGCAGACACCGGAATGCACCGAAAATCGGATAAATATAGCCGCTGGAGATCTGATATTCTGTGGGGTTGCCAAACAGCATTGTGGGAATTTCCTTTGCCAGCCGTTCAATCCCCCGAACATTGCCGAAATTCGGCTTCTGTCCCCCCATCGCCATTTTATACTCTTTATAGCGTTGGGGGATTTCTAACTCAATCCGATCATACAGGGCCGTAAGCGTTGGAAGATGCGGCGTAAGCGACTTATAAAAAGGAGTCTGATAGTCCTCGCTGTAGCACTTGAATACATGGGCCTTGCCGGAAAAGCTCTGCACCGGCGCGGAGGCGTCGTCCGGATAGCGAATGATGTCAAAAGCGAACAACAGCCGCAGGAAGAAGGACACGTGAATGTCTTGGCTGTCGTTGTCCTTATAGGCTACCCGGTCGGCATAGGGCTGATCCTGAATGGCCGCACGAACGTCCTCAAACTTCTCGTCCAGGTTGAACAGGGCGATGTCCGACACCTGCATGGAGGTATTTCGGGCATCGGACAGGCGGGCGATGTTCTGTACATTTGTGATTACCTCCACCCGGACATACTTGTCCAGCCCCGGCGGAATGGCCGCCCGTTTTTTGAGAATCGCCGTGTAAGTATGTCCGCCGTCCAAAATGCCGTAGAGCTCCGCGTCCGCCTCATCTTTCTGATTGCCCAGGTCCACTGTCACCGTGGAATTGGCGGAGTTAAAGGAAAAGGCTTTGGCGGAAATGACAATTCCCCGGTTGTTGATGTAAAAGTCCGTCTCTGGCTCGATTACCGCGGCCTCCAGGCTCCTTCCCACGTTGGTGCTCATTTTGGGCTTTCTGGGGTTCACCTCCAGAGAAATGCCCGCCGGCAGGTCCCGCAGATTGACCAGCAGATAGTGAATCGTTTCCAGTGTACTTTCCTCTTTGTCCTCTTTGCTGTACGGAGAGGACTGGGTGCGAACCGAATGCACCTTGAATTTCAGCTTGTTTTCACTCATTGGTAGGATCTCCTTTTCTTTTTTTCTCTGCACAAAAGCATTTGCTTTGGGCTTGTCTGTATGATACACTATTTCCCAGGGAAATACAATGAGCCATGGTGCATTTTTCAGGAGGTATCCTATGTCAGAAAGAGATATTTACGATCCCCGACTGGTCCGGATTGGCGAACTGCTCGTCCAAAAGCGGAAGGCTTTGGGGACGAAGTACCGCAGCCGGGAAAATTTTATCCACCAGCGCAGCCGGGAGGTCTTTGACGGCGTACCCTGGATCTCCGTCCGGCACCTGTCCAGTCTGGAAAGCGGAAAAAACTGGATCAGCATCGAAATGCTGATCCAGCACGCATACGCTCTGGAAATGGACCCAGTAGAGCTCTTTCGGGAGCTGCTCCAGGCCTATCAGGAATGACGGCAGGCCGTATTATTTGCTGGGCTCAATGGGCTCAATGACTGATGCGAAGATACTGGTCAGCTTAGCCATACCCTCCGCCGGCTGCTGCTGGACACCTTACCGCTGATGCTGGCCTTGAAGCCCCAGGCGGAGAAAGAGCCTGTAGCGGAGCTCTCCTCACTGAGCGTCTCCTTGCTCACCTCCTGGTTCTTTACCTCCATATTAAAGCGCACCGTGGCCTCGTCCATGGTGAAGGAAGGCACCGGCACCAGGGAGAGCAGCGGGGCATGAATCTCGCACTCCGTCATATGCGTATTGCCACCGGCCGCTGAAGCGTGAAGGTAATCACCCGGGCCTGGTAATATATGGGCCTTTCCTCTCGTTTAGAAGTAAAAAATCCCTGAAATGAATTTCATCTCAGGGATTTTTCCTCACGCTTGCAGCATGGAAGCTACGTCCTCCTGTACCGCGTCACCCCACAGCCGTTCCAGGTCATAAAACTTCCGGGCTTCGTCGTCGAAGATGTGGACCACCACACTGGAAAAGTCCATCAGCACCCAGGTGCCGCCCCGGTGCCCCTCCACATGATGGGGACGCTCCCCATGCTTCTCCATAGCCTCCTCACAGGCTTCGGACAGGGCCTTAATCTGGGTACTGGACCCTGCGGTGCAAATTACAAAGTAGTCCGCCAGGGTGGTCAGTTCCTCGGTGCGCAGCACCTTGATTTCGCCGCCCTTTTTGCTGTCCAGGGCCTTGGCAAGTACAATCGCGCTCTCTTTTGGCGTCATAAGCTGTTCTCTCCTTCTCCTGTTGTCAAATCCTCCGGCGGTATTATAACCTCCGGCTCCGGCTCGGGCTCGGGGGTAGGTTCGGGGTCCGGCAGCTCCGGAAATACATCCGATGGATCAATGGGGTCCAAGGGCACCCCCGGCGGCGGGGTCTCAATCCCCGGGTCGGGATTCTCTCCAGAACTCTGGTCCGGATTCTGCTCCTGGTCCGGACCGGGGTCCACCACCGGGTCCTCCGGCAGCTCCGGATCAGGTTCAGGCTCCGGGTCCGGCTTGGGCCGGGGGGCATAGGCCAGATTGGGGTCGGCCAGAGTCCCGTTTGTCACCCCGTAGCCCCCGCCGCTCTTGCGGTACAAAAGCTCCAGATCAGAGGATTGAATTTTGTCCAAATAGGGGTTCATGCCGTCGTTCAAAATCTCCAGCAGCTCGCTCTCGATGGGCAGCACCATGGAGGCGCTGGGATGACGCGCGTCCACGTAGGGCATGGTGACAAAGGTCACCCCCTCCTCCGCATCCATGCCCATGGCCATCTGGGCAAAATAGAGGATATTGCCCACATCCAGATCGGTGGCCACGTTCTCCATAAAAATCTGGGCCAGGGCCGGGGCCTTCAGCAGCGTAGAGGGTTTTAAGCACTCGGCGGCGGCGGCTTTGAGGAAGTCCTGCTGGACCTTCAGCCGGCCCACATCCCCATCCGAGTGGCTGCCGTCATTGTTCTTCCGGTGGCGGATCACCTGCATGGCATCGTCGCCGGAGAGCTTGCGGTAGCCCGCCTGCTGATGGATATGAAGGTTCTGATAGGGGTCGTCATAGTTCATGTCAAAGGGCACGTCAAAGTACACGCCCCCCAAGGCGTCCACCAGCTTACCCACCGCGTCCCACTCCACCATCACATAGAAGTCGGGGACGATGCCCGTCAGCTTGCTCACCTGCTTTTTCAGGGCGGACATCCCCTTCTCCACCTGGGTGGCCTTGTCCTTGCCCTTATTGTAGTTATACACCGCGTTGAGCCGCTTGCTTGCGGACCTTGTGTTAATCATGGTATCCCGGGGGAGGCTCAGGCCATGGATGGTCTTGGCGTTCACATCGTAGGTTAGCAGCAGCATGGTGTCGGTGTTGCCGCCGCCGCCGGTGTCCCGGCCCACCACCAAAAACGTATAAACTCCCTCCCGGCGGCCGCTGCGGGCCACGTTGGGGATCTCCGCCCCGTCAAAGAGCTCCAAATCGCTGCTGTCCTCCGGCGCAGCGGCGGAGGTGTTCCCCCCAGGCTTGGTCACATCAGGAATTTCCGGCGGGCGAATCCAGCTGCGCAGAAACAGCACCACGCCCAAAACCACCGCAGCCGCAGCCGCCAGGCCGATCAGCACCCGGTGTCGGATTTTTTGATTTTTCTCTTGCTCATCCATCGGCATTTCCTTCCATTTCCGTATCGCTTGTGTCCAGAATCAGCCCGCTGTCGTTATTGGGCTCCACCGGCACCCCCGGCGGCGGGACAGACGGGTCCTCCGACGGCTGGCCGGCGGGCGGGTCCGCAGGTTCCTGAGATCCCTGGACAGGGTCCTGGGCTTCCGCCGGCGGCTTGGTAACGCGCTTTTGTCCCATGCGCTCGTCGGCCAGGGCGGCGTTGGTCACCCCGAAGGTCCCGTTTTTATTTTGATAGATCAACTGCAAATCCTGGGCGGTCACCGGGTCCTCATAGGGATTCAGCCCTCTGTTCACCACCTCCAGCAGCGCCTGCTGCTTCAGCACCACCATGGACGCGCCATTATAAAACACGTTGTCAAACTCCGGCGTATAGAAGGTTATGCTGTTGTTCACGTCCATGCCGATGGCCTGCTGGGCAAAATAGACGATGTTGTTCAGGGGCAGATCCGTCACCACATTTTCCATGAAAATCTGTGCCAGCTCGGGGATTTTCAGCACAATCTGAGGCTGGAGGCACTTTTGGGCCACCGCCTTGAGAAAATCCTGCTGGATTTGGATGCGGCCGTCGTCATAAATCTTCTTGCCATTGTTGTCCTGCCGGTAGCGGATGACCTCCATGGCGTCCCGGCCGTTGAGCAGCCGGGTTCCGGCGCTCTGGTGGATGTGCAGATCCTGGGCCGGGTCGTCGTAGTTCATATTGAAGGGGACGGTAAAGGTCACGCCGTCCACCGCGTCCACCAGCTTGCCCACGGCCTCCCACTCCAGAATGACATAGAAGTTGGGAACGATTCCGGTGGTCCGGCCCACCCACTGCTTCAGGGCCGTCATCCCCTTCTCCACCTGGGTATCCGGGTCGCTGCCCTTGTTGTAGTTGTATACCGCGTTGATCCGCTTACTGGTGGTTTTGACGTTGAGCATGGTATCCCGGGGGATGTTCAGGCCGGTGATGGTTTTGGCGTTCACGTCGTAGGTCAGCAGCAGAATGGTGTCGGTCAATCCGCCGCCGCCGGTGTCCCGGCCCACCAGCAGGAAGGTATATACCCCATCCCGCTGGCCGCTCATGCTCACCACCGGAGGATCGCCCTCATTCTGTCCCGCCAGGGCTCGGTTGCCCTTTTGGGGAATGCCCGCGCTTGTGTCATCGGTATTGGTCACCGGCTTGCTGGGCGTACCTGGAGTGGGGATCTCCGGCGGCTTGACCCAAATCGCCAGAAACACCGCCACAGCGATAATCACGATGGAAATTCCCGTCAAAACCTGCAAAATCCGCCGGCGAATCCGCTGGGCCCGGCTCATTTCCTCCACGTACTCCCGGTACTGCTCCCAGATGGAGGGGCCCTCCCGGCGGTTCAGTTCTCGTTTTCCCTTCAAGCGCCCCGCCTCCCGCGCAGCCAGGCGATGGCCTGGGCCGTGTTGGTGTGCAGGGGATTGCCCCGCCGGGCCATATCCTCCGCCGTCATCTCCAGGCCCATCAGCAGCGCCCCCTCCAGATCCGTGTAGGCCAGGCGGCGCATCTCGTCCACCCCGTCAAAATCCCGGTTGGGCTCTATGTAATCGGCCATATACAGCAGCTGATCCAGCAGGGCCATATCCGCCTTGCCGGTGGTGTGCCAGAAGATGGCCTCATACACCTGGTCAGTTTCTCCAAAAACGTGCCGGGCCATACACGCCCCGGTCTTGGAGTGGAGCAGCTTCACCGCCTGCAATTCCAATTCATCCAGCTCCACCTGATACTGTCTGCAAAGGGCCAGATGCTGTTCCAAATTCCAATATTTGGTGCAGTCGTGCAAAATTCCCGCCCGGCGGGCCAGATTCTCGTCCGCGCCCCACCGCCGGGCCAGCCGGACGATCTCTTCCTCCACCCCCTTCACGTGGGGCACCCGCTTAAACCCGTTCATAATGGCCCAGGAGCATACCCGCAGCTGGTCCACATCCAGATGCCGCAGGTCCGCATGGGTCCCGTACAGGCCGTGCAGCAGAATATAGCCGTATACGCTGGGAGGCAGGTATTCCTGTCCCTCCCCCCGGGCCAGCAGCTCCCGCAGCCGGGTGGAGGACACGTCCACCAGCCCCGGGATGGTCATGGTGACCATCTCCGCCCCGTAGGTTTTAGCCAAATGCTCCCGCTGGGGGGCAAACAGGGCCTCCCCGTCCTGCTCGGTCCGACCGAAGGCGCAGATTTTCGCCAGCTTCAGTATTCTCTCCGGCTCACGCCACAGGTGCAGGGTCAAAAACATATCCGTCCCCATCAGCAGCCACAGCTCCGCGTCCGGATTTTTGCCGGAAATCTCCCCCAGAGTGTCCGCCGTATAGCTGGCCCCGCCCCGGTCCAGCTCCAGGGTGGAGACCTGCACCGTCTGGGGCATTCCCGCCCAGTCCGCCAGCCGCCGGGTCATGGCTAACCGGTGCTCCGGGGCCGGGGTCCCGGCGGGGAGCTCCTTGTGGGGGGGGATGGCCGCCGGAATCAACAGCAGCCGGTCCAGCTGCAAATAGGAGACCGCCGCCTGGATTGCCGCCAGGTGGCCCAGGTGGGGGGGATTAAAGGTTCCGCCGTAAATTCCGATTTTCATTTCCGACACCGCCTTCTTCAGTTTATTCGTTCTATTCCAGCAGAGGGGCCAACGACTGCCACATGGCTTCGCCCCCGGTAATTAAATACCATCGTCCCTTGGGGTCCAACGCCACAGTTTCCTCCGGACCGACCAACATCCGCCAATCAAATCCATCATCCAGCTTCCCGATGAAACAAACTTCCACCGGGCTTTGCTGGAGGACCTCCTCCTCACGCCTCCCCTCCCAGGGGAACGCAAGGCGGCGTTCGCACTGCTTCAGGAGTGGGAGCAGCTCCGTCCGGTCCGTACGCTCTGTTACATCCTGTTTGACTCCATCCTTCCAAACAGAAACATACTGAACTTGATGGATCAGAGCGCCCTCCAGAAGCGGGTGGGGCGTATAGCGGTCAACACACCAGTAAATTCCAAGTGCCGCGATACCAATCAGGCAGAGAACCAGCCGGAGTTTTGTATACCATTTCATGGGCGTTTTTTTCGGTCCGCCGCCAGCACAATCTTATCCTTTTTGTCCTTCTTATGACTGGGACGGTATAAGACGAATTTTGTTCCAATCACCTGGACCACCTCGCTGCGGGTCCGGGGGGCCAGCGCCTCCGCCGCCTCCCGGGCGGACAGCAGGGAGTTCTCCAAAACCTTTCCCTTAATCAATTCCCGGGCCTCCAAAGCGTCGTCGGCCTGCTTGATTAAATTGTCTCCAATGCCGTCCTTGCCCACGATTAAAATGGTGTCGATGCCGTTGGCCAGCCCCCGGAGCTGGGCCCGCTGTTTGCTTGTCAAATCCATTCATTTACTCCTTAAATAAACTTCCAACTTCTCCTGAAAGATTTTCAGGGCCTTTCCCCGGTGGGAAATGGCGTTTTTCTCCTCCGGGGTCAGCTGGGCGAAGGTTTTCTTCAGCGACGGCACGAAGAACACCGGATCATAGCCGAAGCCCCCCTCCCCCATGGCCGCGAAGGCGATGGTACCCGGGCACTCCCCCCGGGCGGTAATCACGTCCCCATTGGGGAAGCAGCAGGTAATCACCGACACAAACTTGGCTGTCCGGGGCATTTGACCCTGCATATTCTCCAGCAGCAGCCGGTAGCGGGCCACGTCGTCCAGCCCGTCGCCGCCATACCGGGCGGAGTACACTCCCGGCGCCCCCTTCAGCGCGTCCACGCACAGCCCCGAATCGTCGGCGATGGCGGGCAGGCCGCTGGCCTCCATAACGGCCCTGGCCTTAATCAAGGAATTTTCTTCAAAGGTGGTTCCGGTCTCCTCGGGCTCCAGATTCACCCCCGCCTCTGCCTGGGAGCAGACCTCAATGCCCAGGCCGGACAAAATATCGTTCATTTCAACCAGTTTTTTCTTGTTCTGGCTGGCTAATACCAATTTCATACGCGCTCGACCTCCCGTTCCTTGATTATACCACGATTTTCCTGAAATTCGTAGACAATGTGTAAATTGTCGAAAAAATTTTTTACAGCAGGGCCTGGGCGAACTCCAGGGCGTCGAAGGGTTTCAGATCGTCGATGCCCTCTCCCACGCCGGCGTACTTCACCGGCACCCCCAGCTCCTTGGCGATGGCGATGGCGATGCCCCCCTTGGCGGTGCCGTCCAGCTTGGTTAGGACGATGCCGGTGATTCCGGCGGCCTCTTTAAACTGCTTGGCCTGGATCAGTCCGTTCTGGCCGGTGGTGGCGTCCAGCACCAGCAGGGTCTCCCGGGCGCTGTTGGGCAGCTCCCGCTCGATGACCCGGGAAATTTTGTTCAGCTCGTTCATCAGGTTCTGCTTGTTGTGCAGCCGCCCGGCGGTGTCCACCAGCACCACGTCGCTGTGCCGGGCCTTGGCGGCGCTGGCTGCGTCAAAGACCACCGCGGCGGGGTCGGCCCCCTCGTGCTGCTTGATAATCTCCAGGCCGGACCGGTCCGCCCAGATGGTAAGCTGCTCGGCGGCGGCGGCCCGGAAGGTATCCGCGGCGCACAGCAGGACCTTTTTCCGCTCCCCCTTCAGCTGATGGCCGATTTTGCCGATGGTGGTGGTCTTGCCCACGCCGTTCACCCCGATGAACAGCACCACCGACGGCTTGGTGGACAGATCCAGGGCGCTGTCCCCCACGTTCATCTGGTCCGCCACCACCCGGCACATACAGGCCCGGGCGTCCTCCAGCGTCTTGATTTTTTCCTCCCGGACCCGGCTTTTCAGCTCCTCCACAATTTCAAGGGCGGTGTCCAGCCCCGCGTCCGCCAGGATGAGGGACTCCTCCAACTCGTCGTAAAAGTCGTCGGTGAGCTCGCTGCCCAGGTTAAAAATATTGATTTTCTTCAGCTTATCAAAAAAACCCATGGTTTGCTTCCTCTCTTGTGTTAAGATTCAATTTTCCCGCCGCACTGGGTACAGAACTGCCCCCACTGGAAGGACTCCGGCAGCTTCTCGCCGCAGAAGGGGCAGAAGCTGGGGGCGGGCAGCGTCTCCGAGACGCTCTGCTCCGGCGCGGAGGACGGCGGGTTCAGCTTTTCCTTGGGGATCGCCGCCCCCAGCATGGCAAAAATCAGCTTGATGGCAATAAACAGCACGATAATCAGCGCAATCATCCAAAGAATGCGCAGATCGTTCTTTTTCGGGGTATTTTCGTCCATATGTGTACTCCTACAGCTTTAATTCTTTCTCCACATCGTTCAAATTGATGGTAAGCATCCGGCTTACCCCCTGCTCCTGCATGGTCACCCCGTAGAGCACGTCGGCCTCCTCCATGGTGCCCCGCCGGTGGGTAATCACGATAAATTGGGTCTTTTCTGACATATTACGCATATATTGGGCAAATTTTACCACATTGTTGTCGTCCAAAGCGGCTTCAATCTCGTCCATTACCACGAAGGGGGTGGGGCGTACCTTTAAAATGGCAAAATACAGGGCGATGGCCACAAAGGCTTTCTCCCCTCCGGACAGCAGGGTAATAATCTTCAGGGCCTTCCCCGGGGGCTGGACCTTGATCTCAATGCCGCAGTTTAAGATATCCTCCGGGTCCTCCAGCTCCAGGGTCGCCCGGCCGCCGCCAAACAGCTCTAAAAACGTCTCGGCAAAGGCTGTGTTGATAATCTGGAATTGTTCCGCAAAAATATGCTTCATTTCCCCGGTAATCCCGGCAATAATTTCCTCCAAATCCCCTTTGGCCCGCTCCACGTCGTCCCGCTGGTCCGTGAGGTAGGTATACCGCTCGTTGACCCGCTCGAACTCCTCAATGGCCCCGATGTTGATATTACCCAGGGCGGAGATGGATTTTTTCAGCTCTCCGATGCGTCGGGCCGCCTTGGGAACGGACTCGATCTCCACCCGCTGCTGCCGGGCCGCCTCGTGGGACAGCTCGTAGGTATCCCACAGCTTATCTAAAATTTGCTTCTCCTCCATCTCGGCGGCGGACCGCTTCTGCTCCAGGGCGGCAACCTCCCGCTCCATAGCCAGCAGCTCGTTGTTCTTGTCCCGGCTGTCCCGGTCCGCCTGGTTGCGCTTGGCCTCCAGGGTGATTTTTTCGTCGTTGAGCCGCTGGACCTCCTGGCTGCGCGCCTGATTTCCCCGTCGGATTTCCTCCAATTTTGTCTCTTTTTCCTGGATTTCCTGGGAAAATTGGTCGTTTTTCGCCTCGTACTCCACGATGAGGGCCCGGCTGTGTTCCTGGTCCCCGGCCATATCCCGGCGCAGGGCCTCCAGCTCCTCCAAGCTCCTGGAGGCAGTCTCCCGCTCCGCCCCAAGGGCAGCCAGCTGGGCGTTGAGTTTGGCCATCTCTTCCGCAATCTGGGCCGCGCGCTGCTGCAAGTCGTTCTGCCCCCGGGCCTTGCCCTCCGCCTCGCTCTTCAGGGCGGCGGCGGCCCCCTCCAATTCTTGGATGCGGTTCCGGGCGGCCTGGGTGTCTGTCTCAATCTGGGCGGAGCGGATTTCCAGCTCCTTCAGCTCCTTTTGGGAGCCCTCCCGCTGGCGCTCCAGCTCCGCCAGCACCCCCTTGCGCTGGGCGCACTCGCCTTCCGCCTTTAAAATCGCGTCCTCCCACTCCCGGAGCTGCCCTTGGGCGGCCTCCAGCTCGTAGGACGCGGCCTGTTCCTCCCGCTGGGCGGTCTCCAGCTCCCGGTTGACCTGGGCCAGCTCCTCCAGCAGAGTCTGCTCCTGCTCCCGCAGGCGCTCCAGCTCCCCCCGGCGGCTGAGAATACCCGCGCTCCGGCTGGCGGAGCCGCCGGTCATGGAGCCGCCGGGGCTCAGGACCTGTCCGTCCAGGGTCACAATCCGAAACGCGTAGCCGAACTTCCGGGCGGCGGCGATGGCCCGGTCCAGGTCCTCCATCACCACCACCCGCCCCAGCAGATTGGAAAAAACACTTTTATATCTGGGATCGAAGCGGATCAGCCGGTCCCCGACCCCCACAAACCCCGGCTCCCGGGCAATTTTTTCCTCATCCCGGAGCTGCCCCGGACGAATGGAGCTCAGAGGCAGAATGGTCGCCCGGCCTCCGTCCCGGCGCTTTAAATACTGGATAACGGCCTTGCCGTCCTCCTCCCGGTCTACCACAAGGTTCTGCATAGCCCCGCCCAGGGCGGTCTCAATGGCTACGGTCAGATGGCTGGGAACCTGAATCAGCTCCGCCACCGCCCCGTGAATATTACGCAGTCCTCCCCGCTGGGCCTCTCCCATCACCAGCTTGACAGCCTTGGAGTACCCTTCCCGGGCCCGCTCCATCTCGTCCAGCAGTTTCATGCGGGTTTTCAGGGCGTTTTCGTCCAGTTGCAGCTTGTTTTGCCGCTCCAGCGCCCGCTGGGCCCGCTTTTTCCGGCTCTCCAGCCGCATGGCGTAGCCGGCAATTACGTTTTTGACCCCATCCCGCTCCTCTGCGGCCTTCTGCCGGGCCTGCTCCGCCCCGTCAAAATCCTGCCGGGCGGCCAGCCACCGTTCCTCCAGCTCCCGCAGCCCCTGTCGCAGTCCTTCGTCCCGGTCCAGCACCTCCTGGGCGGCGGCGGCCAGGGCGGACAGCAGCTCCTTGCTCTCGGCGGCCCCGGCGCTCTCCAGGCTCTCCCGGCGGCGCAGTTCCTCCAGCTCCCGGGCCAGGTTCCCCGCGGTCTGCGCCGCCTGTTGGGCGGCGGCAGTACGGTCCTCCAGCTCCTCCCGGGCCTTCCGGACCTGGCCGTCAATCTCCTCCAGCCGGCTCCGGCGCTGGGCGATCTGCATATCCAGCCCCCCCGCCCGGCCCTCCTGCTGATCCAAATCGCTCTGAATCCGCCGGGCGTTGTCCCGGTTGTTCTGAATGTTGGTGCGCAGGACGGCAATGGCCGACTCCAGCTCGTTGGCAGATGCCTCCCGGGACTGTATGGCAAAGCGCAGCCGGTCGCCCTCCACATCCTTCTCCCGCATCTGCTCCGCAAACTTTTCGGCGGCGGCGTAGAGCTTGTCCAGCGCCCCCTTGGCCTCCTCCCGCTGGCGCACCGCCTCCCCGTAGGAGGCGTCCAGCTTGATCCGGCCGGAGCGGAGGTTTTCCAGGGACTCCAGCCACACGGATACCTCCAGCCCCCGCAGCTCGTCCCGCAGGAGCAAAAAGCGCTTCGCCTTTTCGCTCTGGGCCCGGAGGGGCTCCACCTGGAGCTCCAGCTCCGAAATTTTATCGTTGATCCGGACCAGATTTTCGTCCGTCCGCTCCAGCTTGCGCTCGGCCTCCTCCTTCCGGTGGCGGAACCGGGAGATGCCGGCGGCCTCCTCAAAAATCTCCCGGCGGTCAGCGCTCTTGATGGACAAAATCTCGTCGATTTTGCCCTGGCCGATGATGGCGTAGCCCTCCCGGCCCAGGCCCGTGTCCATAAACAGCTCGTTTACGTCCTTCAGGCGGACGCTGCGGCGGTTGATATAGTATTCGCTCTCTCCGGAACGGTAGTACCGGCGGGTAACCATCACCTCGCTTTCCTCCATGTCGAACAGCCGCCCGGTGTTGTCCAGCACCAGGGAGACCTCTGCATAGCCGGTTTGGCGGCGCTTGGCGGTGCCGCCGAAAATTACGTCCTCCATCTTGCCCCCCCGGAGTGCCCGGGTAGACTGCTCCCCCATCACCCAGCGGATGGCGTCGGAGATGTTGGACTTTCCGGAGCCGTTGGGGCCCACGATGGCTGTAATGTCCTCGCCGAAGGTGAGAACGGTTTTGTCGGGGAAGGATTTGAACCCCTGAATTTCCAGCGCTCGCAGATACACAGAACCACCTCTTTCTTCTCAAAAGCTCTCAAATCATTGCGCTGCAGTTGTGATTCCCTATCTCGCAATACCTGCGAGTCACGCTGTCCCTCCTTTAGCTGATCGGTACTCACCAGCTTCCAGCTATACACGGTATGCCATTCACCTGTGCCGTCAGTGTAAGTGACTCCTTTTCTGGAAAAGAAATTTGACATAGCGTTTTATTTTACCACATCAGATTCCCTTTTGCAAGTTTCAAGCCACAAGGATTCAG
>CAJUPG010000052.1 GCA_910588455.1 uncultured Oscillospiraceae bacterium
AACACGTCGCCGGGGTAGGCCTCCCGCCCCGGGGAGCGCTCCAGCAGCAGGCTCAGGGTCCGGTAGGCGATGGCGTGCTTGCTCAAATCGTCATAGACGATGAGCACGTCCCGGCCCTGGTACATAAAGTGCTCTCCCAGGGCGCAGCCGGCATAGGGGGCGATATATTGCAGGGTGGCGGACACGCCGGCGGGGGCGCAGATCACCGCTGTGTACTCCATGGCCCCCCGGCGCTTCAGGTTTTCCACAATCTGGGCCACGGAGCTGTTTTTCTGCCCGATGGCCACATAGATGCACACAACCCCCTTGCCCTTCTGGTTCAGGATGGTATCCAGGGCAATGGCGGTTTTGCCCGTCTGGCGGTCGCCGATAATCAGCTCCCGCTGGCCCCGGCCGATGGGGAACATGGAGTCGATGGCCAGCAGCCCCGTCTCCATGGGGGTGTTCACCGGCTGGCGCTCCAGAATCCCCGGGGCGGGGGTCTCAATGGGCCGGAAGGACTCCGCCTGAATGGGTCCCTTGCCGTCCAGGGGCACCCCCAGCGCGTCCACCACCCGGCCCAGATAGGCGTTGCTCACAGGCATGGCGGCGGTTTTCAGGGTCCGGCGGACCATGCTGCCGGCGGTGATCTCCTCGCTGTCCCCGAACAGGATGCAGCTCAGGGCGTTCCGGCGCAGGTCCTGGACCATCCCCTTCACTCCGGAGGCGAAAATCAGAATCTCCCCGTACTGGGCGTGTTCCAGCCCCCCCACTGTGGCAATCTCCCCGTCCACAGTGAGCACCTCTCCGATCTCCTCCGGGGCGGCGGCCAGCTCCCAGTGCTCCACCGCCTCCCGCATCAGGGGCAGCAGATCCTCCTGGCCGGGCTCCAGCTGGCGCAGGTAGTCCTGGAACTGGCGCACCCGGCCGTCCAGGGTCCAGTCGTACACGTCGGACCCCACCTGGAGGCGGAAGCCGGCCCGCAAGGTCTCGTCCTGCTCCCAGCGCAGGGGGATTTTTTTGCGGTATTTCCGCTCCAAAAATTGGGTGAACCGGGCCATCTGCTCCTTGGTGGGCTGCCGGGTGCTGCGCAGCGTGGCCGACAGGCGGCTTCTAGCGTTTCTCATGCCCCTCGCCTCCCTCTGCCAGATCTAAAAACTGGTCGAAGGGGTCCGCCTCCGGCTGGAAGGCCAGCTTGCGGGCGGCGGCGGACGCAAGCTCCCGCAGCTCCCGCTGGGACTCCCTCCGGATGCGTTCCCGGCTGTTCTCCGCCTCCGCCCGGGCCTGTACAATGATCTGCTGGGCCTGCTCCTCCGCCTGGGCCAGCTGGGCGTCGGCGGACGCCTGGGCGGACTGCTGGGCCTGGGCCCGGGCCTGGCGGATCTCCTCCTCCGCCTGGTCCAGCTTGGCCTGATACTCCGCCCGGAGCTGTTCGGCCTGCTGCAATTTCTCCTGGGCCTGCTGGTCCAGGTCCCGATAGTGCTCCTCCCGCCTGCCCATGAACTGCTTCACCGGCTTGTAGAGCAAAAAGTACAGCCCTCCGATTAAAATCGCCAGATTCATCCAGTGCAGCAAAATCTGCTGCCAATCAATATTCAACGGCATACCGGCCACCTGCCTTTACAGTACGAAAATAATCAGGATAACCACCAGAAGGGCATAGATGATGGCCGTCTCGATAAAGACCAGACCCAGCATCATGGTGGCGCGGATCTTTCCCTCGGCCTCGGGCTGGCGGGCGATGCCCTCCGCCGACTTGGCGGTGGTCAAGCCCATGCCCACGGCGCCGCCGGCGGCGGCGATACCGATGGCGATGCCCGCGGCGATGGCTTTCAGGCCGATGGTGTTGTCCTGGGTCTCCTCCACAGCGGCGGGTTGGGCGGCGTCGGCCTCCCCTTCGGCGTAGGCGGGGGCGGTCAGGGCCAGGGCCAGCAGCAGTACGCAGCCCAGGGCGGACAGTTTCTTCAACAGCTTATTCATGGTGAAAACCTCCAATTTTTTAATTCTGATGGACGTGGGGCCTCTCGGACACCTCGCCGTAATACATAGATGTGAGCATGGTGAGCACATAGGTCTGGATCAGGGCGTGGAGCAGGGTAAACAGCACCCCCACCACCACCGGCAGAACGAAGCTCAAATTCACAAAATAATACACCAGCTCCGTCACCAGCAGGCCGCTGAGCAGCGCGCCGAAGAGACGAAAGCTCATGGAAATGGGCAGAGAGAACTCCTTGAGGGTTTTTCCCACGCCCTTTACGCCGTTCCCAGCCACACCGCCGGAGAGGATGACCAGATAGGACAGGCACCCCAGGGCGATGGCGGCGTTTACGTCGGACAGGGGGGCGGGCAGGGTGATGGCGTGTCCGTGGACGGTAATGGCCTGCACCCCCAGCAGCTCAAAGAGCGTTCCCACAAAGACGTACGCGCCCGCCGCAAAGATGTACGCGCCCAGAAAGCCATTCCGGTGGGGACTGCTGTCCCGGGCCATTTTGTCGAACAGGCCCACCGCCTCCTCCAGCACCATCTGGAGCTTGCCCGGGTTGTACCGGAACCGGGGAATGGCAAACAGGCGGACACACAGGGCAAGCAGCAGCAGCACCCCCGTCACCACAAAGGCGGAAATCAGCCCCGGGTTGACCGCCTTCAGGCCCAGGAAGCCAATCTGGTTCATGTCGTGGAGCACCGCGTCCCGCATGGCCTGCTGGATGCTCTCCGCCCGGCCATGGGACCCCGCCGCCAGCGCCCCGGCCAGCAGAGCCAGCACCACCCCCAGCCACACAAGCAGCGCCCGCCAGTTTTGACGGACGAAGCCGCCTATTTTCCGGAAAAACCGCCCCCAGGCCCCGGCAAAGCTTTGGATCTTGTCGTACCAGTCGGCCATTCCCTCCAGCAGCAGCTGAAACCGCCCCGGCGCATACCCAAACCGCGGCAGGACAAACAGCCGCACACAGAGGGCCCCGGCCAGCAGCACCGCCGTGATGGTGAAGGCCAGCAGTAAACCGGGGCTTACGATTCCTCCGGAGTCTCCGCTGCGGGAGGCCCCGGCGAGCAGGGCGCCTGCAAGCAGCAGTGCGATCACTGCCAGCCACAGCGCCAAGCCCTTTTTGTGATGTTTCATCTCGCATCCCTTCTTTTAATCTCTTATTGACGCACCATATGCAAATGAGTGCATCGCCATATATTATATAATACTACCGGTGTCAAGCCCCTCCAACCCAGTAAACCGGCTTTTCTCTCCTCTTCCCTGTTTTTTTAGCAGTATCTTTATCCCCTGTACAGACAAACGGGCGGCTATCCTTGAACAGCCGCCCGTTTTCACAGACAAAGGGACTTACCGCTTACCCGCCATATGGGCGGATGACACCACCACGCCAGTCAAGGCGAAGAGGGCCAGGGCGTTAGGAATGACCATCAGGTTGTTGAACAGGTCCGTCAACTCCCATACCAGGTCATTGGACATCACTGTCCCCAAAAAGATAAAAACCAGGGCCAGCACAGAGTAAACCATCGCGGACTTTTTGCCGAAGAGATAGACCACGTTGATCTTGCCGAACAGGTTCCAGCTCAAAATCGTGGAAAAAGCAAAGAAGAACAGACACACCGCCACAAACATGGCCCCGGCGCTCTCCCCAAAGACCACGCCGAACGCAGTTTGGGCCAGGTTCGCCTTGCTCAGCGTCTCGCTGGCGGCGGCGGCCCCGCTGGCTGCCAGAGGGCCGTCGGGGGTGTACAGGGTGGAGATTACCACCAGCGCGTTGAGGGTGAGCACCACAAAGGTGTCCATAAACACGCCGATCATGGCCACCACGCCCTGATCATGGGGGTCGGTCACATTGGCCTGGGCGTGGGCGTGGGGGGTGGAGCCCATACCGGCCTCATTGGAAAACAGGCCCCGCTTGGCTCCCTGGCTGATCGCGGTTTTGATGGCGTAGCCAAAGCTGCCGCCGATGATGGCCTGTGGCTGGAAGGCATACTGGAAGATCATTCCAAACGTGGAGGGGATGTACTTGGCCCGGGCCACAAGAACCACCAGACCGCCCAGCAGGAAGATGGCTGCCATAACGGGCACCACCTTTTCGGTGACAGAGGCCAGCCGCTGGACCCCGCCCAGGAAAATCACGCCGCAGATGACCACCAGGACAATTCCCACAATCCAGCTGGGTACGCCAAAGGCGGTCTGGAAGGTGGAGCCGATGGAGTTGGACTGGACCATGCAGCCCATAAAGCCCAGGGCCAGGATAATCGCTACCGCAAAGAATCCGGCCAGGAATTTGCCAAATCCCCCCTGGAACGCCCTGTTGATGTAGTACACCGGGCCGCCCCGGTAGGAGCCGTCGGAGTCCGCCTCGCGGGTTTTGATGGCCAGAGTGGCCTCGGCGTAGATGGTAGCCATGCCGAAAAAGGCGATGACCCACATCCAGAAGATGGCGCCGGGACCGCCGGTGAGGATGGCGCCGGAGGCGCCCACGATGTTCCCGGTGCCCACCTGGGCGGCAATGGCGGTGGCCAGCGCCTGGAACGAGCTCATGCCCTGTTCCTGCCGGCCGCCCCGCAATGACAGGCTGCCAAAGGTCTTTTTCATCCCCTCGCCGAAGCAGCGCACCTGTATAAAACGGGTACGCACGGTGTACCACAGGCCCACGCCGATGAGGAGGAACACCAGAATGTAGTTGGACAGATATTCGTTGAGTTTTGCCGCAATGGGAAAGAGAATCGCTTCCAGGTCTGCCATAATAAACTTCCTTTCTGTGCTATGGTGACGGACGAAAAAATGGGCTGCGGAGATGCCCGCAGCCCAAAAGAAACACACTCGTCCCGGCAGGGCCTCCCCGCCGGTTCGCTGTTTTCCTCTGTCCTTTTGCCTGAGAGATTGGCGGGGCATTCGCCGCCGCGTTGCACCTTCGGCACCCGGTTCACCGAGCTTCTCCAGAGTCACATCCGCGTACAGTCCTCATCCCCTAAGAGACGCCTGAGAGTGTTACTCCTTCGGCAGACCGTGGGCAGAGCCCGGGCCATTTTCCTGTGCGCTTCGTCTGTCTTGATTCAATTTACTTTGATACCATAGCACAACAAGCCGCTTTTTGTCAAGAGAATCCGGCATTTTTTACGTCAAATCGTCGAAAATCACCGGCACCCCGTTCCGAAACGCCTCCAGCAGCAGCTCCGCCATCTCCCGCATCTGGGGGTGGGCCGCCGGAGCCGTCCGCAGGCGGAAGAAGTGCCGCCACTCCCGCAGGTTCATGGTAACCACAATCTCCGTTTTCAGGCTGTTGGGCAGGACGCTCCGGGCCTCCTGGGGGCTGGCTCCGGCGGCAATCAGGGCGTTGTACGCCTGCTCCGCCTGCCGCATCTGCTCCTCCCAGATCCGGTAATTCGGGTCGTCCTCCGCCCAGAAGCAGGGCTTGATGAAGGTCAATTCGCTGCCGAATTTCTCGTTGGTGTAGTTGCAGTACCGGGTGCTCTCCTGGCTGTAGCTGGCGATCCGGTGGCGCACCAGCTCGTGGGTGACTCCCCGGTCGCAGATAATGCTCACGGTGATTTTTTCGTGCTCCAGCACGGACTCATGGCCCCGTCGGATAATGCTGCCAAGGAATTGTTCCGCGGAACCCACCGTGATTTTGTTCTCGCTCTTGTAACAGACCCGGCCCGCCCGCTCCAGGCGCTTGAGCATGGCCGGACCGTCCAGGGGCTCGAAAAACTGAATTTTGGGGGAAATGACCTTCATGTAACATACCATACCTTTCCGCTGTTTTCGCGGTATTGATTATATCACAGGGCACTTCCTATTTCAATCTAATTTCAAGACTGAGGTTTATACTCGAAAAAGACAATCGTTCCGCTGACCGACACCAGCCCCTCCCCGGTCTGTCCCAGGGAGATGGATAAGTCGCTGAGCATACAGCGAAACGCGCTGTCGTTCAGCTGCTGCAAAACGCTTTTGGCCTCCTCATAGCTGCCGCTTGTGAAGGTTAGGGAGATACTCCGGCGGACAATGGCCTGCTCGGTGTCCACCGTGCCGAAGGACAGGCTGTACTCCCGGGTCTGGTCCAGGATTCCGTGGAGCTCGAACATCACCGCCTGCAAATTGTCATAGGGGGCCAGCCCCAAAGGCTCCTCCTCCTGGGCGAAAAGCGCATCCAGCTCCCGCTCCATCCGGCGCTTCTCCGCCAGCCGCAGCTGGGCCGCCTCCGTCTGAAGCTGATAGAGCCCGGTCTCCTCCCGGGCCGTGTCCCGCTGGCTTGTGGAAGGCAGATAAAACAGCATCATATAGCCGCTGGCCAGGGCCAGCACCGCCAGCACCCCCAGAAGAATCCACTCCCGGGCCGTCAAGCTTCGTCTCATGGGGTCCCCTCCTCTCGGTACAGCTGAATCAGCACGCTGGCCTGAACCTGCGCGTTATTATCCTGGGTGGTGGAGGCGGTGTTCACCATAGTTCCCGCCACCAGGGAGGAGGTCTCCAGATTGCGGACAATCTCCGCCGTCTGGGCCAGGGTCACCCCGGAAAACTGCACCTGCACCGTATCCCCGGTAATGGAAATCGAATCCATCGCCGCCCCGGCCGACGCCTGGTCCAGCATGGCCAGCACCTCCATGCGGGGGATGGTCTCCCGCTCCTCCTCCGTGGCCGAGTAGCGGCTGTAGCGCTCCTGCACCTCGTCGTAGTCCACCAGCTCCGCCATCACGCCCAAAAACCGCTCCTCCGCCGCGTCCCGGGTCTGAACGGCCTGCTGCGTCTCCATCCACAGGTCGTATACCAACAGCTTGGACAGCCCCAGCAGGCAGGTGAGGGCGAACAGAACATACAGCGCAACGGTAGCGGGCTTGGTGGTGCGGTCGGGCTTATAGAACAGGTTCATGGTCCGCTTGGCGGGGTAGGCTGTCTTTCGTCTGCTCATGCTTTTCCTCCCATCGCCCCGCCGGCGGCAAAGACGCCGGCGGCTGCCCCCTCCTGGGCGCCGTGCAGGAGCTCCGCCGGGTCCAGCAGCGCCAGTCCCGCTACATCCGCAATGGACTGGCGCAGCAGCGGCATGGCCGCTCCGCCCCCTACCAGATAGACCCCCTCCAGGCTGCTGGAGCGGTAGGTAAACTGATAGAAGTTGATTACTTTTAAAATCTCTACCGCGATGTGCTCACAGACCTCCGCCACGGCGGGGACGGACAGCACATTTTGATAATTGCCCGCCTTGTAGGTCCCCGCCAGGAAGGCGTCCACCCCCAGCTCGCCGGCCACCACCAGGTCCAGGTTCCGGCCTCCCATGCCAATCTGGCGGGTGGCCTGAACCCGGTCCTTCCACACCACGGTAATCCGGGTGAACTGGTGGCCCAGGTCCACAAAGCAGAACTCCTCCCCCTGGGGCTGGCTCTGGGCCAGCTGAATCAGGGCCATTTCCTGGGGGAGTACCGTTTTCAGCCGGATGCCCGCCTGCGCAAACATCCGGTAGTACCCCGCCAGCACCTCCTTGGAGGCTGCCGCCGCCATCATGGGCAGGCCGTTGGCGGGGTCCTCCCCCTCAGCGGGCTCGCACATGGCGTAATCGCAGTAATATTGGTCCGCCACTCCCTGGATAAAATCGGTAAACTCATAGGGCAGGTTCATCAGCAACTGGTCCGTGGTCATTTTGGGCATACTCACCAGCCGGCAGATCACCTGGCTGGGGGGCAGAACCAGGGCCGCCTGCGCCCGGGGCAGCGACAGCTCCTTTTTTGTCTGCTTCAAAAACTGGGCAAAGGCATGGGGCAGCGCAATATTGCCCCCCTCGTCCACCATGTTTTCCGGCAGACGGACCTCCTCCAGCCGCACCACGCTGTTGTCCCGGAGCACGGCAATTTTCATGCTGCTGCTGCCCAGATCGAAGCCAAGACGCGTTTTTCCCATACTTCCCTCTCCTTTTTCTCAAAACAAACTAAAATACCACTGAATCAGCGGCTGGCCAAAGCAAATGGTGAGCACCGCCCCCGCCCCCAAAAAGGGGCCGAAGGCTACCGCTGTTTTCCGCTTTTTTCCTGCCAGGGCCGCGTACCCCAGCCCCAGAAAGCACCCTGCCAGCAGGCAAAGCAGAAGCTCCGCCCAGGTCATGTAAAGGGCCAGGATAAACAGCAGCTTGATGTCGCCGCCGCCCATAAGCTCCCGGCCGGCAAGCCGTTCCCCCGCCAGAACCAGCGCCAGCAGCACCGCCGGCACGCCCCAGGCGGCCAGAATTTCCGGTCCCGCCTGTTCCACCCGCACCCCCAGCAGCCACAGCCAGAACAGCCGGTTGACCGCCAGGGCCAGCAGCATACCGTCGGGAATGATCCGCATATGCCAGTCGGCCAGAGACACGGCCAGCAGCAGTCCGGCGAAAATCAGCCACTGACTCAGCTCCACCGTCAAGCCGAACCGCAGGAGCATACACAAAAAACACGCGGCCCCCGCCACCTCCGCCACCAGACAGTCCACCGGGATTTTCTCCCCGCAGAAGCGGCAGCGGCCCCGGTGGAGCAGAAAGCTGAACAGCGGCACCAGGTCCCGTACCCCCAGAGCATGGCCGCAGGAGGTACAGTGAGAGCGCCCCAGAAAGATTTCCTCCCCCACCGCCCAGCGGGAGACGGCGCAGTCCAAAAAACTGCCCACTACCATCCCGATCACGGCAATCCAGAAGAAATAAAAGCAGGTTACGAGAAGGATTGTTGCTTCCAATGACACGGCTGATAACTCCTTTTGCTATATAATTTGTCTCTACAACCTTGTAGGGGCGGGTGCAATTCATTTCCGTCCCACGCCGCGCACCACCGCCTCCAGATTAGGGGAACTCTGTTCTGCGTTCCGGCCGGACTGTGCCCGCGTCTTGACACAGCGTTGGCGGGGGGGGGGCCTGGTCCATGCAGGGGTACGTTGCAGGAGGGCGCCCTGCCGCAGCCTGCCGGCCGGAGCAGTCCGAAAGCAGAAAGAAGGAGATGTGGTGGAGAGGGGTGTCCAAACTCTCCCCCGAAAGGCGCGGTGGTGCGGGGCGCGGGGCGGAAGTGAGCCGTCCGAGTCAGACGGCCTCCAAGAGCCGCGCAGGCGCACGGACCTTGGAGGCCGCCCGCGAATGCGGGCGGGCACAATATTTATTTTAAGTTAAGGCTGTTCCCACTCAATAGTAACTGTCGGGTTAGCATCGCCTGCCGCAGGTGGCGTTACTGTTACTTTAATAATCTCACCAGTATGAGGTGTAGTATTGGCACCCGATGCTGTACCTTGCCCATAGGGTACAATCCCTGTAGATTCTTTTACTAATGATCCAAGATTGCTGTCAACTTTGTAATAAGCCGTTCCACCATCGCTAGAGTTAATACCTGTTTCAGTAGCATCGGTACTTCCTTTATCAAAAGTCATATACGCAATAATCGCTAAAGCTTTTGCATCACGTTCATTAGCAGTGTCTACAGCTTCTCTAGATTTTTCCAATGCATTGTTCATCATCGGAATCGAAACCGCGATCAAAATCGCGATAATAGCGACCACAATCAGCATTTCAACCAGCGTAAAGCCGCCCTGGTTTTTCAGTTTTGCTCTCAATTTCTCCATCATAAGAATCTTCCTTTCCTTCCATTGGAATCAGTCTGGCAGCTAAGGCTACCACCCGTTTGTTATGGGGGTGAGTGCCCATCGTCTACCCACGGGTAGACGACTATTTTTAAAAATAGTGCCTTCCGTGGGGGAGATTCTTAAATTTTACAGTTCTCCAACTGATGGTTACTCATCCCCAGCCGAACTTGCCAACCCGATCTGAGTGGCTGAGGGAGTGTTTTTTAGGTAGTCGTAGTAGGTTTAGCGTAATGGGGTTTACTAGTTGCAGTGGACCAATCACAAGTCACAGATCCATCTATTTTCAGAGTAACTTTGATGTATCCATCTTCATGATCTTTACATTGACCATATTTAAAATCGTCACCTGCTGTTGTAGGAACTTCAACCAGTGAACCCGCAGAACCACTCACTTGATAAGCAAAAACAGCGGTCCTAGCATCACCTGTACCAGTCCAAGTAATATCCTCACTCAAAAACTTGACTTCCGCTAAAGCGACTGCCGAGCGTTCATTCGCTGTGTCTGTAGCCTCTTTGGCTTTATCCAAAGCGCTAGTCACCAGCGGAATCGACACCGCGATCAAAATCGCGATAATCGCAACCACAATCAGCATTTCAATGAGCGTAAAGCCGCCGTTTTTCTGGAATTTTTCCCTCAACCCTTTCATTATTAGGAAATCTTCCTCCTTCCTTGTCTGAATCAAAATATATATTCAGAGCCCGGGTTGGCGGAGGCTCGGAATACCAAAATTGGTTTGTTGTGTTCTATGCAGGGACGGACTGCGGCCGCCCGAGTCAGTGCGCGTCGCCGCACAAATCTTTGTCCCAGGTTACCCCTGCTGTGCCGTTGATTTTTTTCGCCCAAGCTAATTGAATCGTTCCATCTTCCAAGACCTTAACCCAGAGGTAAGCGTCTTGATGTCCATGGGTCACGCACTTTCCGTAGGCGGAACCTTTTTCAATACTGTCACTCCACGGAACAAGAGTTCCCGTTCCATCTCCGGCTTTGTAGAGGTATGCTCCGTTGGTACCCTCCGACTCCGCAGCCCCTTTAATCTCGCCGGACAAAAACTGCACTGCCGCGATTGCCTTGGCCGAGCGTTCATTCGCTGCATCGGTGGTGCAGCGAACTCTGTCCAGCGCGCTGGACACCATGGGAATCGACACCGCCACCAAAACAGCAATAACCGCCACGACAATCAGCATTTCAGCCAGGGTAAAGCCATTTTCACCCCGCATTTTTGCTATCCCAAGGGAATCATCCCCTTTCCATATGCCGGCCACTACAGTCCCTCAAATTGAAGCATACATACTGAACATAGGCAGATAAACCGCCATCAGGATAAACACGACAAAAATCGCCAGCACCACAATGATGGCCGGCTCCAGCAGGGCCAGCGCCCGCTTGGTGCGCACCTCCACCTCATTGTCGTAATACTCCGCCAGCACCTTCAGTGTGGATTCCATCGCGCCCGTGGCCTCGCCCACCGCCGTCATCTGCACCAGCATTCCGGGCAGCTCCTTGGTGTAGCTCATGCACTCGCCCAGGCTCCGGCCGCCCTCCACCCCCGGCAGGGTGGACAAAATCTCCCCCGCCATGCACAGGTTGGTCATGGTCCGGCCAGATACCTCAATGGACTGCAAAATGGGCATTCCCGCCGTCAGCAGGGTGGACATGGTGTGGGCAAACTGGCTGGCTCCGGACATCCGCACAATCTCCCCCATGATGGGCAGCTTCAGCTGAGCCCGGGCCAGAACCGGCCCGCCCTTCTGGGTCATCCCAAAGGCCTGCACCGCCAGAATCACCGCCGCCAGAATGCCCGCCAGCATCAGGGTGTATTTTTGGAAAAAGTCCGAGATTCCAATCAGCGCCACCGTCACCCACGGCAGCTCGATGTTCATGCTCTGGAACATACTGGTAAACGTGGGCACCGCGTAGCCCATGATAATGGACACTACCACAATCGCCACCAAAATCACAAACGCAGGATAGGTCAACGCGCTTACCACGCTCTCCCGGGTCTTGTTCATCCGCTCGAAGTAATCCGCCATCCGCTCGAAGGAGGAGAGCAGATCACCGGACTCCTCCCCCGCCCGCACGGTCTCCCGGAAGGTCACGGGCAGGGATTTCTCTCCCCGCTGGGAAAAGCTGTAGCTCAGGGCCCAGCCGTTGGACACGTCCTCAGACACCTGCCGCAGCAGCCGCTTTAGGGTTTTGTCCTCGCACTGTTCCGCCACCAGATCCACCGTCTGCACCAGGGGCAGACCGGCTTTTAAAATGATGGAAAACTGCTGGCAGGTCAAGGCCAGGCTTTTGGCGCTGATTTTCTGAAACCGGGCGAAGGGGTCCTTGGTGACCGCCTTGGGGACCTCCTTCAAGGACAGAACAATTTCACAGCTCTGTCGGATTTGGGCCACCGCCTCGGTCTGACTCACCGCCTCCACCACGCCGTTTACTTTTTCGCCGCTGGAGTAGGCCGCTTCATATTTGTAAGTAGGCATTGGTTAAAATCCCCTCTTGAACCCCGCGCCCCCCATGGTTCCAGGGGTTTTTCCCGCGTTCTGGGGGTCCCGCAGGGCGCTCTCATAGGTCTCCCGGCTGATGGTCCCAGCGTTGAACAGGTTTTGCAGGGTCTTGTCCATGAGCACATTGCCAATATTGCCGGTGGTCTGGATGGAATTGGCAATCTGGGGGGTCTTGCCTTCCCGGATCAGATTCCGGATGGCTCCGTCGGTTTTCATCACCTCACAGGCCAGGACCCGGCCTCCCCCCACCTTGGGCAGAAGCTGCTGGCTGAGTACGGCCTTTAAAGACATGGATAATTGCAGCCGGATCTGTTGCTGCCGCTGGGCGGGGAACACGTCCACGATCCGGTCGATGGAGTCGGCGGCGGAGTTGGTATGGACTGTTCCGAACACCAGATGGCCCGTCTCGGCGGCGGTGAGGGCGGTCTCGATGGTCTCCAGGTCCCGCATCTCGCCCACCAGAATCACGTCCGGATCCTCCCGCAGGGCCGCCCGCAGGCCGGCGGCGAAGGACTGGGTGTCCTTGCCGATCTCCCGCTGATTGATTACGCACCTCTCCGGGGTGTAGACGTACTCTATGGGGTCCTCCAGGGTCAGAATGTGTTTATATTCGGTTTTGTTGATTTCATTCAGGACCGCCGCCAGCGTGGTGGATTTGCCCGAGCCGGTCTCGCCGGTAATCAGTACCAGTCCCTGGCTGTAGCCGGGGAACTCCGCGACCACTTTGGGCAGGCCCAGCTCCGCCATATTGGGAATGTGCTCGTTCAAAAGCCGGATGGCGGCGGACCAGTTTCCCTGCTGGCGGAACAGGTTGATACGGCACCGTACCCCCCCGATGGTTAAGGCCAGATCCGCCTCCCCCACCGCCCGGGCCTGTCCGTACTCCCCGTTCGCCAGCTCCTGGGCGATGTTGGCGCAGGCCTCCGCCGTCAGGGGCACATTTTCCATTTCCCGGATGGACCCGTCCACCCGGTAGCGGGGGGTCAGCCCGCACACCAGATGGATGTCGGAGGCCCGGTCCTGCCTTGCTTTTTGTACCAATTGCTCTGCTGTCATAAAAATCCTCCCTATCCTCCGCCCAGTACCCGGTGGACCTCCTCCGCAGAGGTCACGCCGTCCAGCACCAGCTTGCGGCAGTTTTCCAGAATCGGCTGAAAATTGGCCCGTTCTATGGCCGTCTCCAGCTCCTTCAGGGAGCGGGAATAGATGGCCCGCCGGACTTCTGTGGTAATGGGCAGTATCTCAAAGGCGCCAGTGCGCCCCCGATAGCCGGTGTTGAAGCACTCGCCGCACCCTTCGCCCCGGTAGAAGGTGTACTCCCCCGCCGGCAGGCCCAGCGACTCCGCCTCCTCCCGGGAGGGGACGTAGCTGCGGCGGCAGTGGGGGCAGATCCGCCGGACCAGACGCTGGGAAATGATGCCCTTCACCGCCCCGGCAATGAGATAGGGCTCTACCCCGATGTCCAGCAGGCGGTCCACGGAAGACGCGGCGTTGTTGGTATGGACCGTAGACAGCACCAGATGTCCGGTCATAGCGGCCCGCATGGCGATTTCCGCCGTCTCTCCGTCCCGAATCTCGCCCACGGCAATGATGTCCGGGTCCTGGCGCAGCACCGAACGCAGAACGCTGGCGAAGGTCAGGCCGGTTTTCTCGTTGATCTGCACCTGGCAGACCCCGCTGATGTGGTATTCCACCGGGTCCTCCAGGGAAACCAGATTGACCTCCTCACTTTTGAGCCGGTCGATCATGGCGTACAGGGTGGAGGTCTTGCCGGACCCGGTGGGTCCCACCATGAGGATCACGCCCTCTGTGGTCCGGTCCACCAGACGGCAGAACCGCTCCCGGTTCTGCCCCTCCAGACCGATGCCCTCCAGCGTGGCCAGCTCCGGGCTCTTGCGCAGCAGCCGGATCACCATTTTTTCACCGTAAATGGTGGGCAGACTGGAAATACGCAGATCCAGGGTCTCCTGGCGGACGTTGACCACCGCCCGGCCATCCTGGGGCACCTGTTTTTGGGCGATGTCCATGCGGGCCATAATTTTCAGACGGGAAATCACCGAATTTTGCAGCTCCCGGGGCACCGGAATGATGGTGCGCAGCGCTCCGTCAATGCGCATTCGGATCATCATGCTGTTTTCCCCGGGCTCCATGTGAATATCGCTGGCCCCTTCGGTGCAGGCCCGGTCAATGATGGAGTTCACCAGCCGGATGGCTGGAGCGGCGTCCGCCTCGTCCTCGTCCACCGTCATATTCTGGGGCTGGGCGAAGGCCGCCGCCCCGTACTGGCTGCCCAGCAGGTCCCGCTGCATATCCTCAATGGCCTGCATGGCCC
>CAJUPG010000053.1 GCA_910588455.1 uncultured Oscillospiraceae bacterium
TACATTGAAGTCAATCACCATAATGAAGCGGTTTGAAAACCGCATTTTTCCAGACAATCTACTTTCCTAATATAAATGCCCCGACCGGTCCTGCCGGTCCTGCCGGCGCCACCGGTGCAACGGGAGCCCAGGGCCCTGCCGGTCCTGCTGGTCCTCAGGGGCCCACTGGCCCTGCCGGCGCCACAGGCGCTACCGGCGCAACGGGCGCGCAGGGGCCCACCGGCCCTGCCGGTCCTGCCGGTCCTCAGGGGCCCACCGGCCCTGCCGGTGCAACGGGAGCCCAGGGCCCTGCCGGTCCTGCCGGTCCTCAGGGGCCCACCGGCCCTGCCGGCGCCACAGGCGCTACCGGCGCAACGGGCGCGCAGGGTCCCACCGGCCCTGCCGGTCCTGCCATCACCCCTGGCCCTGCAGTGGCGGATGTGGATCCGGGCGCTGGAACCCCGGAGCTCGTGGACACGATCAATGAGTTGCTGGCCTCGCTGAGGACTGCCGGTGTGATTGCCACTTGATTCCGCAGCCAGTCAAAATCAGCCGGCGTTCCCGTTCTGGGAACGCCGGCTCTTTTCAAGGAGGTTATTATGGGAAACTACAAGGTTTGCGTTTACGCCATCTGCAAAAACGAGGTCCAGTTCGTGGAGCGATGGATGGATTCTATGTCCGAAGCGGACTGTGTGGTTGTGCTGGATACCGGCTCCACCGACGATACGGCGGAAAAGCTCCGCCAGAGAGGGGCACAGGTCACGGTAGAGACAGTCTCCCCCTGGCGCTTTGACACGGCCCGGAACCGCTCCCTGGACCTGGTCCCTCCAGACATGGACCTGTGCGTGTGCACCGATTTGGACGAAATCTTTCACCCCGGCTGGCGGGCGGCGCTGGAGCGGGCCTGGGGCCCCGGCGTCAGCCAGATTTCCTACCGCTATACCTGGTCCTTCAACCCGGACGGCTCTGAGGGCGTGGTGTTCTGGAGCGAAAAGGTCCACGCCAGACACGGCTTCCGGTGGGTCCACCCGGTCCACGAGGTGCTGGAGTGGACTCTGCCATCCCCCAGGGGCAGGCCGGTCCAGGCCCTGGGGGTGCAGCTGGACCACCACCCGGACCCCGCCAAATCCCGGGGCCAGTACCTGCCCCTGCTGGAGCTGTCCGTCCGGGAGGACCCGGAGGACGACCGGAATATGCACTACCTGGGCCGGGAATATATGTACCGGGGCCGCTGGGACGACTGCATCGCCACGCTGAGCAAGCATCTGGCTATGCCGTCGGCCACCTGGGCGGACGAGCGGGCGGCCTCCATGCGGTATATCGCCCGGTCGTTTGGCGAAAAAGGGCGCTCCGGCCTGGCCCGGGACTGGTATCTGCGGGCCATTGCCGAAGCGCCCCATTTACGGGAGGCATATATTGACCTTGCGTCCCTGCTCTACGCCCAGGGAAACTGGGATGGGGTGCTCTACTTCACCGGCTGCGCCCTGGACATCCGGGACCGGCCCGCCAGCTACATATGCGAAGCGGCCGCCTGGGGAAGCCTGCCCTGGGATCTGCGCGGCATCGCCCTGTACCATGTCGGGCGCGTCTCCCAGGCCCTGGAGGCGGCGGAACAGGCCCTGGCCCTGACGCCGGGGGACGAAAGACTGCAAAATAACGTTACTTTTTTCCGCTCTCTTTCTGAGGCCAGAACAGAATGAAGATCAACGCGCTGATTGCCATCAGATAGCAGTAGAACATATAGGGCATGATCTTCACCGCCGACACCCCCGCCCCGGCGGAGGCATACAGCAGCTGTGCGCCGAAGGGGATGATGCCCTGCATCACCGACGCGAAGATATCCAGCAGGGAGGCGGTGCGCCGGGGGTCCACGCCGTACTCCTCGCTGATGTCCTTGGCCACGGAGCCGGTCATAACAATGGCGACTGTGTTGTTTGCGGTGGCCACATCCACGGCGGCCACCAGTCCGGCGATGCCCAGCTGGGCCCCCCGCTTGGTGCGGGTGCGGCGGCGGACGAAGTCAATCAGCCACTGGATGCCGCCGTACTCCCGGACCAGGGCCCCAATACAGGCCACAATGATGGAGATGACGGTGATGTCGTACATGGCGGTGACGCCGCTGCCCATGACGGCAAAAATCTGGGTCCAGGCGAAGGCCCCGGAGGCCACGCCCACGATCAGGCTCAAAACCGTGCCCGCCGTCAGGATGAGAAACACGTTCACACCGGCCAGCGCGCCCACCAGCACCACCAGATAGGGGAGGACCTTCCAGATGCTGTAAGACTGGAGCTCCACCTGGCCCGCGCCGCCCCAGGCCAGCACCACAAACAGGATGAACGCAATCAAGGCGGCGGGGAGGACGATGAAGAAGTTCATCCGGAATTTGTCCTTCATCTCACAGCCCTGGGTGCGCACGGCGGCGATGGTGGTGTCGGAGATCATGGACAGGTTGTCGCCGAACATGGCCCCGGAGGCCACGGCAGCAATGCACAGCACGATGTCAAAGCCGGTGGCCTGACTCATGGACACCGCAAAGGGGGCCAGAGCGGAGATGGTGCCTGTGGAGGTGCCCATGGACAGGGACACGAAGCAGGCGATCAGAAACAGGCCCGCTACCGCCAGCTGGGGAGGCATATAGCTCAGGAACAGGTAGACGGTGCTGTCCGCGCCGCCGGCGGCGGAGATGGCCCCGGAGAAAGCGCCGGCGGTCAAAAAGACCAGGCACATGGTCAAAATATTTTCGTCGGCCACGCCGTTGGCCATCACCTTCAGCTTGGCGTCGAAATTCAGCGCCCGATTCTGGACGCAGGCCACAAGCAGAGCGATGAGGAAGACCACGATGGCCGGGGTCTGGTAGAAGCCCATTTCGATTTTCAAACCGTACTCAAAGAGCAGGCCGCTGCCCAGGTAGAGCACCAGAAACACGCCGATGGGCAAAAGCGCTCTGGCATTCGGGGCTCGGTAGCCCAGGTTGTTGTTTTCCATAAAAATTCCTCCTTCTCTCATGGTGTTTATTGTAGTCGATTTGCGGAAATGTGTCAAGAAAAGACGCTGGACTTTTGTACAGCGGAATGCTATAATTCCGCTGTGCAGACGGCTTACTGCCGTTCAAACGGGAAAAACCGAGGGGGCACAAATATGAATCTTCTGGGGCTCTATTTGTTTGTGGTCAACGGGGCGGCATTTTGTCTCATGGGCTGGGACAAGGGGCTGGCCCGGCGCTCCCGCCGGCGGATTCCGGAAAAAAGGCTGTTCCTGCCGGTGCTGCTGGGAGGCGGCCCCGGGGGCTGGCTGGGGATGTACTGGTTCCGCCACAAAACCAAACACTGGAAATTTGTACTGGGCTTTCCCGCCCTGACGGTTCTGGAGTATGGAATTTTGATTTTTTACTGGTTTTCAACGTAAAAAAGACCGATGCGGAAGCAAATCCGCATCGGTCTTGCTGTTTCAGAATTACGCCAGCGCCAGCGTCTCTTTCACCTTGCCGATGATGTGCGCGCCAATCTTCTCCGCGGCGTCCACGGTCTGGGCGCCCAGGTGGGGGGTAACGATGAAGTTGTCGCACTCGAACAGGGGGGAGTCGAAGCCCGCATCCTCAGTGAGACCGCCGCCGGCCAGCTCGTTCTCCATCACGTCGGAGGCGTAGCCGCCGACCTTGCCGGACTTCAGCGCCTCATACATATCCTTCTCATTGACAATGCCGCCCCGGGCCATATTCAGCACCACAACGCCGTCCCGCATGGTGGCGATGGACTGGGCGTTCACCAGGTTCTTGGTCTCGGGGGTGAGGGGCATATGGATGGACACGAAGTCGGAGACCTTCAGCAGCTCTTCCACGGACACGCTCTTGGACTGCTCCTGGTCAAAGACGTAAGCGGGGAGATAGGGGTCATAGGCCACAACCTCCATCTGGAAGGCGTGGGCCAGCTTGCCCACCCGCTGGCCCACCCGGCCAAAGCCCAGGATGCCCAGGGTCTTGCCCCGCAGCTCGCGGCCCATAAACTTATACTTGTCCCAGGTCTTGTTCACCTTCACGTCGATGCAGGCGGGAATGGTGTGGCGGGAGATTTCCAGCATCTTGGCGATGGTAAGCTCGGCCACGGCGTTGTCGTTCAGGCCGGGGGCATTGAACACCTGGATGTTCTTGGCCTTGGCGGTATCCATGTCAATGTGGTTCAGACCCACAGAGCACACGCCAATCACCTTCAGGTTGGAAGCGGCGTCCAGGATGTCCTTATTGATGGCCGGGTCCACCCGCATAATCAGCACGTCATACTCTCCGATGATGGCGGCCAGCTCCTCCTGGGTGGGGAGCATTTTGGTGTCAACCTGCATGTACTTGCCCAGTTCCTCCTGAATCGAACTGTGGACGGCGTCGATGATAAGACATTTCATAGCGGCTCTTCCCTTTCTTCATATAATTTTTGCCTGGAAAATTTACACTCTCTCTTCCATTATTATTGCACAAAATTCCAGTTAAGAAAAGCAGATTTTTGTTGAGGGTTGCCACAACCGTTTCGTTGTGATAAAATGGGGGTTACCTGAAGGAAAAAGAGGTGCCTGTATGAATTTTCTCCACCTGAAATATTTTCTCCTGGTCGCGGAGGAGCTGAACATTACCCGGGCGGCCGAGCGGCTGTACATCTCCCAGCAGTCCTTGTCCAACCACATCAGCAATCTGGAGCGGGAACTGGATGTAAAGCTGTTTACCCGGTCTCCCAAGCTGTCCCTCACCTATGCCGGCGATATGTTCGTGGATACCGCCGCCCAGATTCTGGACCTGCACAGCCAGTTTCTGAGCAAGGTGGGGGACATCAACCGGCACTATATGGGGATGCTCCGTCTGGGAATCTCCCATACCTGCGGCCTGGCCCTGCTGCCTGACGTGCTGCCCCGGTTCCGGGAGGAATTCCCCCTGGTGGAATTTGCTCTGTTTGAGGGCAACTCCTCTCAGCTGGAGGAGGAGCTGTCCCATGGCCGGGTGGATCTGGTGGTATGCTTTCACCCGATCATGCTGGACGACGTGGAGATCACTCCCCTCACCGACGTGCGGCTGATGCTGGCCGTGCCGAAGGCTATGACGAACAAGCTGTTCGGGGCCAAGGCCGGCGAGATCCGGGAGCGGTTTTCTCAGGGGGCAGATATCACCGTTTTTCAGGACCTGCCCTTCATCCTGCTCAAACGGGGCAACCGGATGCGGGGGATTGTGGACCAATATTTCAGCCGCCGCTTTTTCAAGCCCAAAATCGCCCTGGAGACGGAGAACACCATTACCACCCTGGCTATGGCCCAGAGCAACATGGGCGTGACCATCTGTCCGGAGCTGTTTCTGCGGGCCATCCACATCCCGCCCACCCAGACCTCCACCCAGGAGCTGGACCTGTTCCCCCTCAACGATCCGCCCCAGTGCCGGCTGGTAACCGGCTGCCGGCGGGACCGGTATTTGTCCCACTTTGCCGAGCGGTTTGTGGAGCTCACCCGGGACGCGCTGGCGGATGAAAAGCGGGAGCGGCCTGCCGGACAAGACCCAGGGCGGTAATGCCCCTTTTCCGGGGCCCCGCTTATTCTATATCCTGCCTCCGGCTTTTTTGGGAGCGGCCAAAGGCCGCCCCCAGTTTGCAGGTCCGATCGTCAGAAACTCTCGTATACTTCTTCATAACGCATCCGCTATCCGGTCAATTTTCCGGCGCAGGTGGTCCAAAACCTGCTGAAGCCTCTCCCGGTCCACCGGGCTGTCGCTGGCGGACAGCTCCGCCAAAAGCAGCATCTGGTGGAGAATGCGGTCAATTTCATCCAGCCCGTCCTGGATTTCCTGGGGCAGCGCGCCCTCCTCCGGCATTCTGCATCCCGCCTTTCCTGGTTTCCATAAAAAGACAGAGGATGGAACAGCGCTCCCTCCTCTGCCTTTTTCAATTAAGCCTTTTCAAATACATCCTTGCCCAAGCCGCAGACAGGGCATACCCAGCTGTCCGGGACCTGGTCCCAGGGGGTGCCGGGGGCGACGCCGTTGTCGGGGTCGCCTGCGGCGGGGTCGTATTCATAGCCGCAGGGGCAGACATACTTGTCCATTTGCCGTTCCCCCTGAATCAGCCGAAGTAGCGCTTCAGCAGGCCCTCGAAGGCCTTGCCGTGGCGGGCCTCGTCCCGGGCCATCTCGTGGACGGTATCGTGGATGGCGTCCAGGCCCAGCTCCTTGGCCTTCTTGGCGATGGCGAACTTGCCGGCGGTGGCGCCGTTCTCCGCGTCCACCCGCATCTCCAGGTTCTTCTTGGTGGAATCGGTAATCACCTCGCCCAGCAGCTCGGCGAACTTGGCGGCGTGCTCGGCCTCCTCATAGGCAGCCTTCTCCCAGTACAGGCCGATCTCGGGATAGCCCTCCCGGTGGGCCACACGGGCCATGGCCAGGTACATACCGACCTCAGTGCACTCGCCGGTGAAGTTCTCCCGCAGACCCTGCAGGATCTCCGCATCCACGCCCTGGGCCACGCCCACAACGTGCTCGGCAGCCCAGCTGCGCTCGCCGGTCTGAGCCTTGAACTTCTCCGCGGGAGCCTTGCAGACGGGGCAGGACTCGGGGGCGCTGTCGCCCTCGTGGACATAACCGCAAACAGTGCAAACGTACTTCATGAAAATTTCCTCCTTATATTGTTTGATTTGCCGGATGGTTTTGACAGGCATTGCAAATGCCGTAAAAGGTGAGCTCGTGGCGCTGAACCACAAACCCGTATTGCGAACTGACGGCCTCGTCCAGCTGTTCCCCCGCGTGAATGTCGTGGAGGTCCAGGATTCCGCCGCAGCTTTGGCAAACAAAGTGACTGTGGGGCCGGGTGTCCCAGTCGAAGTGCTCCTGCCCGTTGACCACGCCCACGCTCTGGATGGTCCCCTGCTGCTGGAAAAACAGCAGATTGCGATAAACCGTCCCCAGGCTCAGGTCCGGATGCTCCGGCTTGAGGGCCTGGTAAATCCATTCGGCGGAGGGGTGGGTGGAGGTGCTTCGTATAACGCGGAGGATGGCCTCTCGCTTTTTGCTGTATCGGGTGGCTTTCTCCATGGCCGGCTCCTTAACAGTAGTCATTCTTGTTTGTGCCTGCATTGTATCACACACGCCCGCATTTGTAAAGAGTATTTTGGGAAAAAATCGGAATTTTATTCCTGCTTACTGGTGGACGCCCCGATTTTTATCCCCCTGGGGGTTGGAGCCGAATTCATAATCGTTGCCGGGCAGGATGGCGTTGAGGAGGATTCCCGCCAGAGAGGCGATGGCAAGGGAGGTGAGCGTAATATGGGTCCCGGCCACGGTGAAGGTAAGGCCGTTGGAGAAGCCCAGGCCGCACACCAGAATCACCGCCGCGATAATCAGGTTCCGCGACTTGGTGAAATCCACTTTATTTTCCACAATGTTCCGCACGCCGATGGCGGAGATCATGCCGTACAGGATGAAGGACACACCGCCCACCAGAGCGGTGGGCATGGAGCCGATCACCTCCGCCATTTTGGGAATGAAGCCCAGAACGATGGCAAATACCGCGGCAATCCGGATCACCCGGGGGTCGTGGACGCCGGACAGCTCCAGCACGCCGGTGTTCTCCCCATAGGTGGTGTTGGCGGGGCCGCCGAACAGGGCGGACAGAGAGGTGGCCAGACCGTCGCCCACGAGCGTACGGTGCAGGCCGGGGTTTTCAATAAAATTCTCTCCCACAGTGGCAGAGATGGCGGACATATCGCCGATGTGCTCCATCATGGTGGCCAGGGCGATGGGGGCCATCACCAGGATGGCGGTCACGTCAAACCGGGCCAGCTGGAAGGGGGGCAGGCCCACCCAATTTGCCTTGGCTACCCCGGCGAAGTTCAAAATGGCGGAGCCGTCCGCATTGGTCATGCCGCAGGCGTTCATCACAATGGCGGCCAGGTAAGCCACCACGACCCCCATCAGAATGGGGATGATCCTAAACATACCCTTGCCCCAGATGTTGAAGATAATGATGGTGCCCAGGGCCACCAGGGCCAGGGGCCAGCAGGTGGAGGCGTTGCTTACGGCGGAGGGAGCCAGAGACATACCGATACATACGATCATGGGCCCGGTGACCACCGGGGGCAGGAAGCGCATCACCTTGCGCACCCCCGCCACCTTGAAGAGCAGGGCCAGGATCAGATACAGCAGCCCCGCCACTACTACGCCGCCGCAGGCGTAGGACAGCTTGGTCTGTGGGTCCATGCCGGCATAGATGCCCGTGTCCAGGCCGGCCACTGTGGCAAAGCCGCCCAGAAATGCGAAGGAGGAGCCCAGAAAGGCCGGGATTTTCAGTTTGGAGCATACGTGGAAGAAGAAGGTACCCACGCCGGCGAAAAACAGGGTGGTCTGGATATTCAGGGGCAGGCCGTAGCTCTGGACCAGAATGGGGACCAGAATGGTGGCGCCGAACATGGCAAACATATGCTGCACACCCAGCAGCAGCATTTTCGGCATACCCAGGGCCCGCGCATCTCGAATTGCTTGTTTATTTTCCATAATATTCTCCCTTCTTTTGTCCAGAAAAAAAGACAATCAAAAACTGATTGCCTTCTCTGTCAAACGGGGGAAAAAACGACCCATCCAAAAACGGCCCATCGCTCTCTCCCCCTTTCTGTCTGGGCTATCATACCAGAATCCCTTCCAAAAGGCAAGTAAAAATTTTACCCTCCATTTTGGGATAGTTTCCCTGTTCCGGATTAAACTGAAGAGGAAAGGAGATGAGTACATGCTGCAAAACAGAAGAACGGACCTGGCTCTGGAGGCCCGGGAGCTCTGGCAGGAGAGCGCCGGGGAACAGACCCGCCTGAAGGGGGTCCATGCCTGGGACAGCCAGCGGGAGGGCTACCCCATCACCACAGTAAAGATCCTGGACCAGGAGGGTGCCCAGGCCCTGGGCAAGCCGGTGGGTACCTATGTGACCCTGACGGTGGACGCTCTGGAGCGCCGGGAGGAGGACGCCTTTGGCCGGGCGGTCCGGGCAGTGGCCGCGGAGCTGTCCGGGCTGCTGGAGGGGGTGGACGGTCCTGCCCTGGTGGCCGGTCTGGGCAACCGGGCCATTACCCCCGACGCCATCGGTCCCAAGGTCCAGGAGCATATTCTGGTGACCCGGCATCTGGTGGACCAGGTCCCGGACCACTTTGGGGCCTTCCGGCCGGTGGCCTGCGTGGCGGCGGGAGTGCTGGGGACCACGGGGGTGGAGAGCGGCGAGCTGGTGGGGGCGCTGGCGGAACAGCTGAAGCCCGCCTGCGTCGTCGCCGTGGACGCATTGGCCTCCCGGTCGTTAGACCGGCTGTGCCGGACCATTCAGATTGCGGACACGGGCATCGCTCCTGGGTCCGGGGTGGGCAACCACCGGCGGGCCCTGAACCGGGAGAACTTAGGGGTGCCGGTGATTGCGGTGGGAGTCCCCACGGTGGTGGACGGGGCCACGCTGGCGGCGGACCTGCTGGGGACGGCGGACCTGCCCCCTCTAGGCAAGGGCCGGGATTTGCTGGTAACCCCCAAGGACATCGACAGCCAGGTGGGTGATCTGGCCAAGGTTATTGGCTATGGGATTACCCTGGCCCTCCAGCCGGGACTGTCTCTGGAGGATATGGAGCTGCTGATGAGTTAGCAGATTATATGCAGGGCGGCCTTTGGCCGCCCCTACTTGTCAAAGGGAAAAATCTTTGATAGAATAAATAAAAAGAGTTTCGATCCGGCGGGGGGTGTCGTTATGCAGAATATCCAAACGCCCCGCTGGCGGGCGGCCCGGTGGGAGCGCCGCCTGCTGACCGCCCTGGCCACTGCCTTTTGCTCGGAGCTCTTTTTTTCCATTTGGGTGGATAATTTCCGGGTGTCGGCGGCGGTGGTGCTCTATCCGGTGCTGCTGCTCACTTTGATGCAGGACAGCCAGGGGGCGGGCACCGGGGCCATCACCGCCCTGACGGTGCTGACGGTCCGGGTGATGGTGGGGACCCTCCAGGGGGAACCGCCCCTGGCGGCGGCGGTACAGGAGTATTCCGGGGCCCTGTTCTATCTGTGCTACGAGCTGCTGCTCTCCCTCCAGGTCCGGGACCGGCGCAAGGCCCCCCTGGATACCCTGGGGCGCAGCTTCTTTGTATGCGACTTCTGCTCCAACATACTGGACCTGAGCCTGTCCAAGGGGGGGATGCCGGAGCTGTCCTCTCTGGGATGGCTGTGCGCCCTGGCCCTGGGGCGGGCGGTGCTGGCGGTGCTGGGGCTGTGGGCCATGCGGCGCTACCGGCGGCTGCTGCTGGAGGAGGAGCACGAACGGCGGTATCAACGGCTGTTTTTGATGACCGCCAACCTGAAAAATGAGCTGTACTTTCTCAAAAAGGACACAGAACATATTGAGGGCGTTATGACCCGGGCCTACCAGCTCTATGAAGAGCTGGTAGGGGGCAGCGCCGGGGAGGCGCTGCCCCAGCTGGCTCTGTCCATCGCCCGGGACGTGCATGAGGTGAAAAAGGACAACCTGAGCATCATTCGGGGCATCGAGCGGGAGGTGGCCGGGGCCTACGATCAGGAGTCCATCCGGATGTCCGACCTGCTGCGGATTCTGGAGGACACCACCTATGATTTTCTCCGGGAACAGAAGCTGAATGTACAGCTGGAGTGCTGGTGCGGAGAGGATTTCCGCACCGGGGAGCACTACCGGCTCATGTCCATTCTGAAAAATCTGGTCACCAACGCGGCGGAGGCCATTCAGGGCCAGGGGGCACGCAGCGGTCAGGGGCTGATCCTGGTGGATGTACGGCGGAACGGAGCCTGTCTGTCCCTCACCGTCCGGGACAACGGACCGGGGCTGTCGGACCGGGCCATGCAGAACCTGTTCCGGGTGGGCTACTCCACCAAATTCGACCCGGAGACCGGCAATATCAACCGGGGGGTCGGGCTGGCGGCAGTGCAGTTCATGGTGGAGGAGCTGGGGTGCTCCATTCAGGTGGACAGCGACGGGGGGGCCCGCTTCCGGGTGACCATCCCCATGGAGCGGGTAGAGAAAGGAGAAAAACCGTGAAGATCTACATTGCGGAGGACGATACCTCTATTATTGGCATCCTGGAGGACATTGTGGAGGGCAGCGGCCTGGGCACTGTATGCGGGGACAGCGGAGGCGAGCCGGTGGACGTGGCCCAGGTGCTGGCCCTGAATCCGGACCTGGTGCTGGTGGATCTGCTGATGCCGGGGAAGGACGGCATCCAAGTGGTCCGGGAGCTGAAGGAGGCGGGGTGCCGGTCCAAGCTGATTATGATCTCCCAGGTGGCCAATAAAGAGATGGTGGCCAAGGCGTATTTAGCCGGAGTTGACTTTTTTATCAACAAGCCCATCAATTTGATTGAAGTCCGGCAGGTGATTAAAAACGTCCGGGCCCAGGTGGAAAACGAGCGGGACCTCCACGCCATCCAGAGCGTGTTTACCGCCAAGCAGGCCCCGGCCGTCCCGGCGGCCCAGAAGGAGGAGCGCCGGCGCAAGCACCTGCAATACACCCTCAGCCAACTGGGGATGGCGGGGGAAAAGGGGGCCAAGGACATTGTGGACCTGTGCCTGCTGCTGATGGAGCGGGGGGAGCAGGCCTCCCAGGTGGGGGTGGGGGCCCTGTGCGCCCAGTTGAGCAAAAACCCCAAGTCCATGGAGCAGCGGGCCCGCCGGGCGGTGGAGCGGGGGCTGTTCCACGTGGCCAGCCTGGGGGTGGAGGATTTCAACAACGAGATTTTCAGCTACTACTCCGCCCGGCTCTTCCCCTTTCAGGAGGTCCGGGCCGAGATGGCCTACATCCAGGGCCGGGGGGGCCGGGGAAAGGCCAATTTGAAGCATTTTTTGGACGGAATGCTGGCGGCGGCGGACGACGACTAGCTTGTTGCACAAAAATCCAGCAGGAAAATCGTGCAAACTGTGGAACTTTCCCGGGGCGCTGAGGGAATTTGAAGGGAATTGAAGGGTGCTCTCTACAATACTACCATATTTTGTGTAAAGGAGAGAGGCACATGATTACAATTTCCATGGACATGCTGCAAACCGCCGCTCTGGCCATGATGCTGTTCCTGCTGGGACGCTTCATCGTCAGCCGTGTGGAGTTCTTGCAGCGCTGCTGCATCCCCGCCCCCGTCGTCGGCGGACTGGTGTTCGCCATCGCCCACCTGATCGTCTATCAGGCGGGTATCATGGAATTCCAGTTTGAAGAGGTTCTGAAAACCGCGTTCATGAACTTCTTCTTCACCAGCGTCGGCTTCGGCGCCAGCTTCAAGCTGCTGAAGAAGGGCTCTGTCGCCGTGTTCCTGTTCACCGCCCTGGCCACCGTGCTGGTGCTGGGCCAGAACATCATCGGCGCAGTTGTCGCCCCCATGTTTGGGGAAAGCCCCCTGCTGGGCCTGTGCATGGGTTCCATCCCCCTGGTGGGCGGCCACGGCACCTCCGCCTCCTGGGGCGATGTTTTTGAAACCAAGTACGCCGTGGAAAACGCCATGGTCGTGGCCGTGGCCTGCGCCACCTACGGTCTGGTTGCCGGCTCCCTGATGGGCGGACCTCTGGGCCGGTCCAAGATCAAGAAGTACAACCTGACCCCCGACATGAAGGAAGTGGAGAAGGATTCCGCTTTGGGCGAGCCTGAGACCGTGTACACCACCCGCTCCGAAAAGCTGGACAGCGACACCATCCTGGATGGTTTCGTTCTGATCGTGATTGCCAGCGGCGTAGGTACTTATATCACCAACTTCTGCGCCAGCATCCACATCACCCTGCCCACCTATATCGGCTCTCTGCTGGTGGCCCTGATTATCCGGAACATTGCCGACGCCACGGGCCGCGAGCTGCCCCTGAAGGCCATCGACGTGATGGGCAACACCTGCCTGAACGTGTTCCTGGGCATCGCCCTGATGACCCTGAAGCTGTGGCAGCTGGCCTCTTTGGCTCTGCCCATCATCGTGATCCTGGCTTTGGAGACCGTCTGGATGTATGTGTTCGCCTCCTTCGTGGTGTTCCCCGCCATGGGCAGGGACTACGAGGCGGCTGTTATGACCTCCGCCATCTGCGGCTTCGGCATGGGCGCTACCCCCAACGCTATGGCCAATATGCTGACCATCCGCAACCGGTTCGGCCCGGCCCCCAAGGCATTCTTTGTGGTGCCTCTGGTGGGCGGTATGTTCATCGATCTGGTGAACACCGGCGTGATTACCCTGTTTGCCAACTTCCTGAAATAGCTTAACCTGTACCATCACACCCCGGCCCCGGAAACATACAGAGCTTCCGGGGCCGGGGCGTTTTTTCTATCCTGTCAGCATCTGCCTTAACCGGTCCACCGCCCGGCGCTCCAGCCGGGACACCTGCACCTGGGACACCCCCAGCACCTTGGCGGTCTGGGTCTGGGTCAGGCTGCGGTAGTAGCGCAGCACCAGCACCTGGCGCTCCCGCTCCGGCAGGCGCTCCAGGGCGGAGCGCAGGGTGATCTGCTCCACCAGATGCTCCTCCATCCCCCCGCTGCTGAGCACCCCCTCCAGGGTGAGCCCCCCGTCGCCGGTCTCCGCCTGGAGGGAGACCACCGGGTCGGCGGCGGTCTCGGCGGCGGCGATGTCCTCCGGGGTGAGGCCGGTCTCCTCCGCCAACTCCGACAGAGACGGCTCCCGGCCCAGGGCGGCGCACAGCTTTCCCCGGGCCATCCGGATGGTAAGGGCCCGCTCCTTCAGCCCCCGGCTGACCTTCATGGAGCCGTCATCCCGGAGAAAGCGGCGGATCTCCCCGGCAATTTTGGGGACGGCGTAGGTGGAAAACTGGGTGCCGAAGGACTGGTCGAAGCCCTGCACCGCCTTCAGAAAGCCCAGACAGCCCAGCTGATACAGGTCGTCCGGCTCCACCCCCCGGCCGTAGTACCGGCGCACCACGCTCCAGATCAGGCCCGTGTTGTCCTCCAAAACCTGTTCGCAGGCCAGCTTGTCCCCCTCCCGGGCGGCCTGGAGGAGCTCCGGCGGGGAGGAGGTGCCGCTCACCGACCGGCGCGGCGGGCGATGCTCCGCCGCATGATGACGGTGGTCCCCTTGCCCGGCTTGGAGCGGACCTTCACCGTGTCCATAAAGGACTCCATAATGGTGAAGCCCATGCCGGAGCGCTCGTCGCTGCCGGTGGTGAACAGGGGGGTCCGGGCCTGCTCCACGTCCTCAATGCCCACGCCCCAGTCCCGGACGGAAATTTCCAGGGCCTGCCCGGGCAGAATGCGCAGCTTCAAAACCACCTTGCCCAGAGTGTCCGGGTAGGCGTGGACGATGGCGTTGGTCACCGCCTCGCTGACGGCGGTTTTGATGTCGTTTACCTCGTCCAGGGTTGGGTCCAGCTGGGCGGCGAAGCAGGCCGCCGCCGTCCGGGCGAAGCCCTCGTTGG
>CAJUPG010000054.1 GCA_910588455.1 uncultured Oscillospiraceae bacterium
GGCCCAGCAGATGCTTGACAAACGCCTGGATGAGTTATCCCAGCAGCGCACCGCGGCTTTGGAGGCTAAAAATGTTTTGTTTCTTCCCTTTATAAATTCCTGGCTGGATGATGTTATGGCCCATAAAGTCAGACCCAATACATTATCCCAGTACAAGCTGATTTACAACGGCTATTTTGCCAAGTACGAACCTTTCCACGGTGTTAAGCTTCAGGCAGTAACTCCGGCCCTTTTGCAGAGCTTCTACAATGCCGAGTTGAATGCAGGACTTTCGCCGAATACGGTACGCAAGCACCACACCAATATCCACAAGTGTTTGGACTATGCTGTCCGTCTAGGGCTTATTCCCAGTAATCCCTCGGTACAGACGGACCTTCCCTCTAAGCGGAAGTACACAGGAGCCAAAGCCTTTACTCCGGAACAGACAAAAGATCTTTTGAGGATGTTTCAAGGCGATCCTTTGGAGGTCCCGGTCTATATCACTGCAACCTATGGCCTGCGACGCTCCGAGGTCTGTGGCCTGCGCTGGGACGCTGTGGATTTTGATACCGATACCATCCATGTGCGTCACACCGCTGTTGTGGATAACGGAAATATCATCTATGCGAACAATACAAAAACGGCCACCAGCAATCGCCTGCTGCCTCTCACCCAAGGTATGAGGGCTTACCTTCTGAACGTAAAAAAACGCCAGGAGGAGGACAAGAAACTCCTGGGAAGTGGTTACACGGACAGCGGTTATATCTGCGTACAGAGAGACGGCACACCCATCAATCCGGATTTTGTGACCCACCACTTCCAGCGGGTGCTGAAGAACTCCAAGCTCCCGGTCATTCGGTTCCATGACCTGCGCCATTCGGCTGTATATGCTTTGCGCAAGGGCGGTTGTGATGCCAAAGATATTCAGGTATGGCTGGGACACAGCGATATTACTACGACGCTGAACGTGTACGGTCATGTACTGAACGGGGACATGAACCGGCTGGGCAAGGTGATGGATCAGATGCTGTTTTAGGGAGCGTTGCGGGACATTTGCGGGACATTTATAAGACTTGCAACTTTTTTGATGTAAAAAACAAAGAAAAAGTTCCGAAACCTTGCAATTTCGGAACTTTTTCTGGTGGAGACAACAGAACTCGAATCTGTGACCTTCCGCGTGTGAGGCGGACGCTCTACCAGCTGAGCTATGCCTCCATATTGTCAACCCCTTTTGGGGATATGACCTATGGTGACCCGTACGGGACTCGAACCCGTGTTACCGCCGTGAAAGGGCGGTGTCTTAACCACTTGACCAACGGGCCTTGTGACCCGCAGAACATTAGGTTCCGGGGGGTGGTACCCAAGGGGTAACTGGCGTATCCCTTGGGTACCGCTTTTTGGTAGCGGCAACTGGATTCGAACCAGTGACACTCCGGGTATGAACCGAATGCTCTAGCCAACTGAGCTATGCCGCCGTCTGTTTTCCACTGAAACAGGGCAAGCATTAGTATACTGGATTCGTCCCGAAATGTCAACAGGTTTTTGAAAAAAATTTCAAAGTTTTTCCGCCGCGAAATTTTTCCGGTGTTCCCGCATGATGGGCACAAACAGCTCCCCGGTGGTGGGGGGCGTGTAGGTGATGGCGTTGGCCCCCGCTTCGATGGTCCGGAGAATGTCCTCCTCCCTGGGGCCGCCGGTGGCGATGATGGCCACGTCCGGGAACTCCCGGCGCAGCTTGGCCACGATCTCCGGAGTTTTGGAGGCGCCGGATACGTTGAGAATATCCGCCCCCGCCTTAATCCGGGCAGCTACGTCCATGCCGTCGGACACGATGGTGGTGATGACCGGGATGTCCACCAGGGCCTTCATCTTGGAGATGGTCTCGGTGGTGATGGGGGCGTTGACCACCACGCCGTAGGCCCCCTGATTCTCCGCGTCCTGGGTCAGACGCACCGAGCGGTCCCCGTTGGTCATACCGCCGCCCACCCCCACAAAGACCGGCACGTCAGATACGTTGATGATGGCCTGGGTGATGGCGGGCTGGGGGGTGAAGGGGTACACCGCGATAATGGCGTCCGCGTTGACGTTTTTGATGATGGCCACGTCGGTGGTGAACACCAGGGATTTAATCCGCCGGCCAAACACCCGGATGCCGCTGCACTGGGAAATGACGCTGGGAATGGTAAGCAGATGACTGCGCAGAGTCCCGCTGTATGTAGGAATTGTTTTCAATAAAGAGACCTCCTTCTTCAAGTATGCAGCCTTTCTGTTGCATATTGTACCATGAAACGGCCCGGTTTTCCAGCGGGATTTGTTAAATTTTTTGTTAAGTTTTTGACGAAGCCGGCTCGTTCCCGTCCCACTGGGGCTGGATCTCCTGGCGGTAGACCCGACGCAGGAAGAAAACGCTCAGGGCCACCGCGCCGATGTCCGCCAGAGGGAAGGCCCACCAGACCGTGTCCAGCCCGTGGATTTTCGACAGGACAAACGCGGCAGGGAGCAGCACCACCAGCTGCCGGGCAAAGGAGACCAGCATACTGAACACTCCGTGGCCCAGGGCCTGGAACACGCCGGAGGGCACAATGCAGAACCCGGCGAACAGAAAGCTGATGGAGATGGTCCGCAGGGCGGGCACGCCGATGCGGATGAGATCCCCGGTGGCGTCCTCCGCCTCAAACATGGACAAAAGCTGGGCGGGGAAAATCTGAAAAATCAGGAATCCGATTACCATCAGGCTGACCGCGTAGCAGAGGCTCAGCTTGATGGTCTTGACGATGCGTCCCGGCTTCCGGGCCCCGTAGTTGTAGGCCACAATGGGCACCATGCCGTTGTTCAGGCCGAATACCGGCATAAAGATGAAGGATTGCAGCTTGAAGTACACCCCGAACACCGCCGTAGCCGTGGGAGTAAAGGCAATGAGAATCTTGTTCATGCCGAACACCATCACCGAGCCGATGGAGGACATGATAATGGACGGCACCCCCACGCTGTAAATGTTCCGGATGATGGGGGCGGAGGGCCGGAACCCCTTCAGGCGGAACTGGATGTCCGGATTGTGCCGCAAATTGCAGTACAGGTTCAGGCATCCGCCGATGATCTGGCCAATGACCGTGGCCCAGGCGGCGCCGGCCACCTCCAGCCGGGGGAGGCCGAACAGGCCGAAGATTAAAATCGGGTCCAGAATGATGTTTATAATGGCGCCGGTGGCCTGGGACACCATGGTGTAGAAGGTCCGCCCGGTGGACTGGAGGGTCCGCTCAAAGGCAATGGAGAAGAACAGCCCGAAGGACAGGGTGCAGCACAGGAACATATAGTCCCGCCCATAGTCCAGGATCTCCGAAATGTCGGTCTGGGCCCGGAAAAACAGCCCCGAGCAGGTCAGGCCAATAACGGCGAAGAGCAGGTAGCTCAGCAGGGTCAAGAACAGGCCGTTCATGGCAGTCCTGTTCACCATATCCTGTTTCTTTTCCCCCAGGCTCTTGGACAGCAGGGCGTTGATGCCCACGCCGGTGCCCACCGCCACAGAGATCATCAGATTCTGGATTGGAAAGGCCAGAGAGACGGCGTTCAGAGCATTTTCGCTCAGCTGGCCCACAAAAATACTGTCCACCACGTTGTAGAAGGCCTGCACCAGCATGGAGATCATAATGGGCACCGCCATACTAATCAGCAGCTTATTTTCGGGCATAACTCCCATTTTGTTCTCCGGTGCGCCCTGGGGACGTTCACTCATACATCGCACACTCCTCTCTTTTGCGCAAAAATGCTGCCCACCCTGCCGGGTGGGCAACGTGACAACGTCTATTATAGTAAGGAGAAATTTTAATGTCAAGACCTGAATTGCAGGGGGGGGTTATGACGCCTGGGCCAGCTCCGGCTCAGGTACGATGGGCTTCACGCCCAGCTGCTCCCGCAGGCGGCGGGGGTGGTACAGGTGGGAGAACTCCACGCCTGCGCATAAGGTGTCCACCAGGTCCACCAGCCAGGCCTCGATGGACCGGGGCAGGGCACCCCCCAGGGGCCACATATGGGACAGAATGATGTTGCGCTCTTTTTTGCTCAGGGTAGTGAGCTTGGCGGCGTTCCGGGCGGCGGCCCGGGGGTGGTCAAAGCACTGGTTGCCCGGGTGGGCGGATTTGTCCTTGGGATTGTACAGGTACAGGTCGTGGAGCAGTCCGCCCCGGGCTGCGGCCTCCGCATCCAGGCCCAGCAGCCGGGCGCACCGGTAGGACCAGTAGGCCACAAACAGGGAATGATCCAGGCAGGTCACCCGGCCGTGGTGCTTCCATTGGCCCATGGACCGTACCGGCTGGGAGTCCAGAAGTTCCCCCGTGGTGCGGACAAACTCCTTCAGATAGTAGTTCATGACGATCAAGCCCCTTTCACATGAATTTCTAGCTCCATGATACCGCAAAAATTCCTGTTTGTCATGTGGAAAATGATGTTTTTATAAAATCTTAATGTTTAACGGATCTGGCCCTGGCCCCGGACCAGATAGCGGAAGGTGCACAGCTCCATCAGGCCCATGGGGCCCCGGGCGTGGAGCTTCTGGGTAGAGATGCCCATCTCGCAGCCCAGGCCGAACTCCCCGCCGTCGGTAAAGCGGGTTGAGGCGTTGTGATAGACGGCGGCGGAGTCCACCCCCCGGAGGAAGGTCCGGGCAGTCTCCGGGCTTTGGGTGACGATGGCTTCGCTGTGGTGGGTGGAGTGGGCGGCGATGTGCTCCATGGCCTCCTCCACTCCGGATACCACCTTAACCGCCAGGATATAGTCCAGAAACTCCGTGTCAAAGTCCCGCTCCCCGGCGGGGACGCCGGAAATTACGGCGGCGGCCCTGGGATCCAGCCGCAGCTCCACCTGCTTCAGCCGCCGGGCCAGCCGGGGCAGGAATTCCCCGGCAATCTTCTCGTGGACCAGACAGACCTCCGCGGCGTTGCACACGCTGGGACGGCTGCACTTGGCGTTTTCCACGATGTTCAGGGCCATGTCCAGGTCCGCGTCCCTGTCCACATAGATGTGGCAGATGCCGGTGCCCGTCTCAATGATGGGGACGGTGGCGTTTTCCACGCAGGAGCGGATGAGCCCCGCGCCTCCCCGGGGAATGAGCAGATCCACCAGGCCGTTGGCGCACATCAGCTCGCGGGCGCTGCCGCGGGTGGTGTCCTCCACCAGTCCCAGGGCGTCCTGGGGCAGGGCGGCGGCGGATAAGCCGGCCCGCAGGGCCTCCACAATGGCGGCGGCGGAGCGGTGAGCCTCCTTGCCCCCCCGAAGGACGCAGGCGGAGCCCGCCTTCAGGGCCAGGGCGGCGGCGTCGCTGGTGACGTTGGGGCGGCTCTCGTAGATGATGGCGATGACCCCCATAGGGGTGGCGGTCTTTTCCACCAGCAGGCCGTTGGGCCGCTGCACCCGGTCCAGCACCGTGCCCACCGGGTCGGGCAGGGCGGCGACCTCCCGCACCCCCTGGGCCATTCCGGCGATGCGCTCCGGGGAGAGGGCCAGCCGGTCCAGCATTACGTCGGAGACCGTCCCCCGGGCGGCCTCCAGGTCCAGGCGGTTGGCCGCTAAAATGGCCTCCCGCTGCGCCTCCAGCGCGTCCGCCATAGCCAGCAGGGCGGTGTTTTTCGCCTTCGTGTCCGCCAGGGCCATGGCGCTCTTGGCCTTTTTGGCCCGTTGGAGCAGTTCCAATGTCGTCATAGACGTTCACCTCTCTTTTTTAATGGGGCCAGACCAGGCTGACGGCGCACAGGACCAGGGAGAGGGCCATCACGACGTCCACCGTCCGGCGGTGGTGTTCAAACAGTTTTTGCATGGACGCCCCCGCGAAAAGCCATACCAGATTGCACAGGGGCCCGGTGAGGGGGAGGAAGAGCCCCACCGGCAGCAGGGCCCACAGGGAGCGGGAGTAGGGGAGCACATAGCTGCTCAGAGCGGCCAGACAGAATAGGATTACCTTCACGTTGGTCAGCTGGACCAGCAGTCCGCCCCGGAAGGAGGGGACGGCGGGGTCCCGGTCCGGACCGGCGGCGGAGGGGCGCAGCATATGCCAGGCCATCCAAAGCAGATAGGCCGCCCCCACCCAGGAGAGCATCCCCACATACTCGTTCAGGGCCGCGCCCAGCGGCCAGGTGAGGGCCACCGCCCCCATAGAGTCCAGGAAGAAGCCGCAGAACAGCCCCCGCCACTGTCGTAAGGCCGGGGCCCTGCCATAGCGCAGGGCGGCGCTGAGGGAACAGAGATTCGCGGGGCCGGGGGTGATGCCTCCCACAAAGCAGTAGGCCAAAAACGAGGGAATCAACGAAACGGGCATAGCCGCCACCGTCCTTTCTTTGTTTCAGTGGGGCTATTGTAGCAGAGAAGAAAACATTTGAAAAGCAAATGTTTTTCAAGTATACTATTGATAAAACCAATGGTTTGATGGGAGGAGTGCTTATGCTGGAGTTGAAGAATGTAAAGACCTTTTTGGCGGTGGCGGACCAGGGGAGCTATCAGAAGGCAGCGGATTTTTTGGGCTATACCCAGTCCACGGTCACCGTGCAGATCCACCAGCTGGAGCAGTCCCTGGGGGTCCCCCTGCTGGAGCGGGTGGGGCGGCGGATGGTGCTCACCCAGATGGGAGAACAGGTGCTGTCCCAGTCCCGGCAGCTGCTTCAGCTTGCCCAGCAGCTGGAGGCGGTGGGCCAGAAGGGCCGGGAGGCGGCGGGGACATTACGCGTAGATATGGCGGAAACCCTGCTGTGCTACCGGATGCAGCCGGTGATTCAGAAGTTCCGCCGGCTGGCCCCCCAGGTCAAGCTGGTGATCCGCAGCCGGAACTGCATGAAAATTCCCGAAAATCTCCGGGCCGGGGTGTGCGATTTGGGGGTGGGCTACGATATGGGGTGGAGCCGGGATGTGCTCCAGACCCGGCCCCTGGGGGAGTACGAAATTATCCTCCTGGCGGCTCCGGAGTTTGCCCACCGGGATTTTACCACCCCGAACCAGCGCAAGCCGGTCTCCCTGATTACCGACGAGCCGGACAGCCTGTTCCGCCGCCGGCTGGAGGACTATCTCCGGGAGCGGAGCATTGCCCTGGAGGAGACCATTGAGCTTTGGAGCATTGAGACCATCAAGCGGTGCGTGATGTCCAATCTGGGCTTCACCTTTCTGCCCCGGTTTGCCGCCCGGGATGAGCTGGACGCCGGGCAGCTGGTCGAACTGCCCGCGCCGATCTCCGGGATCCGCTGTCCGGTCCTGTGCGCCTGGCACAAAAACCGCTGGGTCACCCCGGCCATGGAGCTGTTCCGTCAGCTGCTGGAGGAGCGTATGTCAGCGCCGGGCTGAAAACCGGGTGCCCGCCTCTTTGCCCTCCAAAATGTTGTAAAGGACCTGGGGGCGCTCGCCGTTGGTGATAATCATGTCGCAGCCCTTCCCGTTGACCATTTTGGCCGCCCGGAGCTTGGTGGCCATGCCGCCGGTGGCAAGGCCGCTGCCCACCCCTCCGGCCAGGGCCTCGATCTCCGGGGTCACCTCCTCCACCACGGGAATGAGCCTGGCGGCGGGGTCCTTCCGGGGGTCGGCGGTGTAGAGCCCCTCAATGTCGCTGAGGAGCACCAGCAGGTCCGCCCGGACGGAGCAGGCCACAATGGCCCCCAGGGTGTCGTTGTCGCCCACTTTAATCTCGGCGGTGGCCACGGTGTCGTTTTCGTTAATCACGGGCAGGGCCCCCAGCTCCAGCAGGCGCTCCATGGTGTTTTCAAAGTTCTGCCGGCGCTCCGGGTCCTCCACGTCCTGGCCCGTCAGCAGAATCTGGGCTACGGTGTGGTTGTACTGGGTGAAGAGCTTGTCATAGGTATACATCAGCTCGCACTGGCCCACGGCGGCGGCGGCCTGCTTGGTGGGCATATCGGCGGGCTTGCCCGGGAGCATCAGCTTTCCCACCCCCATGCCGATGGCCCCGGAGGAGACGAGAATAATCTCGTGTCCGGCGTTTTTCAGATCACTCAAAACCTTTACCAGCTCCTCCACACGGCGGATGTTCAGCCGCCCGGTGGCGTGGGCCAGGGTGGAGGTTCCGACTTTAATGACTGCGCGCATAGCTTTGCCTCCTTATTGTCACGGTTACCGTTTTCCCAATTCCAGCGTCTTTTCAAAGGCCGCCGTCACCGCCTCAAGGGCGGCGGAGCGCACTCCGGCCCGCTCCAGGGCCCGCACTCCCTGGATGGTGCTCCCGCCGGGGGAGCACACCCCATCCTTCAGCGCCCCGGGGTGGACACCGGTCTGCATCATCAGCCGGGCGGTGCCCATCATGGTCTGGGCGGCATAGGCCAGGGCCTTGTCCCGGGGCAGGCCGCAGGCCACCCCGCCGTCGGCCAGGCCCTCCAGGAACAGGGCGCAGAAGGCCGGTCCGCAGCCGGACAGAGCGCTGGACGCGTCAATGAGCCCTTCCCCCACGGGGTCCACCAGTCCGGCGGGAGCCAGCAGAGTCTGAAATGCCGCCAGCTCCCCCTCCGAAACCCCCAGGCCGCACACCTGGATCACCCCGCAGCCCACGGCGGCGGGGGTGTTGGGCATCAGCCGGATGACCGGGCAGTCCAGGCCGGCCAGCTCCTGAATGCGCCGGGCTTTCAGTCCGGCGGCCAGGGTGGCCAGCACGAAGCGGTCCTTCCGGGCGGCCAGGGCGGGGGCGATGCCCTGAAGCATTTCCTCCATCATTTGGGGCTTTACGCCCAAAAAGATCAAAGAGCAGGTTTGGGCAATCTCCTCATTGGAGACCGCGGTTCCGCCCAGCTCCTCCGCCAGAGCCTGGGCCTTGGAGGGGGTCCGGTTGGCGAAAAACAGCCGGGAATCCGGGCTGCCCTTGGACGCGGCCCGGGCCAGAACGCCCCCCATGGTGCCGGTGCCGATGAAACCGATGGTATGATACATAGTGAAGCGACCTCCTAAATTAAGTCCGTAATCAATTTGACGGCCAGCAGAGCCAGCACCACGAAGAACATGGGCCGGATTATTTTGGCCCCGCCCTTCAGGGCCAGGCCGGAGCCGATGTAGCTGCCCAAAATGTTGCACAGGGCCGCCGGAATCCCCACCGCCCAGACCACCTGTCCCGCCAGAGCGAAGGTGACCAGAGAGGCGGCGTTGGAGGCGGAGTTGACCACCTTGGTGTTGCCGGAGGCCCGCAGCAGGTCGAAGCCCGCCAGGGTGGTGAAGGCCAGCATCATAAAGGTGCCCGCGCCGGGGCCGAAAAAGCCGTCATAGCCCCCCACCACAAAGCCGATGCCCACGGAGATGGCCATCAGAGCCCTGGGGGAGTGCCGGTCGGTCTTGTCCTCCGCCCCCAGCTGGGGCTGGAAGAGGATAAAGCCCCCCAGAATGGGGACCACCGCCAGCAACAGATAGTTCAAAAACTGGGCGGCCACCCGCATGGCCAGCTGGGAGCCCAGAGCGGAGCCCGCCAGAGCGGCGATAGCGGCGGCGGCGGCGGTGGGGGCGTGGAGCTGCTTTTGTTTGAGAAAACGGCCGGTGGCCAGGAAGGTGCCGAAAGCGTTGCCGCACTTGTTGGTGCCCAGGGCCAGGGGGGCGGGCAGGCCGGCAATGAGGTAGGAGGGCAGGGAGATGAGCCCCCCGCCTCCCGCAACCGAGTCGATGAGGCCCGCCAGAAAGACCAGAGGGCACACAATAAGCCAGATGGGGAGCAGTTCTTGCAGCGTCATAAAGCGAAAAATCCTCTCTCTTTGTTTCGGTGAGGCCATTATGCCATACTTTCCGTTTGAAGTCAATTCACCGTTGACATCCGGCGGGACAGGCCGTAAAATAAACAGGAAAAAGGGGGAATCGCCGTGCATCAGGAAGGCTTTGACAATCAAAAGTACCTGCAATTACAGTCCCGGCACATTGAGGAGCGTATCGCCCACTTCGGCGGCAAGCTCTATATGGAGTTCGGCGGCAAGCTGTTTGACGACTACCACGCCTCCCGGGTGCTGCCGGGCTTCGAGCCGGACAGCAAGATCCGGATGCTGGCGGAAATGCGGGACAAGGCGGAGATTATTTTGGTCATCAACGCCGCCGACATTGAAAACAACAAGGTCCGGGGGGATCTGGGTATCCCCTACGACAGCGACGTGCTGCGGCTCATTGACGCGTTCCGGGGGATGGACCTGTACGTGGGCGGAGTGGTGGTCACCCGATACAAGGGCCAGTGCGCCGCCGACGCCTTCCAGACCCGGCTGGAGCGGCTGGGCATCCGGGTGTACCGCCACTACCCCATCGCCGGCTACCCCCACAACATCGCCCACATTGTCAGCGACGAGGGGTTTGGGAAAAACGACTATATCGAGACCACCCGCCCCCTAGTGGTGGTCACCGCCCCCGGCCCCGGCAGCGGCAAAATGGCCACCTGCCTCAGCCAGCTCTACCACGAGTACAAGCGGGGGGTCTGCGCCGGATACGCCAAGTACGAGACCTTCCCCGTATGGAACCTGCCGCTGGAGCACCCGGTCAACCTGGCCTATGAGGCCGCCACCGCGGATTTGGACGACGTAAACATGATCGACCCCTTCCACCTCCATGCCTACGGAGTGACCACGGTGAACTACAACCGGGACGTGGAGGTGTTCCCGGTGCTGGCGGCCATGTTTGAAAAAATCACCGGGGAAAGCCCCTACAAATCCCCCACAGATATGGGGGTGAATATGGCGGGGCGGTGCATTGTGGACGACGGTGCGGTCCAGGAGGCCGCCCGGCAGGAGATTATCCGCCGGTGGTTCGACGCCCGGTGCCAGCTGCGCCAGGGCAAGGGGGACGAGAACACCGTTTACAAGCTGGAGCTGCTGATGCAGAAGGCGGGCGTCACCGCCCAGCTGCGCCCGGTGGTCCGCGCCGCCAGGGAGAAGGCCGAGGCCACGGGGGAGCCGGCCATGGCCATCGAGCTGCCCGACGGGGCCCTTGTAACGGGGAAAACCTCCGAGCTGATGGGCTGCTCCGCCGCCGCCCTGCTCAATGCCCTGAAAACCCTGTCCGGCGCGGGGGGCCACGGCGTCCATCTGATTTCCCAGTCCGCCATTGAACCCATTCAGACGGTGAAGGTCCGCTATCTGGGCTCCAGCAACCCCCGGCTCCACAGCGACGAGGTGCTCATTGCCCTGGCGTCGTCGGCCAATTCCGACCCCCGGGCGGCCGCGGCCCTGGAATGTCTGGCCCAGCTGAAGGGCTGCCAGGCCCACTGTTCGGTGATGCTCTCGCCGCCGGATGAGAGCACCTATAAAAAGCTGGGGCTCCAGCTCACCTGCCAGCCCCAGTATCAGGTCAACGACAAACTGTATCACCGGTAGAAAAGGACCGCATGGCGCGTTTGCGCCATGCGGTTTGGTTCTGGCTTCCGACGGTGTTACCGGTCCTGCACCAGAAGGGTTTGAATGTCGTTGCGCTGGCTTCCGGCGGACAGGAGGAACACGGTGTAATTGCTGCGGGCGGATACGTTCACATACTGGGTGGCCGCCGTGTTGTAGGGCGGGTCCATGTCCAGCCACGCGGGGTCCAGCGTTTCGATGTCCATCCAGGCGGGCATGGCCCCCTGGTTGGTGGCGGCGAACAGGAACTGGTACTCGCCGGGCCGGATTTCCTTATAGGCGGTGGTCTCCTTAAAGCGGACGTCGGCGTAGACCACCCGGCCGTCCCCCAGCAGAACGTCCATGGGACTGCTGTTCCGAGCCAGATTGCTCACCCGGAAGGACCCCATGCCGTTTCGGGGGGTGCAGCAGCTGTCGGTGATTTGCAGCAGGTCCAGGCCGCCGGCGGTGTTAATGACGGCGATGGTGCTGATGGACCCGGCGGGGAAGGGGATGCTCTTTTGCAGGTAAACGTACCCGTTGGTGCCGCTTACCGTAACCGTCTGGTAGCCGGCGGGCACCTGGCTGTAGCCGGACAGGCCGCCGTAGCGCAGGGAGCTGGCCAGCCGCCGGCCGCTTACGGCAATGCGGAAGGGGCCATAGCCGTAGCCGGCGTGGAGAAACCGCACACGGGCCCGGCCGGAGGGCCGGTTGGGCGGCGCGGGGTAGGTAGGGTAGGTAGGGTAGGTAGGGTAATCGGGGAAATCCGGCCCCGGATAGACCGGTCCCCCTTCGCCGGGGTTGGGCAGAGGAATGACAGGCTCGTCAGCCGGTCCATCGCCGGGATAGACCGGCCCTCCCTCACCGGGATTTGGCAGGGGAATTACGGGGGTATATTCATCATAAGCAGCCATAGGCTAAACGGGAGAATCCCTGGACTCTCCCACATTCCCTCCAATCAATACAGGCTGCTCTATTCTATGCCGCAGGAGAGAAAGCTGTCCCTACTCCAAAAAATCCTCCATCTCATACACGCTGGCCGGAAGCACGTCGGACAGCTCCACCACCACCATGGGAATGCCGCCGCCGGTCTCCATCCGGGGGCTGCGGACCTGAAGCCGGGAATTCAGGGGGCCGGTGGGGAGGCGCACACAGGCGACCATCTGCTCCCCCCGCCGCTCGGTCAGCACAGCCCCGCCGTGGAGGTGGGCGATGTGCCGGATCATGGCAAGGCCCATGCCCGCACCATCCTCAGGCCGCGGGGGCTGGTCCACGTTCCGGTCCGGCACCAGAGACAGCATCCTCTCCTCCGCCCCCAGGCTATCTACATTGGACACCGTGAGCAGGGCGTGCCCCGCCAGGGGGCGCAGGCGCATATACAGCTGTCCTCCGTCCCGCTGCACCGCCTTGGCGCCGTTGGAGAACAGCCCGTAGAGCATCTGCTGCAGCAGCTCCGGGTCGCCGGAAATCAGCATGGAAGCACAGCTGATTTCCAGCTGGGTTTCCACCCCCGCCGCGTGCAGCAGAGGTGCGGCTTCCCCCATGGTCCGGCGGCACAGTCCCGCCAGATCCATGGTAATGGGCTGAAACTGGATGTCGTCCTCCCGGCTGGCCCGGTAAAGAAAGTCCATATGGTCCACCAGACGGAACATCTGGCAGAAATCCCGGCGGAAGGCCCCGTCCGCCGTCCGCCCGGAGAGCATCATGCGGGCCAGAAGCTCCCGCATCTGCCGGATGACCCCCTCTACCTGCCAGCCGGTGAGCACCTGCTGGATTTTGGGCCAGAACAACACCATAGATCCCTCTGCGGAGTCGATCCTGTGGTAAAAGTAGTCCAGACCCCCTCGGGAAAACTCCCCTCTGGGCTTTACAATGTCCAGATAATCAGGCACAGGCTCTTCCGGGACCAGCTCAGGCAGAAAATAACGGGCGCTGGGGCTGGCATACACCACCCGGTCGTCCGAAACGACAAAGGCGGGCTCAGTCATATTCTCCAGTAACAAATCGCTTTTCATCAAGGCGGCAACCTCCCGGCAAAAATTCCACTGTGCTTATAGCATACGCAAAATACACCTCGCCATTAACAGTTAAAATCCAGTATATCAAAAACTTCCAGCGGCAACAAGAGGAAAAACGTAAAAAATGTCAAATTTTGTCGAACGGGCCGAATGGCGAAAATTGGCCGGAAAATTTTTATAAAACTGGCGAAAAAGCCACTATGCAAACCGGTAAAAAACGGGATATAATATGTACGATCAAATTTAAGAGCAAAGGAGTCTTTCACATGAGCATTAAAGTTGGCATCAACGGGTTTGGCCGCATCGGCCGCATGGTGTTCCGCGCCAGCCTGAACTTCCCTGAAATCGAGATCGTGGGCATCAACGACCTGTGCCCGGCCGAATACCTGGCCTATATGCTGAAGTACGACACGATGCATGGCAAGTGCGCCGCGGAGATCAGCTCCACCGCGAACGCCATCGTGGTCAACGGCAAGGAGATTCCCATTTTCGCCGAGCGCAACCCCGCCGACATTCCCTGGGGCAAGATTGAAGCGGAGTACGTGGTGGAGTCCACCGGCCTGTTCCTGACCCAGGAGAAGGCCCAGGGCCACCTGGACGCGGGCGCCAAGAAGGTTGTTATGTCCGCCCCCTCCAAGGACGCTACCCCCATGTTCGTCACCGGCGTGAACCTGGACAAGTACACCACCGACATGAACTTCGTGTCCAACGCCTCCTGCACCACCAACTGCCTGGCTCCCATCGCCAAGGTTCTGAACGACAACTGGG
>CAJUPG010000055.1 GCA_910588455.1 uncultured Oscillospiraceae bacterium
CGTCGTGGGCGGCTCCCGTGCCACCATCGACTCCGGCTGGCTGTCCGCCGACCATCAGGTTGGTCAGACCGGCAAGACCGTTCACCCCAAGATCTATGTGGCTCTGGGCATCTCCGGCGCTATCCAGCACAAGGCTGGTATGCAGGACTCCGAGTGCATCATTGCGGTGAACAAGAACGAGACTGCCCCCATCTTCGAGATCGCCGATTACGGCATCTGCGGCGACCTGTTCAAGGTCACCCCCCTGCTGATCGAGGCTGTCAAGGCCGCGAAGGCTGCGAAGTAAGGACAAGCTATAAAAAATCTCCCGGCCTGGGCCGGGAGATTTTTTATTGCACCCGGTTTTTCAGCGCTTCCCCATTGAAATAGCGCCTCAAATTTTCCAGGGCCAATTCGATACAGTTGCTCCGGGTCAGCTCCAGCCGCATTCCACCGGCCACATGGGGGGTGAGCAGCAGCCGGGGCGTATCCCACAAAAAGTGGTCCTCCGGCAGAGGCTCCGGGTCGGTGACATCCAGCGCGGCCCCCCACAAGCGCCCCTCCTGGAGGGCTTGAGCCAGCGCTTTTTGGTCCAGCGCCGTCCCGCGCCCGGCACTGAGGAGGACGGCCCCCTCCTTCATCAAGCCAATCCGCTCCCTGTTCATCAGTCCGATGGTCTCCGGGGTCTGGGGCAGGGTCAGAGCCACCACGTCCGCCTCCGGCAGCAGGATGTCCAGCTCTGAAATGGGCCGCACTTGGTCGAAACCGGGGATATCTCCCCGGACGGTTCGTTTCAGCCCGGTGGTGTGGGCCCCCAGCCCTTGGCACATCCCGGCAAAGACACTCCCCACATGGCCCGCGCCCACCACAAGCACCTGGGCGTTCAACAGCGTGCGCATTTCTTTCATCTCCCGCCACAGGTGGGCGCGCTGCTGGTCCTGGCACAGCGGGAGCTGCCGGAAGAGGGCAAGCAGGCTGGCAAGCATATGCTCCGCTACCGACCGGGCGTTTGTCCCGGCGGAGCTGGTGAGGCGGACTCCCTCCGGCAGGATGCCGGGAGCGGTGTACTCGTCCGTCCCCGCCCACAGGGAGTGCAGCCACTTCAAATTTGCCGCGTGGCACAGATCCCTGGCCCGGGGCCAGCCCAGAATGACCTCCGCCCGGGCCAGCTGCTCCGGCGTTACGGACCGCCGTCCGGCATAAATGTGATCCGCCTCCGGGGCCAGAGCCTCAAAACGCTCTTTCTCGTCTCCCTGGAGCGGGAGCATATTTAAAATAGTCATAAACCTTGCCTCCAATTTCTATAAACTTCCATCCAGCGACAGATAGAGGGTTTCCCAGGCAAATTCCGGGTCCAGGGCCCGAAGCATCCCGTGGGGAATTTTTTTGCCCAGTCCCTCCAGGGCGGGCAGGGCGGGGCAGCGCAGCTGAATTTCCCGCACATCGCACACCGCCAAGGCGCAGTCCAGTACCTCCGGGTGGGTGAGCTCCAGGCAAAACCACTTGTCCCCCGCCGGCATAAAGGCCCCGTAGCCGGACTGGGTCTGAATATGAACGGCCCCCAGACTGTCAATCATGGCCCGCTCGTAAGTGGGATCAAAACAGAACTGCACCGGGGCCAGCTTCTGCCCCGGTCGGAAGGGACCGGCCACGAAGTTTGGCAGGGGCTTGTCTGTGCCGGTGTAGGTCCCGGCCAGCCGGTAGAAGGCCGTCTCGAACCCCCGCTGGGCGTAGTAGCCGAAGAGGGACTCACTGGCGGGGACCAGGCAGACAAATTTCTGCCCCCGCTCCCCCAGAAGGGCGCACACCTGATCCATCAGCCGGGTCATAATCCCCCGGCCCTGGGCCTGGGGCTGGGTGGCCAGACCGTAGAAGTAGGAGCCTCTGTCCTCCCCCACCTGCCCGGGAACCGCGGACAAAATGGCCAGCAGGGCCCCGTCCTCCTCCTCCAGATAGACATTTTCCGGGTGGACAAATTGTTCAAAGACAAAGCGGATTACCTCCGGGCTGTCGTGAAAGGCCAGCTCCCACAGGGCGGCGAAGGCCGGCAAATCCCCGGGGACGGCAGTACGGATTTCCATCATATACACCTGATTTCTATTTTGCGATTGATTCTATTGTACTTGATATGTTAAAATAGAGCAAGTATTTCTTGGAGGAAACATCATGCTGCATTTAATGATTGGCCGGGCCGGCTGCGGAAAAACCACACAATTGCTCCATCGGCTGGTGGAGGCGGGCCGGCACCGCCCCCAGATTCTGCTGGTGCCCGAGCAGCAGTCCCACGAGATGGAGCGGGCTCTGTGCCGGGCGGGAGGGGACACCGTCTCCCTCTATGGGGAGGTGCTGTCCTTCAGCCGCCTGGCCAACCGGATTTTCATGGCCGCGGGTGGCATGGGAGAGCCGGAGCTGGATCAGGGGGGCCGGATTCTGCTGATGCACCGGGCCATTCAGGCGGCGGCGGGGGAACTGCGGGTGTATACCCGGCCCTCCCGCAAGCCGGCCTTTCTCACCGCCCTGCTGGCCACCCTGGACGAGCTGAAAAGCGGCTGCGTCACCCCGGAGCAGCTGCGCCGGGCGGGAGAGGAGGCCGAAGGCCCCGACGGGGACAAGCTGCGGGATTTGGGCCTGATCTGCGGGGCTTACGACGCGCTGGCCGCCCAGATCGCCTGGGACCCCCGGGACCGGCTGACCCGGGCGGCGGACAGGCTGAGCAAAACGGCCTGGGCGGCGGGCACGGACATCTGGCTGGACGGCTTTACCGACTTTACCCCCCAACAGCTCCAGCTGCTGCGCCTGCTGCTGCGGCAGGCCCACAGCGTCACCGCCGCCCTTACCTGCGACCACCTGGAGGAGGACGAAGGAGGCGCGGGGATCTTCTCCCCCGCCCGGCGCACCGGGGCTTCCCTGCTGCGGCTGGCCCAGCTGGAGGGCATTCCCAGCCAGGTGGAGGCCGTCCTGCCCCCGGAGGGGGCCAAGACCCCGGCCCTGATCTTTCTGGAGGCCCACCTGTTTGGCAAAGAACCCGCCGTATTCCAGGCCCCCCCTGCCGGAATCGCCCTGTACTCCGCCCTCACCCCCCGGGGAGAGGTGGAGCGGACCGCAGCGGAAATTCTGCGCCTGGTCCGGGAGGAGGGCCTGCGCTTCCGGGACATCGGGGTCGCCGCCCGGAATTTTGGGCGGTACAGCGGGCTGATCCAGTCGGTGTTCCCCCGGTATGGGGTGCCGGTGTTCTGCTCGGCTATGACGGGCATTCTGGATAAGCCGGTGATGGCCCTGGTAACGGCGGCGCTGGATACCATCGTGGGGGGCTGGCGGTATGAGGACCTGTTCCGCTACCTGAAAACCGGCCTGACCTGGATGGGCGCCCAGGAGCGGGATTTGCTGGAAAACTACGCACTGAAATGGGACATCCGGGGCAGCCGCTGGACCCAGCGAAAGCCCTGGACCATGCACCCCCAGGGCTACGGCTTCGACTGGGAGGAGGAGGACCGGCAGCAGGTGGCGGAGCTGGACCGGCTGCGCCGGCGGGTCGCCGCCCCTCTGGAGGCTTTGGGGAAAAATCCCGTCCGCACCGGCCAGGGGCAGGCAATGGCCCTGTACCGCTTTCTGGAGGCGGTTGAGCTGCCCCGGCAGCTGGAGAGCCGGGCCCTGGACCTGGATGAGCGGGGCGAACAGGCCTTGGCGGAGGAGTACCGCCAGCTTTGGGATATTTTGTGTCTGGGGCTGGAGCAGTGCGCCCAGCTGCTGGGGGATACCCCTATGGAGCTGGAGGAGTTTTCCAGCCTGCTGCGGCTGGTGCTGTCCCAGTACAGCGTGGGGACCATTCCGGTAGCCTTGGACCAAGTGAGCGCCGGGGAAACCACCCGTCAAACGGGCCACCGGGTAAAGGCCCTGTTTCTTCTGGGGGCGGACAACAGCTCCATCCCCCTGGCCAGCGCCCCGGAGGGCCTGCTGTCCGACAACGACCGTGCCCTGCTGTCCCTGTGCGGGGTGGAGCTGCACCAGACCAGCGAGGAGCTGCTTTATCGGGAGATGACCACCGTCTACCTCACCTGTGCCCAGCCCAGCCAGAGCCTGTCCATCTCCTGGCCCCGCCAGGGCGCGGACGGGGAGGCGTGCCGCCCCAGCTTTTTGGCGGAGCGCCTGCAGGTATTATTCCCGGAATTGCGGCCGGTACAAGAGGAAGATTTACAGGAACAGTTCCGTCTGTGCGCTCCCCTGCCCGCTCTGGAACAGGCAGGCCGCAGCTCCGCCGCCCGGCGGGCTCTGGCGCAGCTGCCGGATTTTGCCCCGGCTCTGGAGCGGCTGGACCGGGCCGGGAGTTGGGTCCGCGGGGAGCTGTCCCGGCAGGCGGTGGACGGCCTGTATGGGACCAGTGTGCCCATGTCCGCCTCCCGGATGGACCTGTATAACTCCTGTCACTTCTCCTACTTCATGCGCTTTGGACTAAAAGCCCAGCCCCGGAAGCCCGCCGGCTTCGCCGCCCCGGAGTACGGCACCTTCGTCCACTTCGTTCTGGAGCGGGTCTTGCAGCAGACGGACTTCGCCCAGGGACCGGAGGGGGGCTGGCGGGAGCGGCTGGCCGCGTTGACCAATCAGGCGGTGGAGCAGTACGTCCGGGAGAAGCTGGGGGGGCTGGAGCAGCAGACGCCGCGGTTTCAATACCTGTTTGTCCGGCTGTGCCGGGGGGTGCTGGCGGTGGTGGAAAATATGGTCCAGGAGCTGGCCGCGTCCCAATTCCGGCCCTACTCCTTCGAGCTGGGCTTTGGAAAAGGCAAGCAGCTGCCCCCCATTGAATTCACCGCCCACGGGGTCAAGCTCCAGGTCACCGGCTTTGTGGACCGGGTGGACGGCTGGGTCCACGACGGGCGGCTGTACCTGCGGGTGGTGGACTACAAAACCGGCCGGAAGTCCTTTGATCTATCGGATATTTATCACGGCCTGGGCCTTCAGATGCTGCTGTATCTGTTCACCCTGGAAAAGAACGGCCAGGCCCTGTACGGCCTGCCGGTGGAGAGCGCGGGGGTACTGTACCTCCCCGCCCGGGACGCCATTCTGAAGGGCAGCCGGGCGATGGACGAAGAGACCTGGCAAGCCCTGGTGGACAAGCAGCTCAAACGCAGCGGCCTGGTGCTGGAGCGGCCGGAGGTGCTCCGCGCCATGGAGGCCCCCGCCGCCGGGGGCTACCGGTTCCTGCCCCTGAAAATCTCCAAAACCACCGGCGCGGTCACCGGGGATGCCCTGGTCAGCGTCCAGCAGCTGGGAAAGCTGGGGGCGCACGTCCAGCGGGTTCTGCGGGAGATTTCCGGGGAAATTGCCGCGGGGAACATCGCCGCGGACCCCTTCTGGCGGGGGGAGGACAAAAACGCCTGCCGGTTCTGTGACTACGCCGCCGCCTGCCACTTTGAGGAGGGCCGGGGCGGAGACTGCCGGCGGTGGATGGGCGGGATGAAGCCCAAGGAATTCTGGAAGCGGCTGGAGGAGGCGCGTTAAATGGACATTCGTCTGCACTATGTAGAACAGGGAAAGGGCTTCCCCCTCCTCCTGCTCCACGGCAACGGGGAGGACCACACCTATTTTGAACACCAGATGGAGCCCTTTTCCCAGCACTTCCGGGTCATCTGCCCGGACACCCGGGGCCACGGGGCGTCGGAGCGTGGCAACCGCCCCTTTACCCTGGAGCAGTTCGCCGACGATTTGAAGAGCTTTCTGGAGCGGATGCAGATCAAAAAATGCCACCTGCTGGGGTTCTCCGACGGGGGAAACATCGCCATGCTCTTCGCCCTGAAATATCCGGGGTATGTGGAAAAGCTGATTCTGAACGGCGCCAACCTGCGCCCGGAGGGGGTGAAGCCCAGCGTACAGCTCCCGATTATGGCCGGGTGGGCCCTGTGCGGCCTGTGCGGCCTGTTCAGCCGGAAGGCAAAGCGGAACTGGGAGATGCTGGACCTGATGGTCACCCAGCCCTATATCACCCCGGAGGCCCTGGAGCGGCTGCGGATTCCGGTTCTGGTGATCGCCGGGACCAACGACATGATCCGGGAGGAGCACACCCGTTCCATCGGACGGGCACTGTTCTGGGGCCAGGTGAAAATCCTGCCCGGGGACCACTTTCTGGCCCGGAAAAACAGCCAGCCCTTCAACGAAGCGGTGCTGGAATTTTTGACAAAAGAGGAATGAACCATGGAGAACAAAAACGTTCTGCTGATCTGCGACCTGCCTGGCTATGGAAAAATCGCCCTGTCGGCGATGCTGCCCATTCTGGCCCGCCTGGGATACAGCGTTTATAACCTGCCCACGGCGCTGGTGTCCAACGCCCTGGAATACGGCAAGTTCGCCCTTTTGGACACCACCGACTACATGGAACAGGCCATCCAGGTGTGGAAGGAGCTGGGGTTTCAGTTCGACTGCATCACCACCGGGATGCTGGCCGGCGCCCGGCAGGTGGATGTGATCCGGGCCTTCATTGAGAGCCAGAAGAAGGAGGGCCTTCTGGTTATGAGCGACCCGGTGATGGGGGACGACGGGGCCCTCTACAACGGCATCACCCAGGAGGCCGTGGACAATATGCGCCGGCTGATTGGAGTGGCCGATGTGATTGTGCCCAATCTGACGGAGGCGGAGTTTTTATCGGACAAATACCAGGGTCAGGAGGCGCTGACCCGGGCCCAGGCCCGGGAAGTGGTGGACGGCCTGCTGGCCTTCGGCCCCCGGTCGGTGGTGGTCACCAGCGGAATTTTGCAGGAGACCGGAGCCCACGTGGTCTGGGGCTATGACCACAAAACCGGGGAGTATTTCACCCTCCCCTACCGGTTTATCAAGGTCCACTTTCCCGGCACCGGGGATATGTTCTCCGCCGTACTGGTGGGGGAGCTGCTGGGGGGAAAGCCCCTGGTCCCGGCAGTGAAGCGGGCGATGGACGTATTGGAGAAGCTGATTTTCCTGGAGCGGGACGAGCTGGAGAAAAACAAGGGCATCCGGGTGGAAAAATACCTGGACGTGCTCAAGGAGTAAAGAAAGGGGCGAGACATATGGGCTTTCCACTCAGCGGGGAACAGCGCCAGGTGGTGGACGACCGGGGGGGACAGCTTCTGGTGTCCGCCGCCGCCGGGTCGGGCAAAACCCGGGTACTGGTGGAGCGGCTGCTGGACCGGGTAGCCGGGGAAGGGCTGGACTTGACGGATTTTTTGGTGATCACCTACACCAAGGCCGCCGCCGCCGAGCTGCGGGACCGCATCGCCCAGGAGCTGGCGGAACGGCTGGCCCAAGCGCCCAATGACCGCCACCTGCGCCGCCAGTCCGCCCTGGTCTATCGGGCCCAGATCTCCACCATCCACGCTTTCTGTGCCGGACTGCTCCGGGAAAACGGGCATCTGCTGGATCTGAACCCGGATTTCCGCCTGTGTGACGAGGCGGAGGGGCGGATGCTGATGGATCAGGTGCTCACTGATGTGATGGAGCGCCAATATGAAAAGCTGGACCCGGCGGCGGACTTCGCCCAGCTGGTGGACACCCTGTCCGCCGGCCGGGACGACCGGCCTTTGGAGGAGATTGTCCGGGTTGTATTCCTGCAGATTCAAAGCCACCAGAACCCGGAGGGCTGGCTGAAGGAACAGAGCCGCCTGTGGGAGCTGGAGGGGGTAGCCGGAGCGGAGGACACTGCCTGGGGGACCCTGCTGCTGGAGCAGAGCCGCCGGCAGGTGCGCTTCTGCCTGGACCGGCTGGAGGAGGCCCGGGCCCTGGCGGACCGGGACGTGGTGCTGTCCGGCAACTACGGCGAGAGCCTGGCCGTCTCCCTGGAGGGCGCCCGTAAGCTGCTGGACGGTCTGGACCAGGGCTGGGACGCAGCCCGGGCCGCTCTGCCCGTCCCCTTCCCCGCGGCCAGACGGAAATCGGGCGTGCAGGATTTACAGGCCCAGGAGCGGATGAAATCCCTTCGGGAGCGGTGCAAAAAGCAGCTGTCCAAGCTGGAGGAGATCTTTTCCGAGGACAGCGCCGCTTTGCTGGACGGCCTGCGGGACGCCCGGCCCGCCGTGCAGGGGCTGATGGCCCTGGTGGGGGAGTTTGCCGCCGCCTTCCGGGCGGAGAAGGACCGGCGGGGGCTGCTGGATTTCTCCGATCTGGAGCATTTTGCGGCCAAGCTGCTCCAGGAGAACGGGGAGCCCACTCCCCTGGCCCGGAGCTATACCCAGCGGCTGGCGGAGGTGATGGTGGACGAATACCAGGACACCAACCAGGTCCAGAACGCCATTTTCACCGCCATCTCGGGCAATGGCCGGAAGCTTTTTCTGGTGGGGGATGTGAAGCAGTCCATTTACCGGTTCCGGCTGGCGGACCCCACGATTTTTCTGGAAAAATACCGCAGCTTCTTTCCCCCGGAGCGGGCCGGTGAGGGGGAGCCCCGCCGGCGGGTGCTCTCCCGGAACTTCCGCTCCCGGCCGGAGATATTGGACGCCTGCAATGATCTGTTCCGGAGCATTATGTCCCGGCAGCTGGGAGAGCTGGACTACACCCAGGACCACGCCCTGTTCCCCGGCCGGGACGAGTATCCGGGGCAGGCGCAGCCGGTGGAACTGGCGGTGCTGGACCTGGCCTGCCTGGGCGAGCTGGAGGAAGCCGAGCACAAGGATTTTCTGGAGGCCCGGTATGCCGCCCGGCGGATTGAGGGCTTGATGGACCGGTACGCCCCCGGCGATATTATGATTCTGCTCCGCTCCCCCGGCGGCAGCATCCGCCACTATGTCCGGGCCCTGGAGGAACGAAACATCCCCTGGTCCGCCGAGAGCAGCGAGGACCTCTTCGCCGCCACCGAAGTCCAGGTGGCCCTGGCCATTCTGCGGATTGTGGACAATCCCCGGCAGGACGTGGCGCTGCTGGCCGCCCTGCGCTCCCCGGTTTACGGCTTTTCCGCCGACCGGTTAGCCATTCTGCGCAGCCAGGCCCGGGGAGATTTTTATCAGGTTCTGATCCAAAACGCCCAAGAGGGCGCGGCGGACTGTCAGGTATTTTTACGGGAGCTGGAGGAGCTTCGCTTCCAGTCCGGGGAGCGGACAGCCCGGGAGCTGATTTGGTATACCTATGAGCGCACCAACCTGCTGGGGCTGTTCGGCGCCATGGACGGCGGGGAAAAGCGCCAGCACAACCTGCTGTCCCTCTACGCCCTGGCGGGGCGGCTGGAGGAGAGCGGCTGCCGCTCCCTGTTCCAGTTCCTGCTCCGGGTGGACCGGCTGCGGGCTTCCAAAAAGCGGATGAGCCTCCCCGGAGAGAGCCAGCGCCAGGGCGGCGTATCCATTTTGTCCATCCACCGCTCCAAGGGGCTGGAAAAGCCGGTGGTGCTGGTGTGCGGTCTGTCCAAGCAGTTCAACCAGGATGACTTACGCCAGCGGGTGCTCTTTCATCCGGTACTGGGGGTGGGCCCCACGGGGCTGGACCGGCGGCGGATGGTGGAGTACCCCACCCTGGCCCGGCAGGCGGTTGCCGTTCAGCGGCGGCGGGAGACCCTCTCGGAGGAGATGCGCCTGCTGTACGTGGCCATGACCCGGGCTCAGGAGAAGCTGATTTTAACCGCAGGGCTCCGGGACGCCGGGAAAAACCTGGCCCGTCTGGGAGAGGATGCTGCCTTTCCCCTCTCCCCCATGGCCCTGGAGGGCCAGGGGAGTTTAGGGGCCTGGGTGCTGCTTCACGCCCTCACCCGGCCGGAGGGAAGCGTTCTGCGCAGCGCCGCCGGACTGGAGGCCGCCGCCGCGCCGGACCTGGGCGCCCCCTGGGAGATCCGGCTGGTGCCCGGGAAGGAGCTTCTAACGGCGGAGGCTCCTCCGGCGGAGGACCCCTCCCCCACCCTGGAGGAAGCAGCTCCGGACCTGGGCGCGCTGCTGTCCTGGCGTTACCCCCATCTGGCCGCCTGCACCGCCCCCAGCAAGGTGACGGCCACCCAGCTGAAGGGCAGAGAGCTGGACCAGGAGGCCGCCCAGGAGGCGGAGAAGGTCTTTGCCCCCAAGCCGCTCAACCGCCCCTCTTTCGCGGCCTGGGAACAAGGCCTCACCGCCGCCCAGCGGGGAAGCGCCATCCATCTGGCCATGCAGTACCTGCCTTTGAACGGGGACGGCTCGGTCCGGTGGGCGGCAGAGGAGCTGGAGCGCTTGACCCGGGAGGGGTTTCTCACGCCCCTGCAAAGCCGGGCGGTGGACCCGGCGCTGCTGGCCGCCTTTGTCAGCTCACCCCTGGGGCGGGAGATGGCGGCGGCCCCTATATGCCGGCGGGAATTTAAGTTTTCCCTGCTCATTCCCCAGAACGGAGAGGAGGTTTTGTTCCAGGGCATCGTGGATGCCTGGTTCGGAGATCAGACGGGCGTGACGGTGCTGGACTTCAAAAGCGACTGGGTGAGCGCACAGGGCGCCCGGGAACGGGCGGAGTCCTACCGCTCCCAGCTGGACGCCTATTCCAACGCCCTGGAGCGAATCCTGGGACTTCCGGTGAAGCGGAAGATAATTTGGTTCTTTCAGCTGGGGGAGCCGGTGGAGCTGTAAGCCAGGCCCCATCTTATTGCATGAAAACAACCGTTCTGAAATGCTGAAAAATCCCCTGCGTCCGTGTTCGGGCGCAGGGGAAATTTTTTGTTCAGCGGCCGTACAGCCGGGTAAAATCCCGCAGCCGGCGGGACAGCTCCGGCGTCAGCGCATCCGCCTTCATCCGCCACAGCCAGTTTCCTCCCAGCTTGCCGGGGGTGTTCATCCGGGCCTCCGCCCCCAGCTCCAGGTAGTCCTGCATCTGGGCGATGAACAGCCGGGCCCGGGAGCTCATGCCCCCCCGGAGGAACCCCCAGTGGAGGCCCTCCTCCCGGTTTAAGCCCAGATACCGCCGGGCCATGTCCACGTCCTCCGGGTCCGCCTCCTCCAGCCAGCCCAGAATGGTGGTGTTGTCGTGGGTGCCCGCGTAGCACACGCAGTTTTCCGGGTAGCAGTGGGGCAGGTAGTCCCCCGCCTCCCGGCTGTCAAAGGCAAACTCCAGCACCTTCATGCCCGGATAGCCCGAGTAATCCAGCAGGGCCTTGACCTCCTTGGTCACATAGCCCAGATCCTCCGCGATGATGAGGGCCTCCGGAAATTTTTCCCGGACCATTTGGATAAAATCCTCCCCCGGTCCCGGCTCCCACCGGCCCCCGGCGGCGGTCTCGTCCCCATAGGGCACCGCCCAGTAGCTCTCCAAGCCCCGGAAGTGGTCCAGGCGAATGGCGTCAAAGCGCTCCAGCGTCCCCCGCAGGCGGCTCTCCCACCAGGCATAGCCGTCCCGCTTCATGGAGTCCCACCGGTACAGGGGGTTGCCCCACAGCTGTCCCTCGTCGGTAAAGCCGTCGGGAGGCACTCCGGATACGTCGATGGGCACGTTGTCCGAGTCCAGCTGGAAGCGCTCCGGATGGGCCCACACGTCGGCGGAGTCCATGGCCACATAGATGGGCAGGTCCCCGATGATGGAAATGCCCTTTTCGTTGGCGTACCGCTTCAGGGCCGTCCACTGGGTTTCAAACAAAAATTGCAGGTAGGTGAAAAACTGCTCATCCCGCGCCAGCTCCTCCGCCGGGACCTCTTCCCGGGGCCACTGGGTCCAGGGCTTCATGTCCCAGCGGCGCTTCAGGGCCATAAACCGGGCGTAATCCTCCAGCCAGGGGCGGCTCTGGGCAAACGCCTCCACCTTCTGCCGGTCCCGGTCCCAGCCCCGGGCAAAGGCCCGCTCCAGCAGGGGAAGCCGGGCCCGGTAAATGGCCCCGTAGTCCACCCGCTCCGGGTCGTCCCCCCAGAAGGAGGCCCGGACCTCCTCCGGCTCCAGCAGGCCGTCTGCAATCAGCAGGTCCAGGTCGATGTAATAGGGATTTCCCGCGAATGTTGAAAAGGATTGATAGGGGGAATCTCCGTAGCTGATGGGGCCCACCGGCAGCATCTGCCAAAATTTCTGGCCGCTCTCCGCCAAAAAGTCTACAAAGTCACAGGCGCAGCGGCCCAGGGTCCCGATCCCGTAGGGTGCGGGCAGAGAGGAGACGGACAGCAGAACGCCCGCAGCTCGATTCAGTGCCATCTCCTCACCTTACCCCTTCACCGCGCCGGCGGCCACGCCCTTGATGATGTACTTCTGGCAGCTCAGGTAGAAGATAATGATGGGAATCACGGCCAGCACCAGAGAAGCCATAATCGCGCCCATGTCCACCCGGCCATAGGAGCCCTGCATCCGCTGGATGACGATGGAAATGGTGCTGAACTTGTTCAGGTCCAGGGTCAGGTAGGGCAGCAGGAAGTCGTTCCAGATCCACATGGTCTCCAGAATACCCACGGAGATATAGGTGGGCTTCATGATGGGCAGCACCACGGAGAAGAAGGTCCGCAGGGGGGTGCAGCCGTCGATCATGGCGGCTTCCTCAATCTCGATGGGGATGGACTTGACAAAGCCGCAGAACATGAACACCGCCAGCCCCGCGCCGAAGCCCAGGTAAATGATAATCAGGCCCCAGGGGGTGTTCAGCTTCAGCCGGTCGGTCACCAGGGAGAGGGTGAACATCACCATCTGGAAGGGCACCACCATGGAGAACACGCACAGGGTATACAGCAGTTTTGTCCCCTTGTTGTTCACCCGGGTGATGAACCAGGCGAACATGGAGGTACACACCAGAATGACCACCACGGAGCCCACGGTGATAATCAGGGTCCACAGCACGGCCTTTAAAAAGCCGTAGTCGTTGACGGCGTTGGCGTAGTTCTCCAGGCCGATCCAGGTCTTTTCCGTGGGCGGATTGAAGGGCTCCAGATTGATGAAGGCTTTCTTCTTAAACGAGTTCATCAGCACCACAAACAGGGGGGACACGTAAAATATTGCCACAACAGTCAGGATACAGGTGGCAATCCAGCCTTTTTTCTTCATTACTGCTGCACCTCCTTGGAGCGGGTCATCCGAAGCTGGAGCAGACCCAAGCCAACCACCAGGATAAAGAACACCACGGCCTTGGCCTGGCCCACACCCTGGTAGCCCACCCGGCTGTAGAACGTATTAAAGATATTCAGGGCCAGCCCCTCGGTCTGCTTCATGGGCTCGCCGGCGGTCAGGGACAGGTTCTGGTCAAAGAGCTTGAACCCGTTGGTGAGGGTCAGGAACGTGCAGATGGTGATGGAGGGCATCATGTTGGGGATGGTCACATTCCAAAGCCGCTGCCAGCCGTTGGCGCCGTCAATCTGGGCGGCCTCGTTTAAATCCCCGGGGATGGACTGCAAACCGGCGATGTAAATAATCATCATATAGCCGATCTGCTGCCAGCACAGCACAATCACCAGCCCCCAGAAGCCGTACTTGGCGCTGATTTTCAGGGCCAGGTCGTAGTGGGCCAGCACGCCGTTGAAAATCAACTGCCAGATGTAGCCCAGCACGATGCCGCCGATCAAATTGGGCATGAAGAAGGTGGTGCGGAAGATGTTGGTGCCCGGAATGTTCTGGGTCAGGACCATGGCGACTGCAAAGGCAATGACGTTAATCAGAATGACAGTCACAATGGTAAAGGCGGTGGTAAAGAGAAACGCATGGAGAAATTCCGCGTCCTGGAAGGCCTTGGCGAAGTTGGAGAAGCCCACGAACTTCGCGTCGGTGACCGTGCGGAAATCGCACAGGGACAGGTAGAGGCCCATCAGAAACGGGACGATAAAGCCGATGATAAAAGCCAGAAACGTGGGGCCCAAAAAGATGGGAAAATAGCGTTTGATGGATTTTTCCATAGCGGACGTGCAGCCTCCTTATTGAATTTCAGACAGAAGAACCGGGGCGGGCGGAGCACTTCCGTCCGCCCCGGTATGGCGTTGACTTACTTGGGTTTTACTTGGACTTCTCAGCGGCCCAGTTGTCCACAAAGGCGGCCCGGACGGTCTCCCAGTTGGCGTCGGTCTGGTCGGCGGCGTAGGTGGTCAGGGCAGAGCCAACCACGTTCTTCCACTCCTCAGAGGGCATGGTGGGGAAGCACCACTTGATGCTGGTGG
>CAJUPG010000056.1 GCA_910588455.1 uncultured Oscillospiraceae bacterium
CCAGGCGGCCATTGAGAACGCCAAGCCCCCCATCGTCATCACCCACGCCCCCGGCCATATGTTCATCACCGACATTCTGAACACCGAGCTCAACGACTATCTGGAGGCCAAAAAGCAGGCCAACTAAACAAAAAACGTCCGCCGGGCAGCCGCCCGGCGGACGTTTTATAATTTCTGGAACCAGAGGGTGCTGCGGTAGCGGGTCTTATCCCGGACGCTCTCCAGCCGCCCGCCGTTCCGGGCCATCAGAAAGCGCATGGTGGGTACACCGATCCCCCGGCTGTCCCGGGTTCCGGTGATTAAAATCTCGTTTTCAATGGCAATCCACACCGTCAGCCCCTGATCCCCGGTGGAAATGAGCACCGGACTCTGGGGGGCGGCGTATTTTTTAATGTTGGAAAACAGGTTGTCAAACACCCGCCGCACGTCCTCCACCTGCACCGCCAGCCTGTAATCCCCCTCCATCACCGGGGGCTGGACGGAAAATCCCGCCGCCTGCAAATCAAAGCACTGCTCCGCCAGCAGCTGCCCCAGCAGAATCGGGCCGGAGACCTCCTCCCGGCGGTTTTCTCCAGCGGGCCCCACCTGGAAATGCCGGGCCATCTCATCGGAGAGATAGCGCATCTGGCCGGCCTTTTCCGCTGCTTTTTGCAGGTAAAACTCCCGTTCCGCCTCATTTTTGTACTTCTTATACTGTAAAATTTCCAAATAGCCCGTCAGCTTGGTGAGGGGGGTGCGCAGGTCGTGGGACAGGGAGGTAATTAAGCGGCTGTTGGCGGTGGCCAGGGCGGTCTCCCGCGCCATCTGCTCCAGGGCCGCCAGGCGCATTCCCTCAATGTTGCGGCCCAGCTCCGCCAGCTCGTCCCGGCCTGGAGAAACAATCTGATAGGACAAATCTCCCCCGGCCAGAATTTCCATCTCCCGGGACAGGCGGGTAATCCGGCGGAGAACATGAATGATGTAGGGCAGAAAGATGGCGCAGAAGCAGATCATGGCGGTGAGCATAGCTATCAACTGGCCCGCCTGCTCATAGTGGGAGTCGTCCACAAAGGCGTAGACGTACACCGGTCCGTCTGCGCAGTACACCATCGTTCCCCCGTAGTCCAGAGGGTCATACCAGTCCAAATCCGCTTCGTTGTACTCTTCCACGTAGAGATAGGTGGTGGGGTCCCGCTTTTCCCACTCCACATCTCGGACCGCCTCCTGGACCGTGAACCCCCGGACCGTCACATACTCCTGAAAGGACGCGATGGCCGCGTCCTCCTTCTCCTTCCACCGCTCGGCAAAGACGCCGCTGGAAAGCACTTCGTTCAGCACGACCTCATAGAGCAGCAGGTAAATCCCAAAGGAGACCAGAAAGGCCAGGGTGGCAGCGGCCGCAAACTTCACGCCCAGCCGCGGGAGGGGATGCCGCCTATTCAATCCGATACCCCTTTCCCCATATGGTTTTCAAAAGCTCCGGCTCCTGGGGGTTGGCCTCAATCTTCTCCCGGAGCTTGCGGATATGGACCATCACCGTGTTGCTGGAGGAGGACAGATACGCCTCCTCCCACACGCTCTCGTAGAGGCTCTGGGCAGAGAATATTTTGCCCCGGCAGCTCATCAGCAGACGGAGAATCTGGTACTCGGTGGTGGTCAGATTCAGTTCCTTTTCGTTCTTCCAGACCTGATTCTGCCGGCGGTTGAGCCGCAGGCCCCGCCACTCCACGTACTGGCCCAGCTCCGTGTCCGACTTGCCCTTGTAAATCTGATACCGGCGCAGCAGGCCCTTGACCCGGGCCAGCAGTTCAATGTAGGAGAAGGGCTTGGTCAAATAGTCATCCCCGCCGGCGGAGAAGCCCGTCATCAAATCGGTGTCCCGGGTTTTCGCGGTGAGGAACAGAATGGGCGCGTTCCAGTGCTCCCGAATCCGGGCGCAGACCTGATAGCCGGACAGGCCCTGCATCATCACGTCCAGAATCAGCAGGTCCACGTCGGGGGTAAAGACCTGCAAGGCCTCCTCCCCGCTGGCGGCTTCCATCACCTGGAACCCTTCGCTCTCCAGCAGGACCCGGGCCACCTCCCGGATTTCCGGATCGTCGTCCACCAAAAGCAGCTTGGCTGTCTCGCCCATGGAAATGCACCTCCTTACAGGGAACAGTGTACCATATCCGCCCCCGCCGGGCAACCGGAATTAAGAATTGTTAAGATCTTCCGAGTTGATTTTTTGCGCATATCCCACAAGAGGCCAGGAGGAACAGAATCTATATTTTATAGAAAATGTCGAAATTCTTTTTTGCATCTTTACAACAGCTCATTAGCGCGCTAAAATGCTGAAGTACCCACTCCCGTGTGAGTTTAAGAAAATTGGAGGATTTTACATGAAAAAGCTTTTGTCTCTTGCCCTGGCCGCGGCCATGTGCCTGTCTCTGGCCGCCTGCGGGAACGGCGGCGCCACCCCGCCGTCCAGCCAGTCCACCCCGTCCAACTCGTCTGACATCGGCGTGATCGGCGGCGGCGACGCCTCTACGGAAATCGTCACCACCGACAGCGACCTGGAGTATGTGAAGAACAAGGGCACCCTGATTGTGGGCATCACCGAGTTCGAGCCTATGGACTACCAGAACAGCGACGGCGAATGGATCGGCTTCGACGCGGACCTGGCGAAAGCCTTCGCTGAGAGCCTGGGCGTAGAGGTCAAGTTCCAGGTTATCGACTGGTCCAACAAGGTCTTTGAGCTGGATGGCAAGACCATTGACGTGGTGTGGAACGGCATGACCCTGAACAACGAGGTTATGTCCGCCATGGAGTGCAGCAACCCCTACTTTGACAACGCCCAGGTGGTCATTGTCCCCGCCGACGTGACCGACAAGTACCAGACTGTGGAGAGCGTCCAGGACCTGGCCTTCGCCGTGGAGTCCGGCTCCGCCGCCAAGGAGCAGGCCGACGCACATAACTTTACCTACACCGAGGTGGAGGATCAGGCCACAACCTTGATGGAGGTCAACTCCGGCACCTCTGACGCGTCCATCATCGACTACCTGATGGCCAAGGCTATGATCGGCCCCGGCACTGGCTATGAAAACCTGACCTTCACCGTCAGCCTGAATTCCGAGCAGTACGGCGTGGGCTTCCGGAAGGGGTCCGATATGGCCGCCGCCCTGAACGAGTTCTTCAAGACCAGCTATGCCGACGGCACCATGCAGGAAATTGCCGAGACCTATAACATCGCGGATAAGCTGGTGGCGCAGTAAGCAGAAAACCCCGGCCGATTTGGAAAACGCAGAGGAAAACAACCTTCCTCTGCGTTTCCGGCGTATATAAATTTGTAAACTAAGGTGGGAGACAATCGTGTTTATGACCGTCCTGGGGGCCTTGAACGAGGGCTTTCTCCAGACTTTAAAGCTCTTTACCGTTACCCTGCTTGGTGCGCTTCCACTGGGGCTGGTGATCTCCTTTGGCTCCATGAGCACCTGGACTCCCTTCCGCTTCCTCCTCCAGTGGAACCTGCCCAAACCGCTGCGGTGGCTGTGCGGTATCCGGCCCATCAGTCTGCTGACCAGGACCGTGGTCTGGGTCATCCGGGGGACTCCGCTGATGCTCCAGCTTCTGATTCTGTTCTACATCCCAGGCCAGTGGATGGCTTCCAGCCCCTGGCCCAGCGGAGAGACAGGACGTTTTATGGCTGCATCCATCGCGTTTATCATCAACTACGCCTGCTATTTCTCCGAAATCTTCCGGGGCGGCATCCAGTCTGTCCCGGTGGGACAGCAGGAGGCGGGCTTGGTTCTGGGCATGACCAAGCAGCAGATTTTTTTCAAGGTCACGCTTCTGCAAATGATAAAGCGCATCGTGCCCCCCATGTCCAACGAGATCATCACTCTGGTGAAGGATACCTCCCTGGCCCGGATCATCTCCCTCCAGGAGGTCATCTGGGCGGGCTACGCCTTTATGAAAGGCTCCCACGGGTATTCGGGGCTGACCTGGCCCCTGTTCTTCACCGGCGTTTATTACTTGGTGTTCAACGGCGGCCTGACCCTGCTGTTCGGCTGGGTTGAGAAAAAACTGGACTATTTCAAGTGAGGAGGGGCCGGATATGCCTGTTTTAGAAGTACATAACATCGAAAAGCACTTTGGCCCCACCCGGGTGCTGGAGGACATCAGCTTTTCCCTGGAGCAGGGCCAGGCCCTGGCCATGATCGGCTCCTCCGGCAGCGGCAAGACCACCCTGCTGCGGTGCCTGAATTTTCTGGAGACCCCCGACCAGGGGCGGATTCTGGTCCGGGGGGAGACCCTGTTCGACGCGAACGACCCCGCCACCCAGCGGGAGAGCGAGGTGCGCAAAAAACGGCTGCACTTCGGGCTGGTGTTCCAGTCCTTCAACCTGTTCCCCCAGTACACCGCCCTGAAAAACGTGTGTCTGGCCTCTGAGCTGCTGGCCCGGGAGCGGCCGGACTACAAGGCCGGCAAGGGAAGCATTCTGAAGTCCATTGAGGAGGAGGGCAAGGCCCTGCTGAGTCAGATGGGCCTTGCGGACCGGGCAGGGCACTATCCCCATCAGCTCTCCGGCGGGCAGCAGCAGCGGGTGGCCATCGCCCGGGCCCTGGCCCTGAAGCCGGATATTCTGTGCTTCGACGAGCCCACCTCCGCCCTGGACCCGGAGCTCACCGGGGAGGTGCTGAAGGTGATCCGCGCCCTGGCGGATCAAAAGACCACCATGGTCATTGTCACCCACGAGATGGCCTTCGCCCGGGACGTGGCTGACCAGGTGATTTTCATGGACAGCGGCGTGATTGTGGAGCAGGGCCCCGCCCGGGAGGTCATTGAGCACCCCAAGGAGGAGCGGACCCGGCAGTTTTTGTCCCGATATGGTTAAAAAAGGAGTCCCCGGTGCGCACCGGGGACTCCTTTTGTCCGGGTTCTACCATCGGTTGTCGTTCCGCTTCTGGCTTCCGGTTTTTTTGGCTCCGGCGGCGCTGTAGGGCCGGCGGCGCTTGCGGAATACAAGCAGGCGCAGGCACACGATTCCCGCCAGCAGAATGACGCTCCCCAGCACAATCTGTGTCCCGGATTTTTTGAAGAATTGCTCAATGCGCTCCTTCTGATACAAAAATTCCGACCGCTCCACCGACGTGCAGGCCACCAGGTCCATGGTCCCCAGCACATCCCCTTCGTAGGAGATGGTCATGGTGCCCAGCACCTGGCCCTCCTCCACCGGGGCCTGGACCGATTCATAGAACAGCGCGATGTCCCGCTCCAGATGCTCCTCATCCAAATCCACCGGAAGGGTGCGGGTAATGGAGCCCTGGGGCTGGAGCATCACCGTGTCGGTCTGCTGGGACAGGGTGACGGGCATGGAGGTGACCGGCTTGCCGTCCTGGGAGAGAGTCACCCGCCTGAAGCTCTTGAACCCCCACACCAGAAGCCGCCGGCTCTCGGAGAACTGCTTGCGGTCCAGCACATATCCTCTGTCGTCCATAATCGTCTCCGCCCCCAGCACCACGGAAATCAGGTACTCATCCCCGTCCTCCGCCGCGGCCATCAGGCAGTAGCCCGCGTCGCCGGTAGACCCCGTCTTGCCGCCAATCACCTTGTCAAACCGGTAACCCGGGTAGCGCCACTGGGAAACCAGGGCGTTGGAATTGTACATCTCCCGCTCCTTGGACTTGTTGGTAGCGGGGACCTTGTGCACGGAGGTATAGACCACCGTGCGGAAAATCTCGTGCCGGAATGCCTCCTTGGAGAATATGTAGATGTCCCGGGCGGTGGTGTAGTGGCCCTCCTCGTCGAAGCCGTGGGCGTTCATGAAGTGGGTGGACTGGCACCCCAGCTCCCGGGCCCGCCGGTTCATCAGCTCCACAAACTCCGGAATGGAGCCGGACACCGCCTCCGCCAGAATCTGGGCCGCCTCGTTGGCGGAGGGGAGCATCAGGCAGTAGAGCAGGTCCTCCACCGTCATCTGTTCTCCGGCCACAATGTTGGAGGTGGAGCTGCCCGGGGGGATGGACGCCGCCGCCTCCGACGCGGTAATCACCGTACCCAGAGACAGATCTCCCCGCTCAATGGCCTCCACGGTGAGCAGGGCGGTCATAACCTTGGTGATGCTGGCGGGGGCGGCCCTTACGTCGGTGTTCTTGGCATACAGCACCTCATCGTAGTTGGCGTCCATCAGCAGCGCGCACCGGGCGTCGATGTTGATGTCCTCAATAGCACAAGCGGGCGGGAGAATTCCCGCAAACAGAAGCAGCGCCAGGAACAGAGAAAAAAAGCGATATTTTTTCATAGGAAAATCTCCGTGCATATGATATAATCTTTATCATAACAGACTTACGGAGAGACTGCAAGGGCCGGGGGGTAGAAAAATGAGGGGAATTTCCAGGTATGCCAGGCTGTCACTGGCCGCGCTGGCGGTGTTTCTGCTGGGGATTTTCGGATATTTCCTGGCAAACCGCCCCGGAGACGCCCTCCCCTACACCGTCCAGACGGCGGGGAGCGCTTCCTCTCAGGTCCGGACGGACCAGTCCCCGGAGGAGGAGAACGCAGCGCCCGACAGCCTGCTGGAGGGAGAGCGGATCAACCTCAATACCGCCCCCGCCGCCGACCTGCGCCGCCTGCCCGGCATTGGGGAGAAGCGCGCCCAGGCCATCGTGGACTACCGGGAGGAGCACGGGCCCTTTGAAAGCCTTGAGGCGCTGATGGAGGTCAGCGGCATCGGACCAGGGATCTTTGAGGGCGTGCGGGACTATATTTCAATCGATTAGGAGTTTGACATGGCAAAAATTTTAGTGGTAGACGACGAGCGGGTGCTGGTGAAGGGCATCAAGTTCAACCTGGAAAATGAGGGCTATCAGGTGGAGGTGGGCTACGACGGCGAGGAGGCCGTGGACAAGGCCCGGGATGGCGGCTTCGACCTGATTCTGCTGGACCTTATGATGCCGAAAATTGACGGACTCCAGGCCTGTATGCGCATCCGGGAATTTTCCACCGTCCCCATCATCATGCTCACCGCCCGGGGAGAGGATACGGACAAGGTGATCGGCTTTGAGTACGGGGCCGACGACTATATTACCAAGCCCTTCAACCTGCTGGAGCTGAAGGCCCGGATCCGGGCCCTGCTGCGCCGGTCCGGAGTGGCGGCCCAGAACGCCAAAACCGGGGTGCTCACCGCCGGACACATCACCCTGGACCCGGGGGAGCGCTCCGCCAGGCGGGACGGCGCGCCGGTGGAGCTCACCGCCAAGGAATTCGATCTGATGGAGCTGCTGCTGCGCAACCCGGGGCGGGTGTACAGCCGGGAAAACCTTTTGAACGTTGTCTGGGGCTACGAATATATCGGCGACTACCGCACGGTGGACGTACACGTGCGCCGGCTGCGGGAAAAGCTGGAACTGGATCCGGCCAGCCCCCAGTATATCCGGACCAAATGGGGGGTCGGGTATTATCTGGCCAATCCGGAACAACAGAATTGACGCCAGGCTGCTTGCGATGAAACAGAAGAAAATTCCTTTTTTTGCCTCCCTGCAAGTAAAATACGCCTCCAGCTATCTGGTGATTTTCGCGGTGGTACTGGTGCTTCTGAACACCTACCCCATCATTGCCAGCCAGGACCTGCTGTTCGGCTCTAAGCGGGACTCCCTGAAGAGCCAGGCGGCGGTCATGAGCTCGGCGCTGATGGAACTGGAGACCCTCACCCCGGAGCAGGTGGAACGGGTTATGACCCTTTTGAACATCACCGGCCTGGAGCGGGTGCTGGTCACCGACCCGGCGGGTTTGGTGCTGTACGACAGCGCCCGGCCAGAGCGGGAGGAGGGCTACCAGTACGCCCTGCTCCAGGAGGTGGTGCTGGCCCTGCGGGGATACGACGTGTTCCACAGCGCCTACCAGAGCCGCTGCTTCATCTCCACCGCGGCCTCCCCCATTATTTACCGGGGCATGACCATTGGGGCCATTTATCTGTATGAGGCTGACCGCACCCAGGGGGAGCTGCTGCTGGCCCTTCAGCAGAATCTGCGCACCATCTCCCTGGTCATTGCCGTGGTGACCCTTCTGCTGAGCACCTTCTTTTCCCGGATGCTCACCGCCCGGATCACCGCCCTGCTTCGGGCCATCCGGATTGTGGGCGAAGGGGAGTACGGCCACCGGCTCCAGCCTGTGGGCCGGGACGAGATGGCCCACCTGGCGGATGAGTTCAATCAGCTCACCGACCGGCTCCAGGCCACGGAGGAGGTCCGCCGGCGCTTTGTGTCCGACGCCTCCCACGAGCTGAAAACCCCGCTGGCCTCCATTCAGCTGCTGGCCGACTCCATCCTGCAAAATCAGGAGATTGACCAGGCCACTGTGCGGGACTTTGTGTTTGACATCGGGGAGGAGGCCGGCCGCCTCACCCGGATTACCGAGCACCTGCTGGCCCTCACCCGGCTGGACAGCCTGCCCAAAGGGAGCACCGTCCCGGTGGATGTGTCCAAGGTGGCCCGCCGGGTGGCCGGCCAGCTGGAGCCGGTGGCCAGTGGGGCGGGGGTGGCCTTCCGGTTTTCCCTGAAGCCGGACTGCATCATCCAGTGCACCCCGGACGACCTGCATCAAATCTGCTTTAACCTGCTGGAAAACGCCATCAAGTACAACGTCCCCGGAGGGAGCGTTCTGGTGGAGGTCTACCCCGACCAGGACCAGATTATTTTAGAAGTGGCGGACACCGGCGTGGGCATTCCCGAGGAGGATATGCCCAAAGTCTTTAACCGGTTTTACCGGGTGGATAAGGCCCGCTCCCGGGCTGCGGGGGGCACCGGGCTGGGGCTGTCCATCGTCCGGGACACGGTCCGCCGCCACGGGGGCTGGATTACGGTGCGGGCCAATCACCCGGCGGGCAGCGTGTTCACCGCCGGATTTCCCCGGTATGAGCCGCCGGAGGAGGGGGAGCCATGAGACGTGCGTATTTGATTGTTCTGTCCCTTGCGCTGCTGGCCGCCTGCGCCGCCTCTCCGGGGCCGGAGCAGCAGGTCCAGCTCTATTTCGCCAGCACCCGGAACAGCGGAGCCTCTCTGGTGGCTCTGCCCTACCGGGGGGATGAGCCGTCCCCGGGGGTGGACGCGCTGCTGGCCGCCCTGCTGGCGGGGCCGCCGGAAAACGAAGAGGCCGCGTCCCCCTTCCCCCGGGGGCTGAGTGTACTGAGCTGGGAGCTGCGCACCGACGGGGTTTTGTCCCTGGATCTGTCCGAGCACTACAGCGGTCTGAGCGACGTGTCGCTGACTTTGGCGGACTACTGTATCGTGCTCACCCTGGGCCAGCTGGACAGCGTGGAGCAGGTGGAAATTACGGTGGCGGGCCGGCCATTGAGCTACCGGAGTCATCCGGTTTTGTCCCCGGCGGAGGTTCTGCTGGAAACCGAGCTGAGTTTGTCATAAAGTTTTTATCTAGGGGCGGACATGAGCCGAAACGGGCGGCCAAAGGCCGCCCCTACAGGATGCCGCCAATTCCAATGCTTCTCCTCCGTGACCGGACGGTCCCCCTTTTCCAAATTGTCGGAAAATCCCATAAGACAGCTTGCTTTTTCCAGCAAAATGGTGTATTATATAGGGCGTTAAAATGCCAGATTCAATTCCAGCATAGTAACAGGGAGGTTGAAATTTGAATGGGTAAATTTCTCAAACGCGCCGCACAAGGCGCGGACGTACCCCATGACAAGGGTACGTCAAACCTTGAGACGGTAGTCATGCCGCTGCCGTCTAAAATTACGCTGTCCATGGGCCAGCACATCGGCGCCCCCGCCGCGCCCTGCGTGGCCAAGGGCGACCAGGTATACGTGGGCAGCGTGGTGGGCAAGGCGGGGGGCTTTGTCTCCTGCGACATCCACTCCGGCGTCTCGGGCACCGTGTCCGAGATTACCACCATCACCGCCCCCAACGGGGCGGTCCAGACCGCCGTGGTCATCACCCCCGACGGCAAGCAGGAAAAAGATCCCGCCATCGCTCCGCCCCAGGTGACCGACATGAAATCCTTCGTGGACGCGGTCCGGGCCAGCGGCCTGGTGGGCCTGGGCGGCGCCGGGTTCCCCACGGCGGTGAAGCTCTCCCCCAAAAACCTGGACGAGATCGACACGCTGGTCATCAACGGCGCCGAGTGCGAGCCCTACATCACGTCCGACAACCGGTGTCTCATTGAGGACACCCATCACGTGCTCAACGGCGTAAAGCAGGTGATGAAATACTTAAACATCGGCAAATGCGTCATCGGCATTGAGGGCAACAAGCCCGAGGCCATCGCCAAGGTCCAGGCCGCCATCGACGACCCCAGGATTGAGGTCAAGACCCTGCCCTGCCGCTACCCCCAGGGCGCGGAGAAAGTGCTCATTGAGAACTGCACCGGCCGGGAGGTCCCCTTCCCCGGCCTGCCCTCCGACGTGGGCGTGATTGTGATGAACGTCACCTCCATCGCCTTTGTGTCCAAGTATCTGGAGACCGGTATGCCCCTGATCGCCAAGCGCCTCACCGTGGACGGCGATATTGTGAAAACCCCTCAGAACGTGGAAGTGCTCATCGGCACCCCCATCCGGGAGCTGCTGGACTTCTGCGGCGGCCTCACTGCCGAGCCGGGCAAGGTGCTCTACGGCGGCCCCATGATGGGCAACTGCGTCGCCAGCCTGGACCAGCCTATTCTGAAGAACAACAACGCGGTGCTGGCCTTCTCCAAGGAGCGCTCCCACACCCCCAAGGCCACCAACTGCATCCACTGCGGCCGGTGCACCAACGCCTGTCCCCTGGGCCTGTCCGCCAAGGAGATCGTCCAGGCCTATAACAACGGCGACGTGGAGCTGCTGCAAAAGCTGAACGCGGACCTGTGTATGTCCTGCGGCACCTGCTCCTTCGTCTGTCCGGCCAAGCGGCCCCTGGCCCCCTCCATCGCTCTGGCCAAGATCATGATGAAGAACGGAGGGAAAAAGTGATGGATAACAAATTGATCGTAACTGCCGCCCCCCATATCACGGGTCCCGATACCACCCAGAAGATCATGGGCCGGGTGGCCGTCGCCCTGGTGCCCGCGCTGATTGCGTCGGTCATCATCTTTGGCTTCAACGCCCTGATTTTGACGGTGGTTACCGTGGCCTCCTGCGTGCTGTTTGAGTACGGCTACTGCAAGCTGGTGGGCCGTGAGATCCCGGTGAGCGACCTGTCCGCCGTGGTCACCGGCCTGCTGCTGGCCTTCAACCTGCCCTCTACCCTCCCCTGGTGGATGGCGATCGTGGGCGCGTTCATCGCCATCGTCATTGTCAAGCAGCTTTTCGGCGGCCTGGGCTACAACTGCGCCAACCCCGCCATCGTGGGCCGCATCGCCCTGGCCATGGGCTTTGCCGGAAAAATGTCCGCCTACGGCTTCCCCGTGGACTCCACCTCCTCCGCCACCCCCCTGTCCTCCGCGGCGGAGAACATCGACTATGTGACCCTTCTGCTGGGCAACCACGGCGGCGTACTGGGTGAGACCTGCGCCATCGCCCTGCTGCTGGGCGGCGTCTATCTGATTGTCACCAAGGTCATCAGCCCCATGATCCCCGTTACTTATCTGGGCACTGTGGCGGTGCTGTCCCTGCTGGCCGGCCAGGACCCCATTTATCAGCTGCTCTCCGGCGGGCTGATGCTGGGCGCGTTCTTTATGGCCACCGACTATGTGACCTCCCCCACCACCGGCAAGGGCAAGCTGGTGTTCGGCATCGGCCTGGGCCTCATCACCTGCATGATCCGGTTCTTCGGCACCATGAACGAGGGCGTGTCCTTCGCCATCCTGCTGATGAACCTGCTCACCCCCTACATCGACGAGCTGACCCGCCAGGATAAGCTGGGCATCGCCAAAGCGAAGAAGGAGGGGACGAAGTAATGAACAACTGGAACCGTATGTTCAAGCCCATCGTGGTGCTGGGCCTGATCTGTGTCATCGTCACCGGGGCCCTGGCGGCCACCAACAGCGTCACCGCGCCCATCATCGAAGAGGCCACCCGTCTGGCCCAGGAGCAGGCCCGGCAGGAGCTGCTCCCGGAGGCTGAGGGCTTTGAGAAGATTGAGGGCATCGACGTGGCCAACGTGTCCGACGTATACGCCGCCTCCAACGGGGTGGGCTATGTGGTCACCAGCGCCTCCAAGGGTTACGGCGGCACCATGACTGTCATGGTCTCCTTCACCCCGGAGGGAACCATCAAGCAGATTAAAGTGACCGAGCAGGCGGAGACCCAGGGCATCGGCAGCAAGGTGGCCGGCGACGCCTCCTTCTGGGAGCGCTATGCCGGCCTGGAGGCCAAGCCCCTGGTGCTGGACCAGGACGTGGACCGTCTGAGCGGCGCCACCATCTCCAGCCGGGCCCTGACGGCGGCGGTGAATTCCGCCATCGACGGCTACAACGCGATACCTTGAAAGGCAGGTGAGGCATTATGAGTAATGAAAACAGCAAGCTGAAAATTTTAACCAACGGTATTTTGGCCGAAAACCCGGTTCTGCGCCTGGTGCTGGGCACCTGTCCCACCCTGGCCGTTACCACTATGGCCTCCAACGGCATCGGCATGGGCCTGGCCGCCACCTTCGTGCTGTTGTGCTCCAACATCGTGATCTCCGCCCTGCGGAAAATCATCCCCGACCAGGTCCGTATCCCCGCGTACATCTCCGTCATTGCCGGCTTCGTGTCGGTGGTGCAGATGCTGGTAAAGGCCTTCGTGCCCAGCCTGGACGCCTCTCTGGGCGTGTATCTGCCCCTGATCGTGGTAAACTGCATTATCCTGGGCCGCGCTGAGATGTTCGCCTCCAAGAACAACGTGCTGGACTCCGCTCTGGACGGCATCGGCATGGGCATCGGCTTTACCATCACCCTGACCATCATGGGCTCCATCCGCGAAATTTTAGGCGCAGGCACCTGGATGGCCGGCCTGGACGGGCTGCTGCCCTTCCTGCCCGCGGGCTTCAAGATTCAGATCCTGCCCGCCTCCATCGACCCCTTCAGCCTGATGACCAGCGCCCCCGGCGGCTTCTTCGTGTTCGGTATTCTGATGGCTGCGGCCGTTTACCTCACCACCCCCAAGGCTGCTAAAACTGCGGAAGGAGGCGAGGCGTAATGGCACTCAAGCTTGCTTCTATCTTCTTCACCATGATTTTGGTGGATAACTACGTCCTGGCAAAGTTCCTGGGTATCTGCCCCTTCCTGGGCGTGTCCAAAAAGCTGGACAGCGCCGTGGGTATGTCCCTGGCGGTTACCTTCGTCATGGTGGTGGCCACCGCCGCCACCTGGCCCATCCAGATGTTCCTGCTCACCCCCACCGACGCGGCGGGGAATCTGAAGTGGGATATGGGCTATCTCCAGACCATCGTGTTCATCCTGATTATCGCCATCCTGGTGCAGCTGCTGGAGAACGTGCTGAAGAAGTACATCCCCGCCCTGTACAAGTCCCTGGGTGTGTATCTGCCCCTGATTACCACCAACTGCACCATCCTGGGCGTGACCATCCTGAACATTGACAACGGCTACAACTTTATTGAGGCCATTGTCTGCGCCGCCGGCGCGGGCATCGGCTTCCTGGTGGCGATGGTGCTGTTCTCCGGCGTGCGCCGCCGGGTGGAGCAGGCCGTTACCCCCAAGTGCTTTGAGGGCCTGCCCATCACCCTGGTGGCCGCCGCGATTACCTCCCTGTCCTTCATGGGCTTCGGCGGGATCGTGGAGTCCATCTTCGGCGCGTAAGTTAGGAGGGGTAACATTATGAATATGATTCTTATGGCCATCGTGCTGGTGACGGTCATCGGCCTCATCGGCGCGGTCATTCTGGTGGCCGCCTCCATCGTGATGTACGTCCCCGTGGACGAGCGGGTGGAAAAAATCACCGCCGTCCTGGCGGGAGCCAACTGCGGCGCCTGCGGCTGTGCCGGCTGCGCCGACTACGCCAAGAGCATCGTGGAGGACGGCAACGCCGTCAACAAGTGTACCC
>CAJUPG010000057.1 GCA_910588455.1 uncultured Oscillospiraceae bacterium
TCTATCTGGAAGCCTTGGATAGAGATGTAAAGAAGCCAAACGAGAATCCGAGCGTCGGGGCTGATCCTCTGCCTTAGTCGCTGACTATACGCTCTATCTTCCGGACAAAAAAGTCCTTCAGTACAAACTGCGTGAATTGGCAGAGATCGTTTGGGACACCAAAAATCAGGATGATTTGGAGTAGCCGCTATTTGTGAAAATTGACTTAGGGTGGCCTTTGCTAAGGCTGAAGCATTAACTGCGGCCTGTATAAAAATCGATTTTGGCCGCTTATTGCACGCCGGAGCAAGGTTTGCTTTGCTCCGGCGATTTTTTTGCTTTACAGCTTCTGGAAAGTCGTTGACAGAAATATGGGCTTGATTTTCTGGAAATTTTATTTTAAAATGCCTTTGACAGAGTCTGGCAAAGGCACAGACAAAAACAGGGAGGCAGTAATATGCAGAAACGTATTTTAGTGGTAGACGACGACACAATGAATCTCCTGCGTACCAAGATGATCTTGGTGAAGGAATACATCGTATTTACCGCGGACTCCGGAATCAAGGCGCTGGAGAAGCTGAAAGCCGAGCCGGTGGACCTGGTACTTTTGGACATTGAGATGCCGCAGATGAACGGAATGGAAACCTTTGAGCGCATGAAGGATTTTGTCCCTGACGTGCCGGTGATTTTTCTCACGGCTTCGGGGTTGGAGGATGACGTGGTCAGCGCAATCCGCCTGGGCGCGGTGGACTATCTGAAAAAGCCCTTCGAACCCCACGAGCTGTTGAAGCGGGTTGCCCAGAAGTTTGAGAAAAAATGAGAATAGAGGAACAAACAAGCAGACATCTGCTGCTGGCTGTGGTCAATACAGTGTTCAGCGGGGCGCTGTGTTTGATTGTATCCGCTATGGCCTGGGAACTCTGGGCGCTTCCCCTGACGGCAGCAGGGTGTTTCAGCGTATGGGTTCTGCACATTGCAAGAATCGGTACTGATACGTTTTATGAAAATCTGTGCACCGGGTTGATTCTGGTCGGCTTCTTTTTCTTTGGCGTGCATAAAGAGGTCCTCTTCGACATTCCCGCTGTGTCCTGTATTATTGTTCTTGCCCTGTTTATGTTGAATAAAAAATGGATTCTGCGCATGGTCGAGGCACTGTATGTTCTGGTGCTGCTGTACCATGGGCTGATTCTTCATACCATTTCCCACAATATGGATACCACGTCCCTTTTTCGTCTGGGACTGGGCGCGGTTGTCACCTTTGGAGGAACAGCTCTGGCGGGATATTGCATCAACCGGCGCAGCGCCCAGCGGGCGTGGTATAACAGAGTATTTGCCGAACTGGAGACCGTGGGAAAGCAGAACGCCGGTTTTTTGTCCAACGTATCCCACGAGTTGCGTACGCCCATCAACATGGTAATCGGCATCAGTGAGGTTGCCCTTGGAAAAGAACTGCCCCCCGAGATCCGGGAGGATATGACCTCCATAAAGCTGGCGGGAAAACGCCTGTCCAACCAGATCAATAATATGCTGGACTACACGGAAATCGTGGAGGGCACCCTGTCCCCCGCCAAGGAAGTTTACATGATTACCTCCGTGCTGAATGACGTCATCACCATGACCGCCCTCCAGAGCAACCGGCAGCACCTGGAGCTGGTGTTTGACATCAACCCCAAAATCCCCGCGTCCCTGATTGGAGACGCGGAGAAAATATCCCATGTACTCAAGATTCTGGTGGAAAACGCCATTAAATTCACCGAAGAGGGGGGCGTAAACGTCCGGATTGATTACCGGCAGGAGCAGTATGGGGTCAATCTGATTATCGCCATCCACGATACCGGGATCGGCATGACCGATTCCCAGCTTGTACAGATGTATAACGAGTTCTATCAGGCGGACTCGGGCAGCAGCCGCATTGCCGGCGGACTGGGACTGGGCCTCCCCATCGCCCGGGGACTGCTCAATGCCATGGGCGGTTTTATTCATTTTGACAGCCATGGACAGCAGGGCCTGCACGCCCATATCGCAATCCCCCAGGGGGTGGAGGACGACCGGCCGTGTATCACGCTCAACCACCCGGACCAGTTGTGTATCGCCTGTTATTTCAAACCGGAAAAGTATACCTGCGACGAGGTGCGGGGCTACTACGACGGCTTGATTCAGAGCCTGATGAATGGCCTTGGCATTGAGGGGTATCAGGCCCATAACTTTGAAGGCTTCCTTAAATTGCAGCGCAGCCATACCCTTACCCACGCCTTCATTACGCAGTCGGAATATGAGGAAAACCGCACTTACTACGAGAACCTGGCCGAAAGCCTGCGGGTGGTCGTCATTGCGGACCGGGAGTACGCCCTGCCCGACGGCAGCCGCCTGCTGGTGATACATAAGCCCTTCTCCGCCCTTTCCGTGGCGAATCTGCTCAATGGGGAAATGGGTGAGCGGGGCTTTGCCGAGGACCAGGCGGCGGGTCGAAAGCCCTTTACCTGCGTAGGTGTGCGGGCCTTGGCGGTGGACGACGAGGAAATGAACCTTGTGGTGGCCAAGGGCGTTCTGGGCAGTTATGGCATCGAGGTGGATACCTGCCTGAGCGGCCGGGAGGCGGTGGCTCAGTGCAGCAATACGCCCTATAACATTATCTTCCTGGATCACATGATGCCGGGCTTTGACGGGGTGGAAACCCTGAAAAAAATCCACGAGCTCCCCAATGGGATGTATCAGGATACACCGGTGATTGCGTTGACCGCAAACACGGTCAGCGGAGCGCGGGAGATGTTCCGCAGCGAGGGATTTACGGAATTTGTGCCCAAACCCATTGAGCGGACCGTTTTGGAGCGGGTACTGCGCAAGGTGCTGCCCAAAAACTGCATTCAGTACACCGCAAAGCCTCCGGAGCATACCCCCCCTGTGGAAAATGCGGCGCAGGAGGAGAAAGCGGCATCCGCGCCTCCCGCTCCGGGGTCCAAAACGCCCGCGCCGAAACAGAAGACAGTACCAGAGCCTCCCCCGCCGGAGCCGGAGGGCCCCGCGCCGCAGTCAGAGGAGCCGGCCCTTCCCTATGAGCGGCTCAAAAAGGCCGGCGTGGATACGGAAATCGGACTGAATTACTGCGGCGGGGAAGAGAATTTTTACCGGGAAATGCTGCGGCTTTTCGCCTCTCTGGGGGTGGAGAAGCAGGCGGAGCTTGTCTCCCTGTATGAGAGCGCCAACTGGGCGGACTACGCGGTCAAGGTCCATGCGTTGAAGAGCACGGCCCTTACCATCGGCGCCGAAGCCCTCTCCGCCCAGGCCAAGGACCTGGAGATGGCGGGAAAAAGAGGCGACGCAGACTTCATCCGCGCCCATCACCTGCCGCTGCTGCGGGCTTATGAGGCGCTTTGCAGACAGTTTGCCGGCATATAATATTTTGAAGCCGCCGGGTTTGGAGGGGTGAGAGACGGCGTGATTAAAAAATGGTTCAATATTATTACCGACCACAGGATCAGCCTGCGGGAGCGTATGTTTCGGCTCGTGACAGGCATCTGCATGATTGCCATCGCATTTACCCTGCCTATGGGCAGGAGCATTTGGAATATCCTGATGCTCCTGGCAAGCCTTGTTGTGATCACGGTCATTGTCAAAATCAGTATCCGGAAGCAGTGCGTCCACGCAGGGGCTACTGCGATTGCAACGCTACTGCTTATGCTGTTTCCGGTTACCTTTTTTTCCGCAGGCGGATTTTACAGCGGCGTTCCGGAGTGGTTCGTGCTCTGCTTTCTTTACATCTGCATTACCCTACGGGGAAAGCGCAGGACTGTGTTTTTCGGACTGTGTACTGCGGAGACATTGCTTTGCTACGGCACCGCCTTTTATTTTCCGGAAATCGCCGCGACGGCGCACCGGCAGAACGCCCTGTTTGATTCCGCGTTCTCCATGATTATGGTCGGGCTGCTCACCAGCACCCTGCTCATGTTCCTCAATCAGATGTATGAGGAGGAGAACGCCCTGTCCCAGCGCCAGAAAAAGGAAATTGAGGAGCTGAACCGGGCGGAGAACAACTTTTTTTCCAGCATGAGCCACGAGATCCGCACCCCCATCAATACGATTATCGGCCTGAACGAGATCATTCTGCGGGGGGACATTCCAGAGGATGTGGCGGAAAACGCGCGGAACATTCAGGGGGCCAGTAAGCTCCTGCTTACGCTGATTAACGACATTTTGGACATCTCCAAAATCAAGTCCGGCAAGATGGAGATTGTCAGCGTCTCGTATGAGACAGGGGCGCTTTTCTCGGAAATTGTCAACATGATCTGGATAAAGGCCAAGGAAAAGGGCCTGGAGTTCAAGCTCCAGGTGGACCCGTCCATCCCCAGTATGCTCTGCGGGGATGAGGTGCGCATCAAACAGATTTTGATCAACCTGCTGAACAACGCTGTGAAATATACCAGTGAGGGTTCCGTCACCCTCGCGGTCCGGTGCGAGCGCCAGTCGCTGAACCGGGTGCGGGTCTGGTACTCGGTGGAGGACACCGGACTGGGGGTCAAAAAGGAGAATATCCCCTATATTTTCAACGCATTCCAACGGGTGGATGAGGAGCGCAACCGCTATATTGAGGGCACCGGCCTGGGCCTGAGCATCGTGCAGCAGCTGGTAACGCTGATGGGCGGCGAAATCAGCGTCAACAGCATTTACACCAAGGGCTCCAAATTCATTGTCTCCCTTGAGCAGGACATTGTGGATGAAAAGGAGCTGGGGACCTTTACGCTGGCCTCCCGGTCCAGGAACCGGGACGGGGAGCCCTATCAGCAGAGCTTTGAAGCGCCGGACGCCCATATCCTGGTGGTGGACGACAACGATATGAATCTGATGGTGGTCCGCAAGCTGCTTGCTGAGACCAAAATTCAGATTGACACCGCCGCAAGCGGGGCAGAATGCCTGCGCCTGACCCAAAACCACCACTATGACTGCATTCTCATGGACCATATGATGCCGGAGATGGACGGGATCGAGTGCCTTCACGCCCTGCGGGTCCAGCCGGGAGGGCTGTGCCAGACCGCGCCCGTGGTGGCCCTTACCGCCAACGCGGGCAGCGACAATCAGCTGCTCTACCGTAAGGAGGGCTTCAGCGGCTATCTGGCCAAGCCGGTGAGCGGGGCGCTGCTGGAGGCGGCTGTGCTGAGCATTCTGCCCAAGGAACTGGTCCGGCGCAACGAAGAGGTCAAGCAGTCGGACATTGACAAGGACATTCTGATATTCGAGCAGGTCAAGCGGCGCTCCCTCCTGATTACCACAGACAGCGTGTGCGACCTGCCGGAATCTCTTCGGAAGGAATGCGGTATCCCCGTATGCCCCTACTATGTCTGCACCGACGAAGGGCGTTTTCTGGATGAGGAGGAGCTGAAAACGGATGAGTTGCTCATGCACATCGCCAGCGGGCGCAAGGGCTATTCCCAGCCCCCCGGGGTGGAGGATTATGAACGGTTTTTCGCGGAAAAGCTGACGGAGGCCCAAAATGTCATTCACATCACTATGGCAAAGCACGTAAGCGAAGGCTACGCAAACGCCTGCGAAGCGGCAAAATCCTTTGAAAACGTCACGGTACTCGACTCCGGGCACCTCTCCAGCAGCATGGGGCTGGTGGTGCTGTATGCGGCGGCCCTAGCGGAGCACCATGTTCCGCGCACAGAAATTGTGACGGCGGTCCAGCGGATCGAGCGGTTTATTTCCTCTGCGTTCATTATTGACAGCACCCATATGATGTGCCAGGCCGGCCGGATTTCAAAACGAATTCAGATCCTGTGCGACGCGCTGCTGCTGCATCCGGTCCTTGTGCTCCGGCGGAGCAAAATGGTGGTTGGCAGCATGGAAATGGGCAGCTTTTCCCATATGGCAAAAAAATATGTGAAAAAGACCCTTCAGGACAGCAGGAATATTGACCGGCGGATCTTATTCATTACATATTCCGGGATGGATGAGGAAAAGCTCCAATATATTCAAAATCTGGTGCAGCAGGTCTGTCCCTTTGAACGGGTCTATCTGCAAAAAGCATCCTCGGCCATTGCCAGCAACTGCGGCCCCGGCTCCTTCGGTCTTCTGTTCATGCGAAAGGACGATTCGGCGGCCTACACCACATGGCAGGAGCAGTAGGGAGACATTATGATGCAAGCTGACCTCAACTGGCTGACCAACCCCAGAGTATTTCAGGTGAACCGCCTGGCGCCCCATTCGGACCATCTGTGCTGCGCTTCCCTGGAGCAAACGCTCCAGGGAACGTCTTCCCTGCGCCAGTCTCTGGACGGCCTGTGGCGCTTCTCCTGGAGCCCCCGGCCCGCCGTCCGCCCCGTGGACTTCTGGCGGGAGGATTTCGACGATTCCGCTTTTGCGGCCATCCAGGTGCCGGGACACATGGAGCTGCAGGGATATGGACAGATCCAGTATACCAACACCCTCTACCCCTGGGACGGCCGCGCGGAGCTCCGTCCCCCGGACATTGACTGGGAGGACTGCCCCGTGGGCTGCTACGTCCGGGTCTTTGACCTGGAGCCCGGCCTGCGGGGAAAGCGCGTCTGCATCAGCTTTCAGGGAGTGGAGCAGGCCTTTTACCTCTGGCTCAACGGCCACTTTGTCGGCTATGCGGAGGACAGCTTTACCCCCTCCGACTTTGACCTGACGCCCTATATCCGGGAAACCGGCAACCGGCTTTGCGTGGAGGTCTACAAGCGCTCCAGCGCCGCCTGGATTGAGGACCAGGACTTTTTCCGCTTCAGCGGTATCTTTCGCCCGGTATACCTCTACGCCAAGCCGGAGATTCATCTGGCCGACCTGTGGCTGCAAGCCGGTTTGGAGGAGGACAACACAACCGGAACCCTGTCCATCCGCCTGCTGCTGGAGGGGGAGGACGCCAGCGTCCATTGCAGCATTGTCCGCCCTGACCGGAGCACCCTCTTTGACGGCCCGCTGGTGCTGGCGGAGGAGGGCGCATACCGGCGAAGCCAGCCCTTCCGCTTTGCCAATATCACCCCCTGGGACCACGAGCACCCGGCGCTCTTTCATGTGACGCTGACGCTCCGCAGGGCGGACGGGACCGTGTGCGAAGCGGTCCCCTGCGACATTGGCTTTCGCCGGTTGGAGAAGAAAGACGGCCGGATTCTGCTCAACGGGACGCGGCTGATGCTCCGGGGGGTGAACCGCCACGAGTGGAACCCGGAGACCGGCCGGGCGATTGGACGGGCGGATCTGGAGGAGGCGATGGCGGTTTTCCGCCGGAACCATATCAACGCGGTCCGTACCTGCCACTACCCCAACCAGACCCCCTGGTATCACCTGTGCGACCGGAATGGCATCTATATGATGGATGAGGCCAATCTGGAGAGCCACGGTTCCTGGCAGAAGCTAGGGAAAACAGACCCCAGCTGGAACGTGCCGGGAAGCCTGCCGGAGTGGCGGGACTGCGTGGTGGACCGGGCCCGGTCCATGTTTGAACGGGACAAAAATCATGTGTCCATTCTCTTTTGGTCCTGCGGCAATGAGTCCTACGCCGGGGAGAACATTCTGGCTATGGCGGAGTTTTTCCGCAAAAACGATCCCAGCCGCCTGGTCCACTATGAAGGGGTGTTTCACTGCCGGGAGTTTGACCGCATTTCCGATGTGGAGAGCCGGATGTACGCCCCGCCCGGGGCCATTCGGGAATACCTGGAGAACGCCCCCACAAAGCCGTTTCTTCTGTGCGAATATATGCACAGCATGGGCAACTCCCTGGGCGGGCTGGAAAGCTACATCCGCCTGGGGGAAGTGTTCCCCCAGTACCAGGGCGGCTTCCTCTGGGACTATATGGATCAGGCCCTTTGGCGTACCGATGGGAACGGACGCCGGGTGCTGGGCTACGGCGGGGACTTCGGCGACCGGCAGACCGACTACGCCTTCAGCGCCAACGGACTGCTCTTTGCCAACGGGCAGGAAAAGCCCGCCATGCAGGAGGTGCGCTATTGGTACGCCCCTCCGGAGGTCCGGGCGGCCCACGATGAGGCCAATGCCCAAGGGCCCAGGGCCCTGGCCCTGCCTGCCGTCCGGACTGGGAGCGCCCCCCTGGGCATCACCCGCGGGGACGGAGCCCTGGGGGTACGGGGGGAGCGCTTTGAGATTTTGTTTTCCTACCCGGAGGGCGGGCCGGTATCCCTCTCCAGCGGGGGACGCCAGTGGCTGTGGCGGGCTCCCCGTCCGGCCTATTGGCGGGCCCCTACCGAGAACGACCTGGGCAATGGCTTTGCGCTCAGCAGCGCTGTCTGGGCCGCCGCGGACAGCTGGCAGAAGTGCAGCGGCATGGAGCTTCTGGAGAGCCATCCCCAGCGGGTATCCATCCGCTATACCTACACCGCCCCCGTCCTCCCCGGCCTCCACAGCGATGTAACCTACACCGTGGACGGCACCGGCCTTCTGACGGTTACCGCCCGGTATCACGGCAGTCCAGGGCGGCCCGGACTCCCTCTGTTCGGCCTGCGCTTTGCCACCCCGGAGCCGTTAGGACAGGTGGAGTGGCTGGGGCTGTCCGGAGAGACCTACCCCGACCGGAAGAAGGGGGGCGTCTTTGGCTGGCACCGGGAGACTCCCCACATCCCCGCCTACCTGGTGCCCCAGGAGTGCGGCTGTCATACGGACACCCGGGCCGTTGTGCTCTCCGCCCGGGAGGGGTCCCGACTGATGCTGGAGGCGGCGGACCACCCCTTCGCCTTCTCCGCCCTGCCCTATACCCCCCAGCAGCTGGAGCAGGCCGCCCATATGGAGGAGCTGCCCGTCCCTGTCCGTACCGTCGTGACTCTGTGCGGCGCTATGCGGGGCGTGGGCGGCATCGACAGCTGGGGCAGCGATGTAGAGGAGCCCTTCCGCATTGACGCGGGACAGGATTGGCAGGTCTCCGTTCGCCTGCGCTGCGGCGGCTAATCCACGGAACCCCCCCCCCAGAAAAACGCCCGGAAATCCTTGGATTTCCGGGCGTTTGGTCCTTTTTATCAGGGCTGCTTGCCGATATAGGCCAGAATGCCGCCGTCCACATACAAAATATGTCCATTGACAAAGTTGGACGCGTCGGAGGCCAGGAACACCGCGGGCCCCATCAGGTCCTCCGGATCTCCCCAGCGGCCCGCCGGGGTCTTGGAGAGGATAAACTGGTCGAAGGGGTGGCGGCTGCCGTCGGGCTGGCGCTCCCGGAGGGGGGCAGTCTGGGGAGTGGCGATGTAGCCCGGGCCGATGCCGTTGCACTGGATGTTGGCCTCGCCGTACTCAGCGCAGATGTTCCGGGTGAGCATTTTCAGCCCGCCCTTGGCGGCGGCATAGGCGGAGACGGTCTCCCGGCCCAGCTCAGACATCATGGAGCAGATATTTATAATTTTGCCGTGTCCCTTTTTCAGCATTCCGGGAATGACGGCCTTGGCGCAGATAAAGGGGCCGATCAGGTCGATATCCACCACCTGCCGGAACTCCCCGGCGGACATCTCCGTCATGGGGATGCGCTTGATGATGCCCGCGTTGTTCACCAAAATATCCACGCTGCCCAGCTCGGCCTCAATTCTGGAAACCAGCTCCGACACCTGCTCCTCGTCGGTCACGTCGGCGATGTAGCCCCGGGCGTCAATCCCCTTGGCGGCATAGCCGGCCAGGGCCTTGTCCAGATTGGCCTGGGTGCGGCAGTTAAAGGCGATTTTTGCCCCTGCGCCGGCCAGGGCCTCGGCAATAGCAAAGCCGATGCCATAGGCTCCGCCGGTGACCAGGGCTGTTTTCCCTTTCAGGGAAAACAGTTGATTCAGATCCATGGTCCACCTCACCGCAGCTCCGGCGTGGGAATACCGTCCATATCGTCAAAGGCCTGATTTTCGCCGCCCATGGCCCAGATAAAGGCGTAGCTGCCGGTGCCCACTCCGGAGTGGATGGACCAGGAGGGGGAGATCACCGCCTGCTCATTCTGCATCACGATATGGCGGGTCTCCTGGCCCTGTCCCATCATGTGGAACACCACCTGATTCTCCGGGATCTCGAAATACATATAGACCTCCATGCGGCGCTCATGGGTGTGGGCGGGCATGGTGTTCCACACGCTGCCCTGCTCCAGCACTGTCAGTCCCATGGACAGCTGGCAGGTTTTCAGCACCTCGGGGTGGATGAACTGGTTGATGACCCGCTTGTTGGAGGCAGCCCCATCCCCCAGAGGTTTTTTGGCCGCATCGGCGAGTTTCAGCAGCTTGGTCTCATAGCTGCGGTGGGCGGGGGCGGAGACCATGTAGAACTTGGCGGGCTTGGCGCTGTCCGCGCTGGCAAACCGGACCTCCTTGGCCCCCATGGTGATATAGAGGCAGTCCTGATAGCCCAGCTCATAGACTGTGCCGTCTACGGTGACGGTCCCGGCGCCGCCGATGTTGAACATACCGATCTCCCGGCGCTCCAGGAAATACCGGGTGCCAAAGTTGGCCCACACGTCGATGCCCTTGTCGATGGACACGGACTCGCTGACGGGCATACAGCCCAGGGTGACCATCCGGTCCACGTGGCTGTAGACGGCCACCACCTGATCGGGCTGATACAGGTTTTCAATCAAAAATTCATCCCGAAGCTCCTGGGTGGTATAGCGCTTTACGTCCTTGGGATGGACGGAATAACGGATATCCATACTAAAACCTCCTGAAATATAATGTTTGTGAGCGAATTGAAAGCATTCCCGTCTGGGCGCCGCGGATTCCTCCTCTTGATTCAGCGCTCCCAGACATCCCCCGTCACCCAGGTGACCAGACGGTGCTCCCCCGGCTCCAGCCGCCAGTGGATGGAAGGGATGCGGGTGAGGGGATGGAGCAGATTGGTGTTGGGCCAGGGGACAACTGCCAGAGGTTCGCCGCCCCCCTCCTCGCAGCGGATGGCGCTCACCCCCCAGGGGCAGCGGACGGTTACCCCGCAGGCCTCCCACCGGACCGTCTCCTCCCCCGCCGGGACGGCAAAGCCGCCGTCCACCACGTCAATCGGCCGGTCTGTGGTAATGCAATACTCCCGGCGGTGGCTGGGGAAGGCAGGGGTCACCGTAACCTCAATCTGCACCCCCCGCATAGGGGAGTACCGCCTCCAGGTGTGATCCGCCGCAACCTCCCAGGCGTCAAACCCCCGTTGGGTCCGCCAGTGGTCCTCACCGGCCTCGCTGACTGCAAGGCAGCTGTCAAAGGCCCCCTCCTCCAGACTGTCCCCCCGGGAGACGGAGAAGCCGAAGCGGCTGGAGTAGACCAGTTTTTCGTATTTCGGCCCCACCTGCCCCAGCTGGCACACACAGGATTGGCCCGCCGGGAAAAGCTGCACCTGCGCTTCCGACCGGGCCAGCAGCATCCGGGCCTGAGGCAGAGGATGCAGGGGCTCCAGCACCGGGATTTGCTCCTCCGCTTGCCAGAAGGGGTGGCTCTCCGGCAGGGCCAGGCACAGAAATGCCTTCAGGGCCCAGTAGGGGGAGCCGGGAGCGTTGTAATTTTCGCTCATGCACAGGTTGGGGTAGCCGTACCCCACGGTAAGCAGGCCCTCCGGGGAAAAGATGGGCTGCGTGAACCAATCCCGCAGATTTCCCAGCACCCTGGATTTCATCACGCCCCAGGGCAGGGCCTCCACCCCGGCGAAGGCCAGGGCAGAGAAAAAGGCGCACTGGCCAAAACGATACGTCAGGCTCCGGCCAAAGGGGACCGCCCGCCCGCCGTCCTCGAACCAGTAGAGAAAATCCGGGGCGAACCGGGCGGCGCGCTCCCGGAAGCGCCGGCAGGACACGGGATCCTCCCGGTCCATAAAGCGGGCGTAAATCAGGCCGTAGTAGTGCATCCCGAAGGGGATGTAGTAGTCGATTTGAGAGGGCTGGCCATCGCAGTACCAGCCCTCCCCCAGAACCCAGTCCTCCAGACGGGACAGGTCCGCCTCCAGCTGTTCCCGGTTCCAGGGCCAGCCCATGCGCCGGAAGGCGGCCTGGACCAGCACCCGGAAAAAGAGCCAGTTATTTTGCGGCAGGGCGCGGCCCTCCACCCCGGACAGCCAGCGGTGGAGGTTTTGGGCCTCTGTGCGGGACAGCTTCAGTCGTTCCCCGCACAGCAGCAGGGTCAGGGCGATGGCGGCCATCTCCACGATTTTTTGGTCGCAGTCCGCCACGGCCCCCCAATAGGCCGGATGGTCCGGGTCGGTGCCGCAGACAAGCCCCCGGCGGAACAGGGGCAGATATTCCTCCCCGCCCCCCTGGCTCCACAGTGGGGCCAGACCCCACAGCATCCGGGAAAATGCCTCCATATGGGCGGAGGCCTCCCCGTAGTGGGCGGCGAAGTCCCCCAAATGCAGACCGGCGTTTCCCTCTGTGAAGCGGCCCTTCACCGGCTCCAAAAGCTGGTGGAGGGCCCGCTCCACGTCAGCTCGGGTTTGGAGGGGGTTTTGACCGATGGGCAGCACAAAACGTTCCATGGCCTCAGTACCAGTAGCCGCAGCTGCCGTAAAGCAGCCGGAACAGGGTTTCCAGATAGTAATAATCGCCCCAGATCATACACTCGTCCACGCCCCGGTTGTCGGGCTTGGAATAGACCCCGTGGAGCAGCAGGCCCTCGGCCCAGGGCAGCGCCCGGGTGGTGTAGCTCTCGGACAGGGCCAGGACGGTCCGGGCCAGGGCGGCCTCATAGACCTCCCGCCGGGGGTGGGTCAAGGGCAGGTGCTGGAGCAGCTCGGCAATGCCGCAGCAGACAATGGCGGCGGCGGAGCTGTCCCGGGGCTCCTCCCCCTGGGTGAAGCACAGGTCCCAGTAACACACGCCGTCCTCCGGCAGCCGCTCCAGGTAGTAGTCCAGCAGCTGGCAGGCGGTGTCCAGGAAGGAGCGGTCCCCGGTGTGGCGGAAGCTCAACGCAAAGCCGTACACGCCCCAGCCCTGGCCCCGGGCCCAGCAGGAATCGTCGCTGTAGCCCTGGGCGGTGCGGCCGAACCGGGGAGCCCCGGTGTCCACGTCCATATAAAAGGTGTGGTAGGTGGTCCGGTCCGGACGGACCAGATACTTTTGGGCCTGTCGGGCGTGGCTGTAAGCCATCTCCCAATAGCTGCGGTCGCCGGTGAGCCGGGCGGCCTGATACAGCAGGGGCAGGTTGAGCAGGCAGTCGATAATCATGCGGCCCCGGTTCTGGGGGTCGTCCAGGTCGCCCCAGGCCTGAATGATCCCTGCCTGGGGGAAGTACCGGCGGCGCAGGGCCTGCGCCGCCTTGAGAAAGCACTCCTCCGCCCGGCGCTCCTTGCGCAGAAGGACCGCCGGATAGCAGGACAGGGAGTAGAGGAAGCCCAGGTCGTGGGTGTCCAGATAACCGGGGTCCTCCACCCGGTGATAAAAGCTGTCCAGGTGCTGTTCCAGCACCGGCAGATAGGCGGGGTCCCCGGTGTGCTCATAGAGCAACCAGAGCATCCCGGCGAAAAAAGAGGTGGTCCACTCAAAATTCTCCTGCTCCGCGGGGTAAATCAGCCCCTCGGTGTTGGCGGCGGGAAAGCAGTTCTGAAACCGGGGCAGCAGGGCCGCAATTTTTTCCCGGCAGAACGCCAGCTCTTTCTGGAGGAATTCCCGGGATATGACGCCGGAGAGAGGGAATTGCTGCATGATCGTTACTCCTTTTTCTCAGATCTCGTACCAGCGGATTTCGTTGGCGGCCAAATCCAGGGGGAAGCTGGAGCCGTCGCCCCGGTAGACGGTGGTGGACTGGGGCTCATAGGTGTTGTTGACCACGCAGAAC
>CAJUPG010000058.1 GCA_910588455.1 uncultured Oscillospiraceae bacterium
CGCTGACCTCTTGAATGCCATTCAAGCGCTCTCCCAGCTGAGCTATACCCCCGTATAGGAAGGAAAGTGCATTTTATTTTGTTGTCAACCTGATCGCTCAGGCGGTTCTCGCTGGAACCTTGGTTAGTATAGCGCAGGTTCCGCGATTTGTCAACCCCTTTTTTCCAAAAACCTCAAAAATTTTAAGCCAGGGCTTTTTTCGCGGTTTCGGTCAGCTGGGTAAAGGCGGCCTTGTCGTTGACAGCCAGCTCCGCCAGCATCTTGCGGTTGATGGCGACGCCGGATTTCTTCAGGCCGTTCATAAAGGTGGAGTAATTCATTCCGTTGAGCTTGCACGCGGCGCTGATGCGGGTAATCCACAGCTGGCGGAAATCGCGCTTCTTCAGCTTACGGCCGGTGTAGGCGTAAGTCAGGGACTTCATCACCGCCTGGTTGGCCATCTTAAAGTGCCGGGACTTGGAGCCCCAGTAGCCCTTGGCCATCTTCAGGATTTTATTTCTTCTCTTGCGCGACATCATCGCGCCCTTCACTCTTGCCATAATTCGTTCCCTCCTCTGCTCTTACTTATACAGGATCATGCGCTTGATGGCGGCCACGTTGGTCTTGTCCGCATAAGCGCCCATACGCAGACCTCTCTTACGCTTGGTGGTCTTGCCGTTGCCGCTGAGCAGATGCCGCTTATTGGCCTTAGCGCGCTTTACTTTGCCGCTCTTGGTCAGGTCGAAGCGCTTTTTCGCGCCGCTGTGCGTTTTGATCTTAGGCATAACAAATCGCTCCTTTTCTTACTTTTTTACGTCCTTCACAGGCTTGGGGGACAGGAAAATGGACATATGCCGGCCTTCCAGCTTGGGAGTTTTGTCCATTACGGCAATCTCGCCGCACTGCTGGGCGAACCGCAGCAGAAGCTCCTGGCCGATGTCGGTGTGGGCCATTTCCCGGCCGCGGAAGCGGACGGTCACCTTGCAGCGATTGCCTTCGCCCAAAAACTTCTGGGCGTTGCGCAGCTTCACATTAAAATCGTTTACGTCGATACTGGGGGACATCCGGATCTCCTTGATCTCCACCACGCGCTGATTTTTGCGGGCTTCCTTCTCGCGCTTGGTCTGTTCGAACCGAAATTTGCCGTAGTCCATCAGCTTGCACACCGGAGGCTTGGCATTGGGGGAGATTTTCACCAGATCCAGACTCTGCTCCTCAGCCAGCCGCAGGGCCTCCTGTGAGGACATGATGCCAAGCTGCTCGCCGGATTCTGAGATCAGACGGACCTCTTTATCACGGATCTCTTCATTGGTTTGATGACCTATATTAGCGATGGGAAAGCACCTCCAAACAAAAATTGAACGCGGCCGCCGGAAAGCGCCCACGTCACACACAAAAACACACCGGAAGCTCCGGCGTTTGCTTCATGTTAACCCTTTGGCGCAAGCCTGGGGTGAGGACGGGGCTGCCGTTCCTGCTTCCTTGTACGGGAACCATTATAGCAGAAGCGGCGGGAGCTGTCAATAGCTTTCCGGAAAAAACCGCATATTCCGGTTACCCCTCCGGCCACATATAGGGCTGATCCAGGGGCCAGGACAGTTCCAGCTCCGGCAGCTCCAGAGGCTGCTCTCCCTCCATGTAGAAGTAGATGTCCAGCGCGTCCGGAGTCCCCAGGGGACCGGTGAAGCCCATTTGCAGGGTTTTCTGAATGCTGTCCAGGATCGTCCGGGCCAGCTGGTAGGAATCGTAGACGAAAAACTCTTCCTTCTGGGGGTCAGGCGGCCCCTGGAACAGCGACGACTGTCCGGACAGACACACGCTCATGCCTCCTCTGCCGGAAAAAACCTCCGCCCCCAGGGTAAGGTCCCAGCCCGTCAGGTCCGCGATGCTCTGAATCAGAAGCTCCGGGGTCAGCTCGCCGTCGTAACAGATGGGATACTCCTCAAATCCCTGGGCCCGGGTGCCGATGTAGAGGGTGGCGGCAGAGCCGGTCTCCTCCGGGCTGGCGGCGGAGGACTGCGCCGGCGTTTCTTCCGCCGGAGGCTGGGAAACCGCCGGCGGGGAAAGGGACGGCTCCGGCTGCGTATGGGGCGCGCAGCCGCTCAGAAAAACGCCCAGCGCCAGCGCCAAAAGCGGCGCAAGTGATTTCAGTTTCATGGAAACAACCTCGCTTTCTTACAATGTCCTCTGTCATTATACACGAAACCCGGTCTGTTGAACAGTTTTTTGTCCGCGTTTTTCAGGGATGGACAGGACGAATAGAAGCTGGTAAAATAGTGAAACTAATCGCGGCAAAAAAATTTTTTGTTTTTGGGAACTTTTTTCCCGCGTATCCGTCAAACCCTGCGAAACCAAATAAAAAGGAGTTTTTCAAACATGAAACACCGTACTTATGCAATGCTTTTATCCCTTATGCTGTCCTCCGCCCTGCTGGTCTCCTGCGGGCCCAAGCAGCCCCCGGCCAACTCGTCCTCCTCTGCGCCGGATGTGAGCCAGTCCCAGCCGGACGAGAGCCAGCCGGATGTAAGCCTGCCGGACGAGAGCCTTCCCCAGGAGGCCCTGACCCTGAACGCAGAGGAAATCAAGCTGATCTCCAACCTGGGCGAGACCTTCCAGCTGGAGTTCCTGGTGGGCACTATGGTCCCCCTGGATTTCCCCATTTTTACCTCTTCTGACGAGGCCGTCGCCACTGTGGACGTCACCGGCCTGATTACCGCCGTGGCTCCCGGCACCGCCGTCATCACCGCCGACCTGGACGGCCTGACCGCCCAGTGCACGGTGATCTGCGAGGAGGCCAAGACCCAGACCGACCCCGAACCCGCTCCCGAACCCGCTCCCGAGCCCGCTCCCGAGCCCAAGCCTGAACCCAAGCCCGAGCCGGAGCCTGAACAGCCCGCCGCCTCCACCGTGGACCTTCAGTCCTTTTACGACACCACTCTCAGCAGCTATGACTTCCCCGGCATGATGGCTGTGGACAGCCAGGGCCTGGACGCTTATTTTGCCGGCCTGTCCGGCGTGTCCCTGTCCCAGCAGGTGATTAACCAGTGCATCATGTCGCCCTCTCCCGTGGGTGATTTCGCCCTGGTCCAGGTGTCCGACTCCAAGGATGTGGACGCGGTGAAGGCCATCTTCCAGGCCCGCATCGACTACATGACCGGCGCGGACGGCGGCCAGCCCGGCGCCTGGTATCCCGGCCCCACGGAGATGTGGGAAAATTCCTCCCGCATTGTCTCCAACGGCGACTATGTGATGCTGATCGTCCATGAAAAGTGCGACGACATCGTCAGCGACTTCAACGCCCTGTTCTAAAAAGAATCTTCACACGGAGGAGAGAGGCACATGGTATTTTCCACCCCTATCTTTTTCTTTTACTTCCTGGTTTTCACCCTGCTCATCTATTATATAGTGCCCAGGCGGGGGCGGAACGCCGTACTGCTTCTCTCCTCCCTGTTCTTCTACTTCTGGGGCGAACGGATTTACGTCGCCATCATGCTGCTGTCCACCGCCATTGACTACACCCACGGCCTTCTGGTGGAGCGCTGCAAAGCAAAGGGGAACGACACGGGGGCTCGCCTGGCGGTGGCCTCCTCCATCCTGTTCAACCTGGCGCTGCTGTTCTTCTTCAAATACTGGGATTTTATCGCCGGTTCCCTGCAGGGCCTGGGGCTGAACCTTCTGCCGGTGCTGAACATCCACCTGCCCATCGGCATCTCCTTCTACACCTTCCAGACCATGAGCTATACCATTGACGTATACCGGGGGGACGCCCGGGCCCAGCGCTCCATCCTGAATTTCGGTACGTTTGTGACCCTGTTCCCCCAACTGATTGCCGGTCCCATTATCAAGTACAAGGACCTAGGGGACCAGATCGACCAGCGGACCTGTTCCACGGAGAAATTTGCCTCCGGGGTGCAGATTTTCATGGTGGGCATGGCAAAAAAACTGCTCCTGGCCAACAACGTGGGGCTGCTCTGGGACCGCTATAAGGCGATGTCCCCCAATGATTTGACCGTGGCCGGGGCGTGGCTGGGGGTGCTGGCCTTCTCCCTGCAAATCTACTTCGATTTCTCCGGCTACTCCGATATGGCCACCGGCCTGGGCCGGATGCTGGGCTTTGAATTTCTCCCCAACTTCAACTACCCCTATATCTCCAAAAGCATCACGGAGTTCTGGCGGCGGTGGCACATCTCTCTCAGCACCTGGTTCCGGGAGTACGTGTACATCCCTCTGGGGGGCAACCGCTGCTCCAAGCCCCGGTGGATGTGCAATCTGCTGGTGGTCTGGGCGGCCACCGGCATCTGGCACGGAGCCAGCTGGAATTTCCTGCTGTGGGGGCTGTATTTCTTCGTCCTGCTGATGATCGAGAAATTCTTCCTGCTGGACCGGCTCAAAAAGGCCCCCGCCGTTCTGGCTCACGCCTACACCCTGATTCTGGCTATGATCAGCTGGGCCATCTTCGCCCTGGAGGACTTTGGCCATCTGGGGGCGTATCTGCGCGTAATGTCCGGCTTTGGGGGCGTGCCCCTGGCGGACAGTACGTTCGGCTACTACTTCACCAGCTATCTGCCCGTGCTGGTACTGGCCTGTCTGGCGGCCACGCCTCTGGGCAGGACCCTTTACACCCGCCTCTCCATGCCCAGGCAGCAAATTGCCTGCGGGGTTCTGGTTCTGGGCGGGCTGCTTGCCTGCACCGCCTATCTGGTGGCGGGGACCTACAATCCGTTCCTGTATTTCCGTTTCTAGGAGGTGGCATCTGATGACGAAACGATTCAGCGTATTTCTCACCGCCCTGTTCTGCGCCTTCATCGGCGGGGTGTGCGCAATCAGCATTCTTTTGCCCAAAAAGGAATTTTCAGAGCTGGAAAACCGGTATCTGAAAAAATTCCCCAAAGTCACCGTCGAGCAGATCGCCTCCGGCAAGCTGATGGAGAATCTGGAGGACTACACCGCCGACCACATCGTGGGCCGGGATCTGTGGGTGGCTCTTCAGGCCTGGTGCGAGCGGCTGAGCGGCAAGCGGGAGAACAACAACATCTATTTCGGCAAACACGAGACCCTGCTCAACCGCCTGGACACGCCGGACCCGGAAAAGCTGAAACAGGCGGCGGGCTATGTGAATGCTTTTGCAGAAAATCTGGATATCCCGGTGTATTTCGGCCTCATTCCCTCCTCCGCCGCCATCTGGGCGGACCGGCTTCCCAAGGGCGCGCCCACGGCGGACGAGCAGGCGATCATTGCGGATTTTTATGCAGAATTGAACTGCCAAACTGTAAATTTATACGACGCCCTCTGGCAGCGGCGGGACCGGGACCTGTACTATCGGACCGACCACCACTGGACCAGTCTGGGGGCCTACTACGGCTACGCCTCCCTGATGGAGTCCATGGGCCTGGAGCCGGTTCCCCTGGACAGCCTGAGCCCCGTGACGGTGGCCGAGGACTTCAACGGCACCAGCTTTTCCGGCTCCGGAGTCCGCTGGCTTACGCCGGACTCCATCCAGACCTACGTGCCGGACGACGGCCTGGAAGTGATCTCCTACTTTACCGGCCAGCCGGAGCAGGGCAGTCTGTATGTGGAAGAAAATCTGGCGAAAAAAGATAAATATTCTTACTTTCTGGGGGGCAATCAGCCTCTGTGCGTCATAAAAACCCAGAATACTGACGCGCCGAAGCTCCTGCTGGTGCGGGACTCCTACTCCGACAGCCTGGCCCCCTTCCTCACCCGGAATTTCTCGGAGATTCACCTGTTCGACCTGCGCTACAATAAAAACAGCCTGAAAAACTATGTGCAGCAAAACGGCATCGACTGCGCCGCCGCGCTGTACTCCATCTCCAATTTTGTCTCCAGCCAGGACCTGTTCCTGCTCGGAATGTGAGAGATGTGAAAATTGTATAAATAGCCCCCCTCAAGCCGCAAAATTTCTGCGGGCCGCTACTTGCATTATGACGGATTTTTCGATAAAATATCGTGAATACAGTTTATAATGGAAGGCGAGTGCGGAACGTATGATGAAAGCGACTTTGATTCTGGCTAACGGCAGCGTGTTCTCCGGAACCAGCATCGGCGGTACCTCCGAGCGAATCTGCGAGATGGTGTTCAACACCTCCATGACCGGCTATCAGGAGATTTTAACCGACCCGTCCTATGCCGGCCAGGGCGTGGTCATGTCCTACCCTCTGATCGGCAACTACGGTGTGAATCAGGAGGACAGCGAGTCCTCCCGCCCCTGGGTAGAGGCCTTTGTGGTGCGGCACCTGTCCCCCCGGGGCAGCAATTTCCGCTGCCAGGGCACCTTGAACGACTATCTGAAAGAGCACGACATCACCGGAATACAGGACGTGGATACCCGCGCACTGACCAAAATACTCCGCAGTCAGGGCAGCATGAACGGATTGCTGACCTGTGCGGAGCATTTTAATGTGGCGGAGGTCCTGGACCGCCTGCAAAAGTATCAGGTCACCGGCACGGTGGAACGGGTCACCCGGAAACAGCCGGAGGTGTTCTCCGCCCAGGGAGAGGAGCGGTTCCACGTGGCCATGCTGGACTACGGCGTAAAGCAGAACATGATCGACTGCCTGTGCCGCCGGGGCTGCAAGGTTACGGCCCTGCCCGCCTTTACCCCGGCGGAGCAGATTTTGTCAGCGGGCTACGACGGCGTGATGCTCTCCAACGGCCCCGGCGACCCGGCGGAAAACACCCAGATCATCGCCGAGCTGAAAAAGCTCTATGACAGCACCATCCCCCTGTTTGGCGTGTGCCTGGGACACCAGCTTCTGGCCCTGGCCACCGGGGCCAAAACCGGCCGGCTGGACTACGGCCACCGGGGCGGCAACCACCCGGTCCGGGACGTTGAAAAAAACAAGGTGTTCATCACCAGCCAGAACCACGGCTATATGGTCCTGGCGGACAGCGTGGACCCCGTTGTGGCGGAGATCAGCCACTACAACGTCAACGACAAGACGGTGGAGGGCTTACGCTATAAGCGGCCCAACTGCTTCACCACCCAGTTCCACCCGGAGGCCAACGCCGGCCCCAAGGACACCGAGTATTTGTTCAACCGCTTTATTGATTCCATGGGAGGTGCGCGCTAATGCCAAAAAATCCAAACATTCATAAGGTCCTGGTACTGGGCTCCGGCCCCATCGTCATCGGTCAGGCGGCGGAGTTCGACTACGCCGGCACCCAGGCCTGCCGGGCCCTGAAGGAAGAGGGACTTGAGGTCGTCCTGGTCAACTCCAACCCCGCCACCATCATGACGGACAAGGACATCGCCGACCACGTGTATATCGAGCCGCTGAACATCCACTCCGTCACCCAGATCATCGAAAAGGAGCGCCCCGACTCCATCCTGCCCACCCTGGGGGGACAGACCGGCCTGAATCTGGCTATGGCACTCCACGAGGACGGCACCCTTGCAAAATACGGGGTGAAGCTGCTGGGCACCAGCCCGGAATCCATCCGCAAGGCGGAGGACCGCCAGGGCTTCAAGGACTGTATGGAATCCATCCATCAGCCCTGCGTGGTCTCCAAGGTGGTGGAGAGCGTCAAGGACGCGGTGGACTTCACCGAAGAGATCGGCTATCCGGTCATCGTCCGCCCGGCCTACACCCTGGGCGGCACCGGCGGCGGCATCGCCTACGACCAGCGCTCCCTGGAGGAGATCGCCAGCCGGGGCATCAACCTCAGCCGGGTGGGCCAGGTGCTCATTGAGCGGTGCATCGCCGGCTGGAAGGAGATCGAGTTCGAGGTCATGCGGGACAGCGCCGGCAACGTGATTACCGTGTGCTCCATGGAGAACATCGACCCTGTGGGCGTCCACACCGGCGACTCCATCGTGGTGGCCCCCACCCAGACCCTGGCAAACAAGGAATTCCAGATGCTGCGCTCCGCCGCCCTGGACATCATCTCCGCCCTGGAGATCGAGGGCGGCTGCAACTGCCAGTTCGCCCTGGACCCCAACAGCTTCGAGTACGCGGTCATCGAGGTCAATCCCCGGGTATCCCGCTCCTCCGCTCTGGCCTCCAAGGCCACCGGCTACCCCATCGCCAAGGTGGCCGCCAAGGTCGCCCTGGGCTACACGCTGGACGAAATTCCCAACGCCGTCACCGGCAAGACCACCGCCTGCTTTGAGCCCACCATCGACTACTGTGTGCTGAAAATCCCCCGTCTGCCCTTCGACAAGTTCACCACCGCCAGCCGGACCCTGGGCACCCAGATGAAGGCCACCGGCGAGGTGATGGCCATTGCCAATTCCTTTGAGGGCGCGGTGATGAAGGCCATCCGCTCCCTGGAGCTGAACGTCCGGGCCCTTCAGCTTCCCAAGCTGGAGGAGTTATATACCGACGAGATTGAAGAGCTTCTGGTGCAGGTCACCGACGAGCGGCTGTTCGTGGTGGCGGAGGCCTTACGCCGGGGCTTCTCTCCCCAGAAAATCTACTCTATCACCAAGATGGACATCTGGTTCCTGGACGGCTTCAAGCGCATCATCGACATGGAGGAGGAATTAAAATCCTGCCGCGGCGTCCCCGACGCGGACACCCTGAAGCGGGCCAAGGAGATGTGCTTCGCCGACAGCTACATCGGGACCCTGTGCCATATGCAGCAGAGCGAGGTGAAGGCCCTGCGGGAGAAATACGGCCTGTACCCCGCCTTCAAAATGGTGGACACCTGCGCCGCCGAGTTCGACGCGGAAACGCCCTATTACTACTCCAGCTACGACGGAGAGAACGAGGCGGTGGACACGGGCTCCGGCAAAAAGAAGGTGCTGGTGCTGGGCTCCGGCCCCATCCGCATCGGCCAGGGCATCGAATTTGACTACTGCTCCGTCCACTCGGTCTGGGCCCTGAAAAAGCTGGGCTGCGAGACCATCATCGTCAACAACAACCCCGAGACCGTCTCCACCGACTTCGACGTGGCGGATAAGCTCTACTTCGAGCCCCTCACCGCCGAGGACGTGCAGTCCATCGTGGAGCTGGAAAAGCCCTGGGGAGCGGTGGTCCAGTTCGGCGGACAGACCGCCATCAAGCTGGCCAAGGCCCTGACCGATATGGGCGTGCGCATCCTGGGCACCTCCTCCGACGGGGTGGACGCCGCCGAGGACCGGGAGCGCTTCGACGAGATTTTGCAGCAGTGCGGCATCCCCCGGGCCAAGGGCCGGACCATCTTCACCACCCAGGAGGCCCTTGCCGCCGCCCATGAGCTGGGATATCCCGTGCTGGTGCGGCCCTCCTACGTACTGGGCGGCCAGGGTATGGAGATCGCCTATACCGACCGGAACATTGAGGAGTTCATGAAGATCATCAACATGACGGTGCAGGAGCATCCCATTTTGGTGGACAAGTATCTCATGGGCCGGGAGCTGGAGGTGGACGGCGTATTCGACGGAGAGGACATTTTGATTCCCGGCATCATGGAGCACGTGGAGCGGGCCGGAGTCCACTCCGGGGACTCCGTGGCCGTGTACCCGCCCCTCCACCTGGAGGACAAGCACCGGGCGCTGATTCTGAAGCATACCCGGAATATGGCCAAGCATCTGGGGGTCATCGGCCTCATCAACGCCCAATATATTCTCTATAACGACGATATTTATGTCATTGAGGTCAACCCCCGGTCCTCCCGGACCATCCCCTATATCTCCAAGGTCACCGGCGTGCCCATCATCGACCTGGCCACCCGGGTGATGCTGGGAGAGAAGCTGAAGGATCTGGAGTACGGTACGGGCATCTATAAGGAGGCGGACTATTTCGCGGTGAAGGCGCCGGTGTTCTCCTTTGAAAAGCTCACCGATGTGGACATCGGCCTGGGTCCGGAGATGAAGTCCACCGGCGAGGTGCTGGGCCTGGCGGAGACCTTCCCCCAGGCGCTGCTGAAGGCCTTCAAGGGCTCCGGTCTCCGGGCGCCTAAGCGGGGCGGACGGATTATCATCACGGTCAAGGACGAGGACAAGCGGGAGATTATCTCCATCGCCCGGGGCTTTGAGGAGCTGGGCATCGAGCTGTACGCCACCGCCGGCACCCGGGACGCCCTGGAGGAAGCGGGCATCCCCTGCCAGCTGGTAAACCGGGTCTCCCAGGCTCACCCCAACATTCTGGACCTGATTGCCTCCGGGACCATCGACCTGGTAATCAATACCCCCACCAAGGGCCGCAAGCACGACTCCGACGGCTTCCGCATCCGCCGCTCCGCCGTGGAGCACGGGGTGGGCTGCGTCACCGCCGTGGACACCGCCCGGGCTCTGCTTACCATCCGCCAGCAGAGCCGCAGCGAGGATTTGACCCCCATCGACATCACAACAATTTAAGCGAAAAGAGGGAGAGCTGTCATGCGTATTCACCGAATGCGGTTTGACATCTGGCTGTGCCTGCTCCTGGCCTATCTGGTAGGAACCGGGGCGTCCAAGCTGACGGCCCTGGCCGTCGCCTCCACCTACGACAGCTACGTGGAGGCGCACACCGTAGCCGCCGGGGAGATCGGGGGCGTGGCGGGAGACGACGTATTCCGGGCCCAGAGCGTGGAGGACCTGCTCCGTCACGACACGTTTACTGTGGTCTCCCCCGGCATCGAGTACCGCAACCGGGGGGCGGGCTACTATGGAAACTGGTATATGCAGGCCCTTACCCTCCCCTCCGGGGAGCTGGTGGCCGCCGTGTACAACCTGGACAGCGTTCAGATTGAGGGTTCCTATTACACCGGAGAGGCCACCCTGCCGGTGGGCCGGGTGGTGTTTGAGGATTTGACCGAAAACGAGACGTTTTTGCACCAGATTGAGTTCAAAGAGCCGTTGAGCCGCCGGGATTTTTACGTGGACATGATGGGAACCGGCGGCAAGGTGAGCCAGGAGGACTATGGAAAGCCCATTGTGCTGAGCGTCCAGCTGGTGGTGACCATTCTGTTTTTCCCCATCTTTCACGCCCTGGGGGCGACGATCGGGATTTTCCCCTATTTCTTCCCCCCAAAAAATAAAAAAGAATCGGAGTGGGATTAAAAATGGACAAAAAAATTCAGAAAATCAACTATATCTATCTTCTGTGTTACATCTTCGTCCCCCTTATGGTGGTCTCCGCAGGCTTCCTGCTGGGCTACTACCTCTTCCACGACGGCGGCGCTGGCGCGGTGGTGTGCTTCATGGGCTTCCCTCTGGTGGCCATCCTGTGGTGGTCCTTCGGCGGAAAGCTGCTCTATAAGCAGCACTGCAAAAAGCTGATCCGGGAGCTGGACGAGCGGGGCTTCAGCCGGAATCAGACCTTTGACGGCCGCGGATCCACGGTGGTTGTGGACCTGAACCGGGGGGAGCTGGCCCTGGTATTCTTCTGGAATCCCTTTGACCACTACATCCTGCCCGCCAAGCGGATCGAACGGGCCTGGGTGGACGACGGCGCGGCCGGCGCGGGCTTTCTGCGGGGCAGCAGCCGGGTGAGCTTCCTGTTCCTGATTGACGGGGTGAAAATCCGGGTGGATACCTTTACCTCCAACAAGCGCTGGCGCATGGACAGCGACTACATCCTCACCGGCATCTCCAAGGCGGATGTGATGGTGGACGTACTCAATCAGGCAAAGGAGCGGTCGGCGTAAGATGGGCCTGTTTCGGAAAATGCGGTCCATGCTGCACGACGACTGGTGCAGCAAGTGCCAGAGCGAGATGGACGTGGTCCACAAGCAGCTCTACGCCCTGCCCACCCAGCGGGTGGGGCAGTACCGGCAGCAGGACGATCCGGCCTATTATAAAAAGAATCTGGTCCCTGTGGAAAAAAAGGCCCAGATTCCCACCGGGATGTACGCCTGCGGGATGCACGTGTACCGGTGTCCCCAGTGCGGCCACCGGGCGGTGAAGCTGACGGTATTCCTGCCCGTCCGGGACCAGGAAAAAACGGAACAGCTGCTGTACTTTGAGGACGGAGAGATGGACGATTTTATCTGGAGGTAGGCCGTACGGCTGCGCGGCCTGGGAATTTCAAATCGTAAACGGAACACCACAAGTGAATTGACGAACGGAGGAATTTTTATGGAAAACAATATGCGTCCCGCTGATATGCAGCGGATCAACACCCCTGAGCTGGCCCAGGCTTTTATTCAGGAGCAGCTTGAGCAGGTCCGTGCCCAGGTGGGAAATAAAAAGGTGCTGCTGGCCCTGTCCGGCGGCGTGGACTCCTCGGTAGTGGCCGCGCTGCTCATCAAGGCCATCGGCAAGCAGCTGGTCTGCGTCCATGTGAACCACGGCCTCATGCGTAAGGGGGAGAGCGAGCAGGTTATTGAGGTGTTCCGGAATCAGATGGACGCCAACCTGATCTATGTGGACGCCACGGACCGGTTCCTGGACCTGCTGGCCGGAGTAGACGAGCCGGAGCGCAAGCGGAAGATCATCGGCGGGGAGTTCATCAAGGTGTTTGAGGAGGAGGCCCGGAAACTGGAGGGCATCACCTTCCTGGCCCAGGGGACCATCTATCCCGATATCCTGGAGAGCGACGGCGTAAAGGCCCACCACAACGTGGGCGGTCTGCCGGAGGACCTGCAGTTTGAGCTGGTGGAGCCTGTGCGCCTGCTGTTCAAGGACGAGGTGCGTGTGGTAGGCAAGGCTCTGGGTCTGCCAGAGACCATGGTGGAGCGCCAGCCCTTCCCCGGCCCCGGGCTGGGCGTGCGGTGCCTGGGCGCCATCACCCGGGACCGTCTGGCCGCTCTGCGGGAGTCCGACGCCATCCTGCGGGAGGAGTTCGCCGCCGCCGGGCTGGCACAGCAGATCTGGCAGTTCTTCACTGTGGTGCCGGATTTCCGGTCCACCGGCGTGCGGGACGGCAAGCGGGCCTACGATTGGCCGGTGATTATCCGGGCGGTCAACACAGTGGATGCCATGAGCGCCACTGTGCCTGAGATTCCCTGGGCGGTGCTCCAGAAGATCACCGGGCGGATTTTGACCGAGGTGGCCGGTGTGTGCCGGGTGCTGTATGACCTGACCCCGAAGCCGGTCGGGACGATTGAGTGGGAATGACCGTTAAAACGGCGCAAACCCGCATGAATACAGGGTTTTTGACCTGTCACTTTGCCTTGTGATACTGGTTTGATACTATTCGTTTCAACCCGGTCACACAAGAGAATGATTGCAAAGGGCAAGCGAACCGCCCTGCTGAAC
>CAJUPG010000059.1 GCA_910588455.1 uncultured Oscillospiraceae bacterium
TTCCACTCCATCATCTGGCCCGCCATGCTCATGAGCCTGGGCGAGCCCCTGCCCAAAAAGGTGTTCGGCCACGGATGGCTGCTGCTGGACGGGGGCAAGATGTCCAAGTCCAAGGGCAATGTGGTGGATCCCTACCTGCTGGCGGAAAAGTTCGGGGTGGACGCGCTGCGATTCTTCCTGCTGCGTACCTTCCCCTTCGGCTCCGACGGCAGCTTCTCCAACGAGCTGCTGATTCAGACCATCAATGTGGACTTGGCCAACGATTTGGGCAATCTCCTCTCCCGCACCGTCTCCATGGTGGGCAAATATTTCGGCGAGCAGCTGCCCGCCGGGCAGCTGGCCGCGGAAGAGATGGACCGGGACCTGGTATCCCTGGGGACCGGTCTGCGGGACAAATTTGCCCAGGAGATGGACCGCTATGCCCCTCACAAGGCCCTGGACGAAATTTTCAAAGTGATCCAGCGGGCCAACAAGTATATTGACGAAAACGCCCCCTGGGTGCTGGCCAAGGACATGGAGGCCAACGGTCCCCGGCTGGCCTGCGTTCTGTACAACCTGCTGGAGACGTTGCGGGTATGCGCCATTCTGCTCACCCCCTTCATGCCCGAGAGCATGGACAAGCTCTTCGCCCAGATTGGCGCGGAACGCCCCCTCCAGACCTGGGAGAGCACCGGAACCTGGGGAGCCCTGCCCAAAACTGTGTCCGTCCGCAAGGGGGAGAACCTGTTCCCCCGGATCGACATGGACAAGGCCCTGGAGGAACTGGAGCAGGCCGCCCAGGCGGCGAAAAAAGCCGCTCTCCCCGCCCTGGAGGTGGAGCCCCAGCTCCAGGAGCCGGTGGATTTCGACACCTTCTGCAAATCCGATTTCCGGGCGGTGAAGGTAAAGGCCTGCGAAGCGGTGAAGAAGTCCGCCAAGCTGCTGAAGTTTACCCTGGACGACGGCACCGGCACGGACCGGCAGATTCTGTCCGGCATCGCCATGTGGTACAAGCCGGAGGAGCTGGTGGGCAAAACTCTGATGGCCATTGTGAACCTGCCCCCCCGGAAAATGATGGGGCTGGAATCCAACGGAATGCTGATCTCCGCCGTCCACACGGAACAGGGAGAGGAGCGCCTCAACCTGATTATGCTGGATGATCAGATCCCCGCGGGGGCAAAAATGTGCTGAAAAAAGGACCGCCTTTCCTAGTGGAAAGGCGGTCTCTTTTTCACTTCTCAGCCCGGGCCATCGCCAGCTGGAAGTCCTTCTGATCCTGGAAGATTTCCTGCTTGTAGGGATTGCGCTTTAACTCAATGGAGCGCTTGATAATAATCGCCAGCACCACCACGTTGACAAACAGCGCCAGCACGGCCACTACGCCCTGCATGGTGGGGTCGGCGGCCCCGGGCCGCACCGCCGGATTCATCACGCCCTCGGCGTACAGCACCGGCAGCACGGCGAATCGGCCCTCGTCCTGGAACAGGGGAAATACCTGGGCGAACATACACCACAGGGCCAGGGTATTGGCCCGGTTCTGAATCCAGCCGCCCTTGTTCCACAGGGCGTTGGCAAAGGTGGGAGCCAGCAGCAGGGCCAGCCCGCAGTACCAGGCGTGGGTGGGCAGGTTGTTGTAGGTATACTCAAAGTTCCACAGATCATAGGCCAGAATATACAGGAACGTCATATCCGGCCAGAGCATATCCTTGTGGTCCCGGGAGGTGTAAATTCCCCACCAGCCGGTCATGCAGAAGATATTCAGGATGCCGGCAATTCCGTTGACCCAGTTCCACCAGCCGCCGTACAGCCACACGTTTTCGCTGGACAGCCACCAGCGGTCTCCATACTGCGCCATCGCCATCAGGCCCTTGATTCCGGACTCAAAGTCGCTGACCACGGCAATCAGAATGTTGATGGCCACGATCACAAAGGGGAATGCCTTGAACCACTGGGTTTTGCCCACGCTCCACTTATATTTGAGCATCATGAAGCCGATGCACCCGGCGGTGGCGGCGTACAGCTTGGCATAGTGGAACCAGCTGTTCATATGGGTATAGGTCTGGTTGTTCAGCGCCCAATCCATCCCCATAGCCGCGCACACATAGATGGCAATAAAGTACACCGTAAGCGCCCCGGGCAGCACCAGAAAGCAGAAAATGCCCCCCTGCCTGCTCCGCCGGGCCACCTCATTGGCCAGCACCAGGGCCGTGAATACCAGCAGCCAGCCCAGCAGCTGCCAGCCTGCGCCGTCTCCATACACTTGAAATAACATCGTACATTCTTCCTTTCTCTTGGATTAGTGCCAGGCCTCCGCCTGGTCCTTCAGCCACCGGGTCCAGGCCTCGATCCCCTGGCCGGTCTTGGCGCAGATGGGAAAAATCTCCAGCCTGGGGTTGCGGCGGCGGGCATACTCCCGCACCTTGTCCAGATCAAAGTCAAAATACGGCAGTACATCGATTTTGTTAATCAGCAGCACGTCGCATACGGTGAAAATCAGGGGATATTTCAGCGGCTTGTCGTGGCCCTCCGGGACGGACAGGATCATGGCGTTTTTCACCGCGCCGGTGTCGAACTCGGCGGGGCACACCAGATTGCCCACGTTTTCCAGCACCACCAAATCCAGGTCCGCCGTCCCCAGCTCGTTGAGCCCCTGCTCCGTCATGCCCGCATCCAGGTGACACATCCCGCCGGTGTGGAGCTGGATGCTTCGCACCCCCGCCCCGGCCACCGCGCGGGCGTCCACGTCGGAGTCAATGTCCGCCTCCATCACCCCTATGCGCATCTGGTCCCTCAGGGCCTCGATGGTCCGCAGCAGAGTGGTGGTCTTACCCGCCCCCGGGGAGGACATCAGGTTCAGCAGAAAGGTTCCTTCCTCCTTCAGCCGGGCCCGGACCCGGTCCGCCTCCCGGTCGTTGTCCGCAAAAACGCTCTGCTTGATTTCAATTACTTTAAACTGATCCATATTCAGCACGCCTCAATTTCTTTCAGTTCGATCTCATTGCCCCGGGCCAGCCAGGTGTTCTCGCTGCCGCAGTAGGGGCAGATCCGCCCCTGGGGCACGGTGGGATAGGTTTCCCGGCAGTCTCCGCACTGGGTCACCGCGGGGATGGTCTCCAAAACCAGCCTGGCCCCGGACATCCGGGCGGTCTTTTTCACCGCCCAATCCCAGCAGGAGGTCAGCTCCCGGGGCACCACTCCGGACACCTCCCCCAGCTCCAGGGTCACCGAAGCGATTTTTTGGACCTGGTTCTCGTCCGCCACCCGCTCCAGCAGATCAATCATGTGAAATACAATACCCAACTCGTGCATACTTCAGGACTCTTTCCTGGTAAATTTAATCTTCATGGCCCGTTTCGCCATGTAGGGCAGAATGGCCTTCATCTTGTCCTCTGCCTTCACCATCGTGCTGCATTCGGGCCGCTGGCGGCTCAGGTGGATGGCGTCAAAGCCGCATTTGGTGGTGCACAGGCCGCAGCCGATGCACTTGTTGGGGTCGGCGATGGAGGCCCCGCAGCCCAGGCACCGGGCGGTCTCCGCCTTGACCTGCTCCTCCGTGAAGGGCTTTCTCGCCTCCCGGAAGGATTTTTTCCAGTCCGCTGTATCCTCCATCCCGGGAATCTGCCGCTGGGTGGTGTCGTAGTGGAGGTCAATCAGGGCCTTTTCCTTGTCCAGCTCGATGAACTGCCGGCGGTTGCGGCCGATGGTCAGACTGGTGTTGGGCTGGACGAAGCGGTGGATGGACACGGCCCCCTCCTTGCCCGCGGCAATGGCGTCAATGGCGAACTTGGGCCCGGTGTACACGTCGCCCCCCACAAACACGTCGGACTGGGCGGTCTGATAGGTCAGCGGATCGGCCACGGCCCCGTTTCCGCGGCCCAGCTCCACAGCGCTGCCCTCCAGCAGCCCGCCCCACTGGACGGTCTGGCCGATGGAGAAGATCACCTGCTCACAGGCCACGGTCTGGGTGTCGTTCTCGTCATACGCCGGGGCGAAGCGGCCCTGCCCGTCCCACACCTGAGTGCAGCGCTTGAGCACAAGGCCGGTCACCTTCCCGTTCTCCGTCAGCACCTCTTTCGGACCCCAGCCGCACTGGATGGAGACATTCTCCTCCTCCGCCTCCGCAATCTCCTCCAGAGAGGCGGGCATCTTGTCCCGGGGCTCCAGGCAGAACATACTCACGCTGTCCGCCCCGCACCGTCCGGCCGTCCGGGCCGCGTCGATGGCCACGTTGCCGCCGCCTACCACCACGGTCCTGCCCTGCACGGGGTAAGGCTCGCCGCCTCCCGCCGCGCCCAGGAAGTTTATGGCGGTTATCACGCCCTGGGCGTCCTGCCCGGGGATATCGGGCAGACGCCCTCCCTGGCAGCCGATGGCGATGTAGAAGGCCCTGTACCCCTCCTGGCGCAGCTGATCCAGGGTCACGTCTTTGCCCACCTCCACGCCGCACCGGATCTCCACGCCCAAAAGCTTAATGACGTCAATCTCCGCGTCCAGAACGTTTTTCTCCAGCTTGAAGCTGGGGATGCCGTAGCGAAGCATACCGCCGGGCTTCTCGTTCTTCTCAAACACCGTGGGCTTGTAGCCCTTCTCCGCCAGATAGAAGGCACAGCTCAGGCCGGCGGGGCCCGCGCCGATGATGGCGATTTTTTCCTCAAAGCCCCCCACTACCTTGGGAATCACCGGTTCTGGGACAAAGCGGTCGTTTTCAAACAGCTCCTGCTGGGCGATGAACTTTTTCACCTCGTCGATGGCCACCGCCTGGTCGATGGTTCCCCGGGTACAGGCCTCCTCACAGCGGCGGTTGCAGATCCGGCCGCACACGGCGGGGAAGGGATTCTCCCGCTTGATGAGCTGAAGGGCCTCCCGGTATTTGCCCTGGGCCGCCAGCTTCAGATAGCCCTGGACGGCGATGTGGGCGGGACAGGCGGTTTTACAGGGGGAGGTGCCCGTCTCGTGGCAGTTGATCCGGTTTTTATCCCGGTAGTCCACCGTCCACTTGTCCGGTCCCCACTTCACTGCGTCGGGCAGCTCCTGCCGGGGATAGACCACAGGGCCGTCCTTGGTGCACAGCTTCTGGCCCAGCTTCACCGCCCCGGCGGGGCACACCTCCACGCACCGGCCGCAGGCCACGCAGTTTTCCGGGTTAACCTCTGCCACATAGGCGGAGCGGCTCATGTTGGGGGTGTTGAACAGCTGGCTTGTGCGCAGGGCGTTGCACACGTTTACGTTGCAGTTGCAGATGGCGAAAATTTTCTGCTCCCCGTCAATGTTGGTAATCTGGTGGACAAAGCCGTTGTCCTCCGCCTTTTGGAAGATGGCCAGGGCCTCCTCCTTGGTGATGTACCGGCCCCGCTGGGTCTCTACCACATAGTCGGCCATATCGCCCACGGCGATGCACCAGTCCTCCGGATCATCGCCGCAGCCCTCTCCCATAACCGCCCGGCTGGCCCGGCAGGAGCACATACTGGCGGCATACTTGCCCTGGTACTTGTCCAGCCAGTAGGAGATATGTTCCAGGCTGATGGACTGGTTTTCCGTTCCGATGGCCTGTTCCACCGGGATCACGTGCATCCCAATGCCCGCCCCTCCGGGGGGGACCATGGGGGTGATCTTTTCCAGGGGCAGGAAGGTCATCCGCTCGAAGAAGGCGGTCACCTCCGGGTGCTCCTCCATCTGGGATTTGCGCATATTGAAAAACTCTGCGCTTCCCGGCACAAACTGGGGCAGAATGTAGCGCTTTTCGTGGTTTGGGTTCTTGCCGTCCAGATTCTCCCAGTTATATTCAATCAGGCCCACCCAGGCCATTTCGTCCAGCAGCTTTTGCAGCGCCTGTTCCTCCATGCCGGTGAGCTTCTGCATCTGCTGGAAGGTTTTCGGCTTGCGCACCCCCATTTTCAGGGCCACATCGGCCATCTCGTCGGTGACGCAGCCGGCCAGTCCCCAATACTCCGGGTCGTTTCCGGTGACGCCGTGGAGCTTGGCGGGGACCCGGTCAGTAATCATCCGCCCCAGCTTGACGATTTTTTCCCGGGGCTTGTCCGTACGGGGGATGGCAAAGGACAACTGGCTTTCGTTCAGGGGCATCTTGGACTTGGTCTGTTCTCCCATGGTTTATTTCCTCCCTATCTTTTAACTTGTATCCGGTTCTATTTTATGCTATTTTAAAGAGTATGTAAATAGAATTTTCTCATCTTGTTCTTCAAGTTCGCATTGCAAAATTGCATAGGGCACACTATAATAAACTCTGCAAGATTCCACACGTCAGGAGGCATTTTATGTATCTCGTCGATTTCCACACCCACTCCCTCTGTTCCCCGGACAGCGACGCCCCTCTGGCGGATATGGTCCGGGCGGCGGCGGACGCGGGCCTGTCGCAGCTGTGCACCACCGACCACTTTGATCTGCTCGCCGATTTCGGCGGTCCGGCAGAGGACCCCGACTGGGGGGCCATCACCGGACAGTATGAGCAGGTTCTCCGGGCGCTCCCCAGGGGGGTAACCCTGCGGCTTGGCCTGGAGTTGGGCAGCGGACATCTGGATCTGGACCGGGCCCGCCGGGTACTGTCCCAGGCCCCTCTGGACTTTGTTCTGGGCTCCGTCCACAACCAGAGCCCGGAGGCCGGGGGCACCGACTTCTACTTTCTAAAATATGACTCTCCCGCCTTCTGTTATGACTCTTTGGATAACTACTTTGCCAGCATGGCCGAGCTGGCCCCCCTGGACTGCTACGACTCCCTGGCCCATGTGATCTATCCCCTGCGCTATATGTGCCGCCGGGACGGGCAGAACGTGACTCTGGACCGCTATTGGGACCGGATGGGGGACATTTTTCAAAAAGCCGCCGAAACCGGCCACGCCCTGGAGCTCAACACCGAGCGGGGCAAAACCATTGCCGACTGGAAGCCGGTGCTGGAGCTGTTCCGGGCCAGGGGCGGGGAGCTGGTGACCCTGGGCTCCGACGCCCACAGCCCCAAAGACGTGGGCAGCGGCATTGCCCAGGCCCAGGCGCTGCTCCGGGCCTGCGGCTGGAAGTATTTCACCGTCTATCAGAACCGTAAGCCACAGCAGATCAAGCTGTAACACAAGGGGGAACCGTAATGAAAATTTCCATTGGCTGCGACCACGGGGGCTTCGCCCTCAAACAGACTCTCCGGGATCATCTGCAGGCCCAGGGACACGAGCTTGTCGACGTAGGCTGCTACAGCCAGGACAGCTGCGACTACCCGGACTTCGGCGCGGCGGCGGCCCGCCTGGTGGCGGAAGGCCAGTGTGCCCGGGGGATCGTCATCTGCACCACCGGCATCGGCATCTCCATTTCCGCCAACAAGGTGAAGGGGGTGCGCTGCGCCCTGTGCGGCGAGCCCCTCTCCGCCGAAATGACCCGCCGGCACAACGACGCCAATATGCTGGCCCTGGGGGCGGGGATCACAGGCCCCAATCTGGCCAAAAAAATCGCGGATGTGTTTCTGTCCACCGAATTTGAGGGGGGCCGCCACGCCCGCCGGGTGGACAAAATGATGCAGATTGAGGGGTGACGGAATGGCCCGCTACGTGATCGCGCTGGACCAGGGCACCACCAGCTCCCGGTGCATCCTCTTCGACCGCCAGGGAAATCCCTGCAGCGCGGCCCAGAAGGAATTCCCCCAAATCTTCCCCCAGCCCGGCTGGGTGGAACACGACCCCATGGAGATCTGGTCCTCTCAGCTGTCGGTGATGCTGGAGGCCATGAGCAAAATCGGCGCCCACTACAGCGACATCGCCGCCATCGGCATCACCAACCAGCGGGAAACTGTTATTGTTTGGGACAAGCATACCGGCCAGCCGGTGTACAACGCCATTGTGTGGCAGTGCCGCCGGACGGCGGACCGCATCGAACAGCTGAAACGGGACGGCCTGGAGGAGACCATCCGCACCAAAACCGGCCTGGTCCCCGATGCCTATTTTTCCGGCACCAAGCTGGCCTGGATCCTGGACAGCGTGGAGGGGGCCCGGGCCCGGGCGGAGCGGGGGGAGCTGCTCTTCGGTACAGTTGACAGCTGGCTCATTTGGAATCTGACCCACGGGGCCGCCCACGTCACCGACTACACCAACGCCTCCCGGACCATGCTCTTCGACATCCATAAAAAGTGCTGGGACAACGAAATTCTGGACTATTTCCGCATTCCCCGGGCAATGCTCCCCCAGGTCCGCCCCTCCAGCTGCGTCTACGGAGACACCGCGCCGGACGTCACCGGCGGCCGCATCCCCATCGCCGGGGCGGCGGGGGACCAGCAGGCGGCCCTGTTCGGCCAGTGCTGTTTCGCCCCAGGGGACGTGAAAAACACCTACGGCACCGGCTGCTTCCTTCTGATGAACACCGGCGAAAAGGCCGTGCGCTCCCGGCACGGTCTGCTCACCACCATCGCCGCCACCGCCGGAGCCCAGACCCAGTATGCCCTGGAGGGCAGCGTATTCGTGGCCGGGGCAGCGGTGCAGTGGCTCCGGGACCAGATGCAGCTGGTGCGCACCTCCTCCCAGACCCAGGCGGTGTGCACCTGCGTACCGGGCACCGGCGGGGTCTATGTGGTGCCCGCCTTTGCGGGACTGGGCGCGCCCTACTGGAACCCCTACGCCCGGGGCACCATTGTGGGGATCAGCCGGGGAACCACCCGGGAACACATTATCCGGGCCACGGTGGAATCCATGGCCTATCAGGTGTACGATCTCATTGAGGCCATGGAGCAGGACTCCGGCCTGGAGCTGCGGCAGCTGAAGGTGGACGGCGGGGCCAGCGCCAACGATTTTCTCATGCAGTTCCAGGCGGACCTGCTGCGCTCCCAGCTGCACCGGCCTCAGTGCATCGAGACCACCGCCCTGGGGGCGGCCTATCTGGCGGGCATTGCCGTGGGGTGCTGGCGGGACGAGGAGGAGGTCCGCCAAAACTGGCAGACCTCCCATCAATTTCTTCCCAATCTGCCCGAGCGCCAGCGCCAGGAACTGGTCCGGGGCTGGAAGCGGGCGGTGCGCTGCGCCCTGGCCTGGGCCCAGGACCCCTGATTATCCCTTCTGGAAAAAGGCCACTCCCACCGCGCCGGGCCCCACGTGGGTACCGATGGTGGCGCCGATGGTCCCCACCGGCAGGTGCTCCGCATGACCTTCCCAGAGGCTGCGGCTGTCCGCGATGTACTTTTGCAGCATATCGTCGTGGAACCCGGAGTAGCCCAGGCAGTAGGGCCGGTCAAAGTCGATGCCCGCGGTCTTTTGAATCTCCTGCATCAGCAGGTTGTTCCCGTTTTTTGACCCTCTGGCCTTGCCCAGCATACACACCTCGCCGTTTTGAATGGCAATCACCGGCTTGATGGACAGCATCCCGCCGATGGCCGCCGCGGACTTGGATATCCGCCCGCCCCGCTTGAGATACTCCAGCGTATCCAGCAGGGCAATGAGGCGGATATCCTTTTTTTCCGTCTCCAGCCGCTGGGCAATCTCCCCGGCGGCCAGTCCCTGATCCACCAGCTGGGCCGCCCGCTCCACCAGGACCCGCTCCCCCATGGCGGCGTTCTCGCTGTCCACCACGAACACCTGCCGGGGGAACTCCTCCGCGGCGATGCAGGCGCTCTGATAGGTCCCCGACAGCTTGCCGGAGAGAATCACCGCCACCACGGTGTGCCCCTCCTCCACCTGGGCCCGGAATGCCTCCTCAAACTGGGCGGGGCCGATCTGACTGGTGGAGGGCAGCTGCTCGCTCTCGATGAGCAGCTCGTAAAACCGCTGATTGGACAGCTCCTCCCCGTCCCGGTACTGCCGGTCCCCGAAGGTGATGGTCATGGGCAGCACGGAGATGGCCGGGTGGCGGGAAGCGGGAAGGTCGGATGCGGAATCGGTGATAATTTTAACGCTCATTACTGTTTCCTCCTGTCTGGGCATACTCTTTCAGATTTTCCAAAATAATTTCCAGGGCCTCATAAAAGGCGGTCCGCTGTCCCTCCGACAGCCCGTTTCCCCCCCGCAGCAGGGCCTGTTCAATGCGCAAATTGATCTGCTCCACCATCGCCTGCCCCTGGGGGGTCAGATAATGCAGGGTCCGGTAGGCCCGCTTGTGGGCCGGGGTCTCCTGGCAGGCCACCAGCCCCCGCTCCACCAGCTGAGCCAGCGTACGGGAGACCGCCGCCTTGTCCTCCCGGCACAGCCCGGTCAGCTGGGCGGCCGTCAGCCCCTCCCGGGCGCTGCCCAGGTAGTACAGGCACATCACCTGATTGGCCTGCAAGCCAAGAGGCTGGGCCTCCAGAGCCTTGATTCTCTGCATCTGCCGGTTCAGCTCCAAAATAGACAGTACAAAGGTCTCAAAACGCTTTTCCATGGAATCCTCCCAAAAAGATGTTGACAAATCAACAAGCCGCATTATAGCGCGGTTTTGTTGATTTGTCAACATCTTTATCTATGCCGCGTTAAATCTCGATGGTCTGGGCCTCTTTCAAATGGCTCTGGGTGTACAAAATAATCCGGTCTCCCTCCAGCAGCTTCAGATCCCCGTTGGGGATCAGCACTCTCCCCCGGCGCTTCACCATCACAAGGATGGTCTGCCGGGAGATATCCAGATCCCGGATCTTCAGGCCGTTCCAGGGGTGCTGCTGGCGCAGGGCCACTTCCTTCAGCTCGATATGCTTCTCGTTTTCCAGGGACTTGGCCCCCAGCACCAGGGTGTCCCGGGGACACAGGGCCACATCGCCCCGGGGCACGATAATTTTCCCCTCCCGCTGGATGGCCGCCACAATGGTCTCCTGGGGCAGTCCCAGCTGCTGGATGCTCTGCCCCGCCCAGGCATCCCGGGCATTCAGGGTCACCTTGATAAAATGAATATCCGCCTCATTGGCGTACTCACTCAGCCGCTTGATCCGGGAATACTGGTCCACGAAGCCGGCGGAAATAATGCCCGTGGGAATGGCCACCATACCCACGCCCAAAAACGTTATCACAATACTGAACACCCGGCCCATGGTGGTGATGGGATAAATATCCCCGTAGCCCACCGTCAGCAGGGTGGACACGGACCACCAGATGCCGGAAAAGGCATTGGTAAACACCTCCGGCTGGGCCTCATGCTCCAGGCTGTACATACACAGGCTGGAGGCCAGCATCAGCACCAGAATGATGAACACGGACGACACCAGCTGCTGGCGCTTGCTGGCAATCACCTGCGTGATTACATTCAGGGAATCGTAGTAGGCATTGATCCGGAACAGCCGGAAAATCCGCACCACCCGGAACATCCGGAAGGCCACCGCCCCGGCGGGGAAAAAGACGGGCAGATAGTAGGGCAGGAAGGAAAAAATATCCACCAGGCCGCTGAAGGAGGCAATATACTTCCAAACCGCCTTATAGGGCGGCAGGGAGGGGTGCAGGCACCGGGCCGTCCACACCCGCAGGAGGTAGTCCACCGCGAAAAAGGCCACGGTAACCGACTCCACCGACACAATCAGACCGCCCCAGGCCGTCCGGACGCTCTCAAAGGTATATAGAATGCTGGCCGCCAGATTAATTACGATGGCGGCGGCGTTGAGAATGTCATACAGGCGGCTGGGCAGGTCGCCGTGGCTGCCCACCTCTATGATTTCAGAAATCCGCTTGCGGCGGCGCAGCCAGACATTTCGGTCAGCCATAACAGCCAGCCCCCTAAAAACCAGAATTTTGTTTCCGGAATGATTATACCGAAGAAAAACGGGAAAGTCCAGTGGACTTTCCCGCTTTTTTTCAGCCTTTTACGCCGCCGGAGGCCAGTCCGCTGACCAGGTTCTTCTCGATCAGCATGAACAGGATCACCACCGGAATAATGGCGAAGATGGAGGCAGCGAACAGATACTGCCACTCAATCATATTGTAGCCGTTGAAAATATTGATGCCCACCGTCAGGGGCTTCAGAGTGTCGGTAGAAATCAGGCACAGCGCCACGGTGTACTCGTTCCAGGCGTTGATAAAGATGAAGATCAACGTGGTCACGATGCCCGGCGCGGCCACCGGCAGCAGCACCCGCAGCATCGCCTGGATGCGGTTGCAGCCGTCAATGGTAGCGGCCTGCTCCATTTCCGCCGAAATTCCCATAAAGGTCCCCCGCAGCAGCCAGATGGTAAACGCCTGATTAAAAGCTGCGTTGATGAACACCAGGCCCAAAATGCTGTCCGTCAGTCCCAGCCGCTGCATTACCTGATAGATGCCGATCAGCAGCACCACCGGCGCGAACATCTGGGAGACAATTACAAAGCCCAAAAACGCGGTCTGCCCCTTGAACTTCATCCGGGCCAGGGCATAGGCGGCGGGGATGCCGCACAGCATGGCAATCAGAGTGGACCCGCCGGCAATCAGGATCGAGTTCATGAAATACTGGGCCATGGGGGCGCGGCTCCAGATGTCGATGAAGTTGGACCACAGGGCGGTCACCGGCAGGATGGTGCCGTTGGAGGAGAAGATCTCCACCCGGCTTTTCAGGGCGGTACACAGCATAGCGAAATAGGGGTACAGGGTGATAACGCACACGTCCAGCACCACAAAGTACAGCAGCACCCGCAAAATCGTCTTTTTCACCGAAACCGGCTTTTTGATGGTCTGTTCGTTCACCGTCAGTCATCTCCTTTCCGCAGGGTGTAAACCATGTAAATGCTGGCGCACACCAGCAGAATCAGAAAGCCGATCACCGACACGGCGGCGGCCTCACCCTGCTTGCCGTTGTAGAAGGCCAGCTTGTACAGATAAGTAACCAGGGTATCCGTATGGTTGGCAGGGTCGCCCTTGGTCATGGTCCAGATAATGGGGAAGGAGTTGAACACATAGATGATGTTCAGCACGGTGGACACGGTGAGAGAGGACTTGACCAGGGGCAGGGTAATTTTAAACAGCTTCTGCCAGTAGTTGGCCCCGTCCACGGTGGCGGCCTCATAGTAGGACGCGTCGATGCTCTGGAGGCCGGACAGTACGCAGAAGGAGACGAAGGGGATGGTGACGAAGATGCCGCAGGCGATCTCCCAGGCAAAATAGGCCCCCGGCGTGGGCGTCCAGTTCACCGGCGCGCTGATAATGTGCAGCTTCATCAGCAGGGTGTTCAGGGTGCCGTAGTCGATGTTGATAATAAAGTTCCAGACGCTGG
>CAJUPG010000060.1 GCA_910588455.1 uncultured Oscillospiraceae bacterium
GGGCTTCTCCTCCTCCTTCACCATCTACGACACCGACGACTCCCTGCGGGTGGTCAAGGACTGCCTCAAGGACCTGAATCTGGACGATAAGCAATTTGCCCCCCGGGCAGTCCTGTCGGTCATCTCCCGGGCCAAGGACGAGCTGCTACTGGCCCAGGACTATCTGGCCCAGTGCCGGAAGGCCGGGGATCTGCGGCTGGAAAAGATTGCAAACGTATATGTAGAGTACCAGCGCCGGCTGTGGGATGCCAGCGCCCTGGACTTTGACGACATTATTTTACATACCGTCCGGCTGCTCCAGCAGTTTGAGGACGTGCGGGCCTACTACCAGAAAAAATTCCGCTACGTGCTGATTGACGAGTACCAGGACACCAACCATTTGCAGTATCTTCTGGCCTCCACCCTGGCGGGGGGCTATGAAAATTTCTGCGTGGTGGGGGACGACGACCAGTCTATCTACCGCTTCCGGGGGGCCACCATCGAAAATATCCTGTCCTTTGAACAGCAGTATCCCGCCAGCCGGGTGATTCGCCTGGAGGAAAATTACCGCTCCACCAAACACATTCTGGACGCCTCCAACGCGGTAATCCGCCACAACAAGGGCCGCAAGGGAAAGCAGCTTTGGACCCAGGCCGAAACAGGAGACCCTTTACGGCTGTATGCCGCCATGAACGAAAATGACGAGGCCCAGTACATCGCCGCCCGGATTCTGGAGGACTACGGACAGGGCCTGCGCTGGCGGGACCACGCCATTTTGTACCGGATGAACGCCCAGTCCAACCAGCTGGAAAACGCCTGCAAGCGCAACGGCATCCCTTATAGAATCATTGGCGGCACTCGGTTCTTCGACCGGGCGGAGGTCAAGGATATGACCGCCTATCTGGCCGTTCTGAACAACCCGGAGGACGATTTACGCCTCCAGCGTATCATTAACAATCCCCCCCGGGGCATCGGGGCCAAGACGGTGGAAACCGCCCAGCAGATCGCCCAGCGGGAAGAAATCCCCCTGTTTGCCGTTATTGACAACGCCCGGCTCTACCCGGAACTGGAGCGGTCCGCCGCCCGGCTGGCCCAGTTTACCAATCTGATGGCGGAGCTGTCCCAGCTGGCCCAGACCATGCCCCTGGACCAGTTTTATGAGGAACTCCTGGTACGCACAGGCTACGCGGTGATGCTGGAGAGCAAAAACACCGTGGAGGACCGCACCCGGCTGGAAAACGTCCGGGAGCTGCTCACCTCCATCAACGGCTACCTGGAAAACGCCGGGGAAACGCCCTCTCTGGCAGGCTTTTTGGACGAAATCGCCCTGTATACCGACCTGGACAGCCACGACCCGGACCAGGACTGCGTGGTGATGATGACCATGCACTCAGCCAAGGGCCTGGAGTTCCCGGTGGTCTTTGTGGCCGGTATGGAGGAGGGCATCTTCCCCGGCATCCGGGCCATCGGCGAGACGGAGGAAATGGAGGAGGAACGGCGTCTGTGCTACGTGGCCATGACCCGGGCCAAGCAGAAGCTGTTCTTGACCTGCGCCAACCAGCGCATGATTTTTGGCCGCACCAGCGCCAACCGCCCCTCCCGGTTCACAGAGGAAATTCCCCCGGAGCTTTTGGAGCGGACCGGGCGGTCCTTCCTGGATATGGGGGCCGGCGAGTGGGGCTATAGCAGCGGGGCTGGCTGGAAGCGCCCGGAGACGAATCAAGCCCCCCGGCCGGCCCAGCCCCCCCGCTCCCGGCCGGTCCAGACCCTTCCAAGCAAGCCCGCCGGGCCTCTGCCCAGCTATAAGCCGGGGGACACCGTCAAGCACCGGGCCTTCGGCCAGGGTACCGTGTTGTCGGTCCAGCCTATGGGCGGGGACGTCCTGGTGGAAATCGCCTTTGAATCGGCCACCAAGCGCCTGCTGCTGAAATCCGCCGCGGCCCATATGGAAAAGCTCTCGTAACGCTTAGATGAATATTCCGCCACCGCTGGCAAACAATAGGGATACATCCACAAATAAGGAGGTTATCCCTTTGAAACGCAAACAGTTTGCCCGCCGCATCCTGGGCTGTTCCCTGACGCTGGCCCTGGCCTTCGCGGTGTCCCTGCCCGTCTCCGCCTTCTTCTGGAACAAGACCAGCGATTCCCCCGTGGTGGCGGATTTTGCCAAAAACGCCCTGATGGGCGAGGCCATCCGCTTTTCCGCCGAGGACTTCGCCGTCCAGGGGGGCAGCGGGGACGTGACCCTGACGGCCATTACCCTGCAAACCCTGCCCAACCCCAACACCGGACTGCTGACCATGGCCGGACAGCCCCTGTCCGAAGGCTCGGTGGTAGACCAGTCCGCGCTGACGGGGCTGTGCTTCCAGTCCAACCAGAAGCCCAGCCCCGAACAGACCCAGTTTTCCTTTACCCCCGCCTTCAGCACCGGAGAAACCGGCCCGGAGGCCACCGTCACCCTCTACCTGCTCCAGCAGGCCAACCTGCCCCCCATCGCCAAAAATATGTCCCTGTCCACCTATAAAAATGTGGCCCTTACCGGCTACTTCGACGCGGTGGACAACGACGGCGACCCCCTGACCTTTCAGCTCACCTCCACCCCCGCCCGGGGATCGGTGACGCTGGCGGAGGACGGCTCCAGCCAGTTTGTCTACACCCCCTATGAAAACAAAACCGGCAAGGACTCCTTCACCTACGTGGCGGTAGACACCGCCGGAAACACCTCCCCGGAGGCCACGGTGTCCCTGCGCATTGAGAAGGCGGACACTAAGGTCACCTACGCCGACCTGGACGGCCACCCCGCCCACAAGTCGGCCATCCGTCTGGCGGAGGAGGGCATTCTGGTGGGCCAGTATATGGACGGGCAGTATTTCTTTGACCCGGACCAGACGGTCTCCCGGGCCCAGTTTCTGACCCTGGCCATGTCCGCCGTTGGTCTGGAGCCCCTGGAGAACGCCACGGTAACCGGCTTCTCCGACGACGCCTCCATCCCCACCTGGGCCAAGGGCAGCGTGTGCGCAGCGCTGAAGGCCGGGGCCATTCGGGGCTCCGCCGGGGAAAACGGCGCGCCGGTCTTTGGAGCGGACGCGCAGGTTACCCGGGGAGAGGCCTCGGTGATGCTCAACAATCTGCTGAATATGGCGGACGTGCCGGTAGATGTATTTGCCGGCAGCAGCAGCGGCCACTGGGCCGGCCAGGCCGCCGCCAACCTGGCCGCCGCCGGCTTCACCCAGGGCCGGAGCAGCGCCGCGCTGGACGACGTCCTCACTCGGGCGGACGCGGCCCAGCTGCTGGACGACGCCCTGGAGGTGCTGGAGCAGCGCCAGGACAACGGCTGGTTCCCCTGGTAAACCTGGATGAATATAACAAGGCCCCTCTGGCGTTTGCCAGAGGGGCCTGCACTTTATTCGTAATCCCGCACCAGATGAGGAATTTGGGAAATCATATTGTCCATATCCTCAAACATAGCGCTCTTTGTGGTGCCCAGGCGGCTGGCCGTCTCAATATGGCAGACCACCTCCTGGTGCCTCTCCTTGATTTGATCAAAAAACCGGCAGATGGTCTGCAGCTCGCTCTGGGAGGTCTGAATCACCCCGGCAATCTCCGTCTGCACCCCGACCGCTCCCTCGGCGGCGGAGGTAATCTGCTGGAAGCACTCGCCGGTCTCGGCCACGATGTCCACCCCTTGGTTCAGAGTCGCCTGGGAGGTCTCAATGGTCCGGTTCAGCTCCCCGGCGCGGGTCTCCACCTCGCTGACGCCGCCGTCCACTTCACCGGCCAGCACCTTAATCTCCCGGGCCAGCTCCTTGACCTGGGCCGCCACCACCGCGAAGCCCCGGCCCGCCGTCCCGGCCCGGGCGGCCTCAATGGAGGCGTTAATGGCCAGGATGTTGGTCTGATCCGCAATGGAAACAATCTTGCCCATACACTGTTGAATGCCGTTGATGGCGTTTTGCAGCTGGACAAAGGTTTCCGTCATTTCCTCATAGGACTTTTGCACCTGTATGGAAATCTGGCCCAGCTGCACCATCTCGTTCTGCGCCCCGGTTACCGTTTCGCCGATCTCGCTGCGGACCTGGGCAAACTGCTCCGCCGTTTCGTTGATGTTGGCAAAGGAGGTCCCCAGCTCCTGCAGCTTGGACTGGAAATGGTCCGCCTCCTGCAATACGCCGTCAAAGGTGGATTTCACCATGCTCAGCTCCCACAGGGAGGCGACCTCTTTTTTGACCAGCTCCTTCTGGTAGTCCTTCAGACTGCCCGCCACGTGGACAATGGGGTAGAGACTCTTCTCCTCCCGGATCTTCTCCGGCTTGCGCCCGCCTTTTCCCGCTAACAGCATCGTCTCTCCCTCCTTTATTCAAAGACCACGCAGGTCATGGACTGGTTGACAAAGCGGTTGTTGTAGTGCTCGCCGTAGCCCACAAAGCCCGCATGATTCCCCAGCGACGCCATATCCCGCAGATAGGTCTGCATATAGCCCTGCTCCGAGAACAGTTTGTACCGGAACAGGCAGTTCACGGAAAAGACCGCCGAGCGCCGGGGAAAGTCCTGGCTGATCTGGCGGATGGTGTCCCGGGTGATGGCCTGGTAGTCCCCCAGCTCCAGCAGAATCAGCACATCGGAGTCGTTCACCTGGCGGAAGCAGGACAGGGCATTGCCGTTGACCTCTTTAATGGAAATGATGCAGGTGTCGTCCCCGTTGACCTTGCCAAAGGGATTTTGGAAGGTCCGGGTAAGAATCTCCTCGTCTGTCACGTGGAGAATATCCTTGTACACCTGCTTGGCGGACTTGCCGTTCAGAGAGCCAAGGATATAGTTGGCCCGGTCTGTATCCGAAGCGATAAAGCGGTAATTTCCGAGCTGATGATAGATGTTCTCTTTATAGGTCTTGACCCGGCCATTCTGGTTGCGGACCAGGGCGTAGGCTACCGCGTCCTGGTAGACCCGGCCGTTGGCGGATACCTTCCCCTGGTCGCCGGTACCGCCCACCAGAGAGATCCCCTGGCGCTTGAGGGCGGTATAGATGGTGGTCAGCACACAGGCGTCGTTGCCGCTGCAAAAGTCGATGCAAACGGTATCCCGGCTGGAGCCCCCCACTGTGCGCATATCTTGCTCCAGGCGCTGTATGTATTTCACGGGCATGGTGGACGCCTGCTCCAGCACGTTAGCGGCAGCGGCGACCCCATCGTAAAAGGCAATCACTCCCACCCCATGCTCCACGATGCCGGTCTGATAGCTCATACCGATACATCCGATGCTGGGGACGCCCGGGTAACGCTTTTCCAGCTCCTGCACATGGGCTTCAAATTGTGCGTCGTTGGATAACAGCATAATAAACTGGGGTCTGTGGAGCCCCTGAACGGCTTCGTCCAGGCTCCCTCTTTGGCTCATTCCAAAAAACTGTTTCACACTGTGGTCTCCCTCCTACCATATTTACCGTGAGTATTATACTGGAAAGGGCCAAATGTGTCAACAACTGCCAGCCCATCCGGCAAAAAAGTTTTTGAAGGTGCAAAGAAGCGGCCGGTCCTTGCGGAACACCGGCCGCTTTTGTACGCTATAGAGCGGCATATCCAAATTTGTCAACCACCGCGTCCAGCTCCTGCTTCTGCTTGCACAGGGGGCACTCCTCCGGCGGATAGCTGGCGTAGCCGGGCAGGTCGCTGGTATCGAACAGGGAGGTCACCGGCAGTCCGTCTACCTCCTTCTGGTGGCTGTAGATAGCGGCAATGCCCACTGTGTTCCCCTTGTAATACTGCACGCACTCCATTCCCTTGCGCACCGTATTACCGGTGGTGACGGAGGCAAGCAGGATCAGTATGTTTTTGCCCTCCAGCATGAACCGGGCGTTGTCCCGGAAGATCAATTTCCCCTCTTTGCTCAGGTTCTCCCGCAGAACAAAGATCTCTTTTCCGGAATTGATGGACCGGTAGCCGCTCTGGGTCAGCTCCTGGGCCAGACACGTACCGATCACCCGGGTGCCGTCCATGCACAGGATCGTGTCCACCATGACGTGGTGGGTAAGATTGCGCTGGGCCAGCTGCTGGGCGACGGCCTCCGCGTCCCGCAGGCACGACTGCTGGTTAGTCACGTCGATGAAGTAGTTGGTATGGCTGTTTCGGGTCGCAAAATGCCCCTCTGCCACCCGCAGCGTTACGTCGCCGACACAGACAGGGATCTTAAAAAACCTGGGCTCCATGACCTTGCCTCCTTTTCGTCTCAAAATATGGTTTGGGTATCCTTCTTACAATATACCATATTTCCGAAAAGGTGTCTATATGTTTTTGTATATTCCTACAAAATTTTTCCGTGGCTCACACGCCGGCCAGGGCCTGCTCCAGATCGGCGAGAATGTCCCGGACATCCTCAATGCCCACGGAGAACCGGACCAGGTCCGCCGGCACCCCCGCGGCCTTCAGCTCCTCCTCGTTCATCTGCCGGTGGGTGGAGGAAGCAGGATGGAGCACACAGGTTTTCGCGTCGGCCACGTGGGTGGCGATGGAGGCCAGCTTCAGCCCGGCCATAAAGGTCTCCGCCGCGGCCCGGCCCCCCTTCACCCCAAATACCACAACGCCGCAGGTGCCGTTGGGCATATACTTTTTGGCCCTCTCATAATACTTGTCCCCGGGCAGACCGGCGTACTGAACCCAGGCGATTTTCTCGTGGCTCTGGAGGTACTCCGCCACCTTCTGCGCATTTTCACAGTGCTGCTTCATCCGCAGGGGCAGGGTCTCCAGCCCCACATTCAGCAAAAAGCAGTTGTGGGGAGAGGGAATGGAGCCCAGGTCCCGCATCAGCTGGACAGTAGCCTTGGTGACAAAGGCTCCCTCCAGACCAAAGCGCTCCGTGTAGGTGACTCCATGGTAGCTCTCGTCCGGGGTAGTCAGGCCGGGAAACTTGTCCTTGTGGGCGGTCCAGTCAAATTTGCCGCTGTCCACAATGGCGCCTCCCACGGTGAGGGCGTGGCCATCCATATACTTGGTGGTGGAGTGGGTGACGATGTCGCAGCCCCACTGGAAGGGCCGGCAGTTTACCGGAGTGGCAAAGGTGTTGTCCACAATCAGAGGGACTCCGTGGGCGTGGGCGGCTTTGGCAAATTTTTCAATGTCCAGCACGGCCAGGGCCGGATTGGCGATGGTCTCCCCGAACACGGCCTTGGTGTTGGGCCGGAACGCGGCGTTGAGCTCCTCCTCCGAGCAGTCCGGGTCCACAAACGTAAATTCAATGCCCATGCGCTTCATGGTCACCGCAAACAGATTGAAGGTACCGCCATAAATGGTGGAGGAAGAGACCACATGGTCCCCACAGCCGGCAATGTTAAACACAGCGTAAAAGTTGGCAGCCTGTCCGGAGGACAGCAGCATGGCCGCCGTCCCCCCCTCCAGGGCGCAGATTTTGGCGGCGACAGTGTCATTGGTGGGGTTTTGCAGGCGGGTATAGAAATAACCGCTGGCCTCCAAATCGAACAGGGCCCCCATATCCTGGCTGGTCTCATAGCGGAAGGTGGTGGACTGGACGATGGGGAAATTCCGGGGCTCTCCGTTGCCCGGGCGGTAGCCCGCGTGGAGGCAGTCGGTGGCGATCTGATAGCTGCTCATGAAGCATTCCTTCTTTCCTTGATAGATGCTGTGTATTTTATCAGAATTCCGGGCCGTTGACAAGCAGTTCTTTCCCTTCCCGGCCGGGCTCTGTGCTCCTACGGCCTGCACCGCCCGCAGGGCTCATAGCCCTGGGCCGCCGCCTCCTGACGGCTGAAAAATTCCACCCGGTTCTGCTCCGATATATCCTTGGCCGACCCGCAGTCGGGCTTATGGAACTTCATGGTGCCCGCGTTGCCGATGTAGGCGGGCCTGTCAAGCTGCTGGCTGGGCTGCTGGCCCTCGGTGGGGTTGGTGGGCCACTGGGGCGTGGTCTGGGTGGTAAAGGTCACCGTCTCCCCGTCGCTGCGGGCCACAATGTTCCCCTGTAAATCCGTGCGGTAGACTTCCGCCTTCACGTCCCGGTAGCGGCTTAACACCTCCTCCGACGGGTGGCCGTAGGAGTTGTCCTCCCCCACGGAGATTACCACGTATTGGGGCATGACCTCCCGCAGAAACACATAGCTGCTGGAGGTGATGCTGCCGTGGTGGCCCGCCTTGAGCACCGTGGCGGACAGGTCCGTTTTCCCTTCCACCAGGTCGTGTTCCGCGTCCTCCTCCATGTCCCCGGTGAACAAAAAGCTGGTAGAGCCATAGGTGATTTTCAGTACAATGGAGGTGTTGTTGGTCTCATCATACGCCTGGACCGGACCCAAAATCTCCACCTGGGCAGCCCCCAGGGCGAAGGTGTCCCCCGCCTCCGGAATCTGGATGCCGCCGTAAGGCTGGGCGTAATTGGAGAAGTTTGAGAAGGCCCTGCTCTCGTACTCCGTCACCGGAGCATAGACGGTCTTCGCCTCAAAGGCGTTCAGGGGGCCGGACAGCCCCCCCACGTGGTCCTCATGGGCGTGGGTGCAGACCACGTAGTCCAGATCGTCCACCCCCACACGTTTCAGGTAGGACACCACCAGACTGCTGTCCGCCACGTTGCCTCCGTCAATGAGCATGAATTCTCCGTCACATTGAATCAAGGCGCTGTCCGCCTGGCCCACGTCAATGAAGTGGACCGCGAAGTCGGAGCCATCCGGCACCGGCAGGGCGGCGGGCTGGGACTGTCTCTGATAGGCCATCACCGCCGCGAGCAGAACCAGCACCAAAATAAGACCTAAGAGCTTTCTTTGTTTCTGTTTCATAGAAGCACCTCATATCATGCGTTGCTTTATTTTTTCAGATTATAGCACGTTTGTTCCAGGAAATCAACCTCTTTCGACAAAAAAGTGGGCAGTCCTTCCGCCGCCGGGGCGATGGTGCACTGGGGAAACCACACTTCCAGCCCCTCCGGACGCAGGCAGACGTTTTTCCCAGAGAAAAACCGGCCCAGCTTCTCCCCAAAATCCGGGTCCAGAACCCCTTCCTCCCGCAATTCCAGGCTCTGGCATAGTTTCCGGCGTCCCCGCCAGGGCACCGGCACCGGCGCGCCGGTTTTGGCCTCCCAGATGTCTCCGGAGCGGCCATAGAGGGTCCGGCCGTCCCCCCGGCGCTCCCGGGCCTCCATGTACAGGGAGAGCAGACCCTCGTCCTGATAGGTGGTCTCCCCCAGCAGCCGGGCGCTCCAGGGGACGAAGGGCCGGGACCGCTCCCGCTTTTCCGCCAGGTCCAGGCAGGCCGCCCAGTAGAGCGCCCGCTCCCACCGGCGCTGCCAGTTCCCCTTCACCCGCCGGTAGTACCGGTCCAGCTTTTTGCACCCCGTCTCCGGCCACATATACCGGCACGCCAGCACCGGCTCCCCGGTGAGGGTAAGGACCTTCTCCTCCTCCAGCCAACGGACCGTTCTCATTGGCCGCGGTCCTCAAACACCGTCTGGGCCCCCGGGCGGCACACCCCCGCCGGCGCGTAGTCCCACCGGGTCATACGCCCGCCCTGGGGCAGGAAGTACCGGCAGGGCAGCGGCGGGGCCGGAGGCAGCTTGTCAAGAATGAGCAGCTTGCACTTCAGGCGCTGGGGCAGCACCGCCTTGACAAACACCGACACCCGGTCCCCCTCAGAGATACCCTCCCGCAGCTCCGCCAGCCCGGACAGATTGGGGGTCAGCTCCACAAAAATCCCGTAGTCCAGCACGCTGCGGGCAATCCCCGGCACGGTCATGCCGGCGCAGAAGCTCCGGGCGTTCTCCGCCCAGGTGCCCAGCAGCTCCCGGTGGGTCAGCCGCACCCGCCGGTTTTCCCGGTCCTGCTCCAGCACCGCCGCGTAAATCTCGTCCCCCACCCGGAACCGGCGGTCGGGGTGGGGAATCCGGGAGATGGAGATGCGCTCCACGCAGATCAGGGAGCTCACCCCGCAGCCCGCGTCCACAAAGGCCCCGAAGGGCTCCAGGTGGGTGACCGTCACCGGCAGGACCGTGCCGGGGGCGAGCCCCTCCAGCCAGACCTTGGCCCGCTCCTGGGCCCTCCGGCGGGACAGGATGGGCACCAGGGCCCCGTCCCGCTCCTCCAGCCGGTCCACCACAAAGCAGATGGTCTTGCCCACCCGGGAGAGCACCGCAATGTCCCGGGTATAGCCCTCCGCGATGCCGGCGGCGGTCTCCTCCCGGGGGATTTCCCCCATAAACGGCCCCACGGCCACCTGTAAGGTCAGATCCGGCTTGGCCATCAGGGCGGAGCCCTCCAAAATGATCTGGCGCTCCATGGCCTTGCGCAGTCCCGCCGCGCTGGCGCACAGACGGCAGTTTTCCGGGGTGTTCAGCAGCCGGCCCTCCGGCAGAAAAATATCAGACATAGTCCATTCCCTCACTTTTTTTCCGTTTCTCCACTATATGCGCCCCAATGGCGGCGATTGACAGAACGGACAGGCTGAATTATAATGGTAAAAAACCGGAAGGGGGCGCTTTTATGGACATCCATGTGGGCGACGTGCTGAAAATGAAAAAGAATCATCCCTGCGGCAGCGGCGAGTGGACGGTGCTGCGGGTGGGGATGGACTTCAAGCTTCGGTGCCAGGGCTGCGGCCATGAGGTGATGCTCCCCCGGAGCAAGGCGGAAAAAAATATCCGGAAGGTATTCCGAAACGGTGAACCAGTCGATGTGAAATAAAGAGGGTTTAACTATGAACAAACAATTTTGGAGCTCCCGCATTCAAAATCTGATCCCCTACACCCCCGGCGAACAGCCCAAGGACCAGATTTTTATCAAGCTGAACACCAACGAAAATCCCTATCCCCCCTCCCCCAAGGTGCTGGAGGCCATTCAAAGCGCCGCCGGGGACGCGCTGCGGCTCTACCCGGACCCGGAGGCCCAAAATCTGCGGGCCGCTCTGGGAGAGTATTACGGCCTGAAGCCGGAGCAGGTGTTCTGCGGCAACGGGTCCGACGAGGTGCTGGGCCTGTGCTTCTACGCCCTGTTCACCCCCGGCAGACAGGTGCTGTTTCCCGACATTACCTACAGCTTTTATCCCGTATACACCGAGCTGTTCGGTCTGGATTACCGGCAGATTCCCCTGAACGAGGACTTCTCCCTGCCGGTGGAGCAATTTTTGGGCGCCAAGGGGGGCGTGGTAATCTGCAACCCCAACGCCCCCACGGGCCGGACCCTGCCCCTGTCGGACATCCGCCGGATTCTGGAGGCCAACCGGGAGGTCCCGGTGCTGGTGGACGAGGCCTACGCCGAGTTCGGGGCCCAGTCTGCGGTGCCTCTGCTTGAGGAATTCCCCAATCTGGCGGTGGTGCGCACCATGTCCAAGGACCGTTCCCTGGCGGGAATGCGCATCGGCTACGCCCTGGGCAGCGCGGATTTGATTGCGGGCATCAACTGCGTCAAAAATTCCTTCAACTCCTACCCCCTGGACCGGCTGGCGCTGGCGGCGGGAGAGGCGGCCATCCGGGACCGGGCATACTTTGAGGAGACCAGGGGGAAAATTATGGCGACCCGGGAGAAAACCACCAAAGCTCTGCGCGAGCTGGGCTTTACGGTCCACGACTCCAACGCCAACTTTATTTTCGCCCGCCACCCGGACAAATCCGGCAGAGATTTGCAGCAAGGGCTGCGGGAGCAGGGAATTCTGGTCCGGCGGTTTGACAAGCCGGAGCGGATTCAGGACTATCTGCGTATCTCCATCGGCACGGCCCAGGATATGGAAACGCTGTGCCGGGTGTGCGCGGAGCTGGTAAAATAAGAAAGGAGCATATCATGTTATTACTACAGTTGGCGGGAACCGGTCTGGCGATGCTTACGCTGTTCTGCTTCGTTTTCCACAAAAACCGCACAGTACGGGGCGTTTCCGGCGCTCTGCTGTCCCTGTTCTCTGTCATTTTGTTTGCCGTATTTCTGAATGCCTACTACGCCAGCGGCGGACCGGACGCGGGAAAAGAATGGATGCAGATTTTCTTCCCCGGCTTCATCTTGATGGTGCTGTTCGCCGCCGGTGGAATCGGCCTTGCTTCCGCGCTGCAAAAAAGGGAAGTATAATATTTTATTAAAATTAAGAGAGGTATTTTGATCTATGCGTTACGACAGTGATTTGCTCTACCGCCCGCCGGGCGAGTGGAAAAGCTACCTGCTCCAGTGCACCGTCGGCTGCTCCCATAACAAGTGTACCTTCTGCGCCATGTACAAGAGCAAAAAATTCAGAATCCGTCCTACGGAGGAAATTCTGGAGGACATCGACATGGCTCTGGACTACTACGGTCCCGGCCTGGAGCGGGTGTTTCTCATGGACGGGGACGCTACCATTATCCCCACGGCGGAACTGCTGAAAATTTTGGAAAAATTATACAAGACTTTCCCCAACCTGCAAAAAGTGACCACCTACGCCGGGCCAAAGAGCACCCTGGCCAAGTCCGTGGACGAGCTGAAGGCCCTGCGGCAGGCTGGGCTCAACCGGGCCTATCTGGGGGTGGAGAGCGGCAGCGACGCGGTTCTCGCCGCCATCCACAAGGGGGTGAACGCCCAGCAGATGCTGGAGGCGGGCCAGCGGCTTGTGGAGGCCGGCATCGACCTGTGGGCCATTGTCATTATGGGCCTCACCGGCCAGGACGGCGACTGGGAGGAACATATTCTCTCCACCGCCAAAATGATCAACGAGATGAAGCCCCGGCACCTGTCCGCCATGACCTTCGCCCCCGCCAAGGACACCCCCCTGGGGGACGACGTGCTGGCGGGCCGGTTCAAGGTCTGCACCCCCGACCACATCCTGGAGGAGTGCCAGGTGCTGCTGGAGCACCTGGACGTGGACCCCCTGCACTTCACCAGCAACCACGCCTCCAACTACCTGCCCCTGAAGGGCGGTCTGCCGGAGGACAAG
>CAJUPG010000061.1 GCA_910588455.1 uncultured Oscillospiraceae bacterium
CCACGTGGCTGTCCCCCATGTCGCCCTCAATCTCCGCCCGGGGCACCAGGGCCGCCACCGAGTCCACCACCACCACGTCGATGGCACCGGAGCGCACCAGGGCCTCGCAGATCTCCAGTCCCTGCTCGCCGGTGTCCGGCTGGGAGATGAGCATGGAGTCGATATCCACCCCCAGGGCGCGGGCATAGGTGGGGTCCAGGGCGTGCTCCGCGTCGATGAAGGCCACCTCTCCCCCCCGCTTCTGGGCTTCGGCCACGATATGCAGGGCCAGGGTGGTCTTACCGGAGGACTCGGGGCCGTAAATTTCAATGATCCGTCCCTTGGGTACGCCGCCGATGCCCAGGGCCACGTCCAGGGCCAGGGAGCCGGTGGGGATGGCGTCCACCACCACCCCGGTGTTCTCCCCCAGGCGCATGATGGAGCCCTTGCCAAAATTACGTTCAATCTGGGCCACGCAGGTCTCCAGAGCTTTCTTTTTATCCGCAGCGGGAGCCGCAGATTCCACGGCGGCTTTTTTCGTTGCCAATTTCAATCATCCTTTCCTGGTTGATGGAAGCAGTATAGCATAAGTACAGTCCCAAAAAACGGACTTGCTTTAATTGTTGATGGTCCCCTCCACCACCCGCCAGATCCCCTGGGTGTCGGCGGTGGTCTGGATGCTCTCAAAGCCGTTTTCCGCCATAATCTTCTCCACGTCCGGGGCCTGTCCGATGCCCACCTCAAAAATCAGCGAGCCCCCCAGGCGGATGGCGTTTTTCCACTTGGCGGCGATGTTCCGGTAAAATTCCAGCCCGTCGGCGCCGCCGTCCAGGGCCATGCGGGGCTCGTAGTCCCGCACGGCGATGTCCAGCCCGCCGATGTCCCCGGTGGGGATGTAGGGGGGATTGCAGGCCACCACGTCAAAATCCCACAGATTGGCGCTGGGGGGCTCCAGGGCGTCCACGCACACACTGGTCACCCGGGCGTTCAGGTCGGTGCGGCGGATATTCTGCTTGCAGATGCGCAGCGCCCCTTCGGACAGCTCCGCCAGCACCACCCGGCAGTCAGGCACGTTGGCTGCGATGGCCAGCCCCACGCAGCCGCTGCCGGCGCACAGGTCCAGCACCCGGGCCTCCTCTCCGGCGGTCCGGGCCCGCAGAATGGCCCGCTCCACCAGCATTTCTGTGTCCATCCGGGGAATCAGCACATCGTCGGACACGTCCAGAGGCAGGCCGTAGAACTCCCACTCCCCGATGATGTACGCCACTGGCTCCCCCGCCAGCCGGCGCCGGACCAGCGCGTCCACCCGCCGCTCCAGCTCCCCGGAGACATACAGGGCCATGTCGCGGTAAAACTGCTCCCGGGTTTTGTTGGCGGCGTAGCAGAGGATCTCCCGGGCCTCCAGCTGGGCCGAGTCGATGCCGGCCTTTTTCAGCCGCGCCCGGGTGTCTAAGAACAGGTTGTTGTAGGTGGTCGCCATTTTCCCTCACCTCTTTATAATATTACCAGGCGTCCGAGCCCTTCTCCTCCGGCAGAACCAGCTCCAGGGCCTTGATGCCCACCTCAATCATGGAGTCGTCCGGCTCGAAGGTCGTAAAATTCTGAAGCCACAGTCCAGGAGCGGTCAGCAGCCGGGTCAGCGGTCCGTCGTGCCGTCCCACATAGCGGTTGAACTCATAGCTTACCCCCACAATGACGGGCAGCATGGCCAGATGGGCCAGCATCCGCCAAAATACGTTGTGGACGGGCCAGATGGTAAAAATCACCGTGGAGACCAAAATGGACACGGCAATCACCACGAACAAAAAGCTGGTGCCGCAGCGGGGGTGGTGCCGGGGCTGTCTGCGGACGTTCTCCACCGTGAGCGGGAGGCCCGCCTCATAGCAGAAGATGGTCTTGTGCTCCGCCCCGTGGTAGGAGAAAACCCGTTTCATCTCCTTCATCCGGGAGCACAGGGCCAGATAGCCCACGAAAATCACGATTTTCAGCAGGGATTCCGCGATATTCCGGGCCAGCATGGAGTTTTCCCCCAAGAACCAGGTCACCGCCCCGCCCAGGGCCGTGGGCAGCAGAATAAACAGCCCCACGGACATGGCCAGTCCCAAAATCACCGCCAGAGTGAGGAAAAAGGACGCGGCCTTCTCATTGCCCAGCTTTTTTTCCAGCCAGACCTCAAAGGCGGAGGGTTCCTCCTCCGACTCCCCCTCCTCGGGGAAGAACTCGGCAGAGTACAGCAGGGCCTTCACCCCCGCCGCCATGGAGCCCCCGAAGTTGACCACGCCCCGGATCAGGGGCCAGCCCAGGATTGGGTATTTGTCCTTGATGAACTTCAGCTCACTCTCCTGAACCTCCAGCTCCCCGTCCGGGCGGCGGACCACTACGGCCTGCCTTTTGGGGCCCCGCATCATGATGCCTTCGATCAGGGCCTGTCCGCCGCACATGGTCTTAAAATTTTGCTTGCTTTGCATTTGGTTCCTTCTTTCATTCGTCGATGGGCAGGCGGACTGTCACCAGACAGCCCCCGCCGGGGGCGTTATCCACGTCCAGAATGCCCTCATGGCGCTGGACGATCTCCTCACACACGGCCAGCCCGATGCCGGAGCCCCGGGCCTTGGAGGAGCCCTTGTAAAATTTCATCTTTACCTGGGGCAGCTCCTCCGGGGGAATGCCCGGGCCGTAGTCCCGGATACGGATCACCGCATCGACGGAGTCCCGGTCCAGGGATACGTCGATGCGCTTCCCCGCTCCCCCATGCTTGGCGGCGTTGTCCAGCAGGTTGCAGAACACCTGCCGCAGCCGCTCCGGGTCTCCGGAGATAAGCAGCATTTCGTCCCTGCACTCCAGATAGTTCAGGGTGATGCCCTCCTTGCGGAAGAACTCCTGGTAGGTGTATACCGCGTCCTCCAGCTCCGACTTCAGGTCCAGCTTTTCCACAGAGAGGGTAAACCGCCCGTCCTGCATCCGGGAGAACTCCAGCAGCTCCTCCACCATGTTGGTCAGCCGCCGGGCCTCGCTTACGATAATCTCCATCCCCTTGTAAAATTCCGTAGGGGTCCGGATTTCCCCCCGCTGGATGGTCTCCGCCCAGCCGTTGATGGCGGTGAGGGGGGTGCGCAGCTCGTGGGAGACGGAAGAGATAAACTCCGACTGGGTGGTCTCCGACTGCTTGACCTTCAGGGACATATCGTTAATGGCGTCAATGAGCTCGCCGATTTCGTCGTCGTATTTTTTCTCAATCTGCGTGCCGTAGCTGCCCCCGGCAATGAGCCGGGTGGTGTGGACAATACTGGTGAGAGGCTCCACCAGAGAACGGACAAAATACAGGTTGGAAAAATACATCATGGACATAAATACTGTCATAATCAGGGTGACCACCGCCACGCCCAGGAAAAACTGCCGGTTGACCTCAGACATAGAGGTGACAAACCGGATGACCCCCACGATGGTTCCCTGGTAGATCACCGGCGCGGAGGCGGCCATAATGGGCTCCCGGGTGGCCGGGTCCCGGCCAGGCCACACCTGGGGGGTGCGCTGCTCCAGGGCGTCGCTGATGTCCGGGGTGCCGGGAGTGGTGCCGGCGGTGAGGCCATAGCCGGAGAAGAGCACCGCGCCGGTGGTGTCAATGAACTGGACCTCCAGAATGCTGCGGTCCTCAAAGTTGCTGATGTAGTTCTGGGCGGCGGTCTGATACTCGCTACGGGTGTAGTTTTTAAAGGTGTTGGCGGCCAGCTCCGCCCGGGCGGACAGGTCGGCGGTGAGGGTATAGGAGTAGTAGGTCCACAGGGACACGGCGAAGGTGGCCCACAGCAGCACCATAATGAGGGCCAGCACGCCGATGCTGTTGAGCAGCCACCGTCGGCGGATGCCCCGGATTTTTCCCTTGTCCTGAAGCTCCACGCGTTTGGGCATAACTCAGCCTCCCCACTTGTACCCAAAACCCCAGACGGTATTGATGTACATGGGGCTGGTGGGGTTATCCTCAATTTTAATGCGCAGGCGGCGGATGTTTACGTCCACAATCTTCAGCTCGCCGAAGTAATCCTTTCCCCACACAGCGTCCAGAATTTCCTCCCGGGACAGGGCCTTGCCCTGGTTTTCCATGAACAGGCGCACAATGCCGTACTCCACCTGGGTCAGCTTCACCCGCTGGCCGTTTTTCTCCAGCGTCCGGTTGCGGATATTCAGCCGGAAGGGGGGCTGATAGATCTCGTCCGCCGGAAGGACCTCCGCTTCCCCGCCGGTGCGGCGGAACAGGGCGTCCACCCGGGCGGTGAGCTCCGCCGGGGAGAAGGGCTTGGTTACATAGTCGTCCGCCCCGGTCATCAGTCCCGTCACCTTGTCCATCTCCTGGGTCCGGGCGGTGAGCATAATAATCCCGATGCGGTTGTCCATGGCCCGGATCCGGCGGCAGACCTCAAAGCCGTCGATGCCGGGCAGCATAATGTCCAGCAGGGCCACCTTGATGTCCGGATGGTGCTCCAGGGCCTCCAGGGCCTCCTCACCGGTGCCGGCCTCAATGGTCTCGTAGCCGGCCCGCCGCAGGTTAATGACCACAAAGCTGCGGATATTTTCCTCGTCCTCCAGGACCAAAACCTTTCTCATGACAGTTCTCCTAATTCAATCGTTGGACCAGCTGGGCAGAATCAGGTGGAAGCGCTCCCGCACGCCCGCTTCGTCCAGCCCGCAGTCCCAGCCGCTGGCGTAGAAGGCGGCGGAGTAAATGGTGTTCGCGTCCTCCCACAGAATGAACCGGTCTCCGGTGGTGGCCCGGGTGGCCCGGTTGACGCCGGTGAGCTTATACAGCACCAGAAACCGGGTGGGCTCGGTCTCTGCGTCGTTCCACAGGGAGAAAATCACCGCCCGCTGGCCGCTGGTAACGTCGTTGCGGGAGATGGTCAGCCGGTCCTGCCAGCTGTCGGGAATTTCCAGATACCAGCCGTCGGCAATGTTGTGGTAGGTGGTGCATACGGAGGAGCACTCGGCATAGCGGTCGTACTGCTCCCAATCCGTCAGCCAGAAGTCGCCGGCGTTTTCTCCATAACTGGGCAGGGCGCGCAGATGGGGAATTTCCAGCACCGCGTCCCCGTTGATGTCGGTCAGGTCCACCCCTTCGGGCAGGCGCAGCCGCTCCCGGCTCACCCCGGTGTCGGCATCCAGCACCACGTTGCGCACCTCATTTCCCCGCCAGGCCAGAATGTCCACCGCCTGGGCCCCATCGATCAGATCACTGGTGACATAAATGGCCGGGGTGGGCAGCTCGCCGGCCACATAGCCGGTGCGCACCCGGCGCAGGGCGGTAATTCCGTTGGACAGCCGGGCGGAGCTCTGCCGGCCCAGGCCGTCGTCCCCCCAGCCGTACAGGTCCAGGGTGCTGTTCTCCCCTGCCTGGTCCAGCCGCACCACCGCCACCTCTGTCTGGGTGTCCTCATCCAGATCAATCAGCTTATAGTCGCTGTAGTTGGTGGACAGCAGCTCCGTACCCAGCAGGCTGGACAGGGGAGGGACAGCCGGCCCCTCCAGACCGCTCTGGCCCCGGTGGGTCATGCGCTCATCCAGGGAGTAAACCCCCAGCTGATATACGCCGCTGCTCACCTGCCAGCTTACGACGACTTCCTTCAGGCCCTCCCTGTTCAGATCCACATAGTCCACGGCGTTGATGGCGGCCCCGTCCCCCTCCAGGGCGGCGGTGACCCGGTAGCTCTCGTCCGGCTGGAGGGTGAAGAAAAAAATTTTCAGAGGCCGCTCTGCCCCGGGCAGGCGGAAGAAGGTGACGGCGGTTTCTCGCTGGCCGTCCCCGTCCAGGTCCTGGAGCTGCACCGTGGAGATGTGCTCTCCGGAGTAGATCTGGGCGTACTCCACCACGGCGGAGTATTCCCGCTCCAGGGCGGAGCGGACCTCATTGATGCGCTGGGTCAGGTCCTCATAGCCTGGAGAACCCTCCGGCAGACGGTAGAGGTCCTCCGCCAAGCCGAACAGACAGCCGGTGAGGGAGACAAGCAGCAGGGCAATCCAGCCGCCAAAGGCCAAAATTCGTTTCACAAAGCTCCCTCCCCGCAAAAAATCAAATCTATCATACCATAAAGCGCGGAAAAAGGATACAGGTTTTTGCAAATATTTTTCGCAGGAAAAAACAGGCCAAGGATGCAGGCCAATCAGAGAAAGGCTGCATCCTTGGAGAAAGAGCGTATTTGACGTGGAATCTGTAAGGGCGGCGGGGGCCGCCCTTACAGGTCCTTTTCCGCTTGGACAGGCTCGAAATGCAGTTCTTCACACTTCTTCTGCGCGTCCATCAAGATGTTGAGGGCTTTCTCTACACTACGGGCCATTTCCAGGTACATTTCTTCTCTGTAGTCTGCCATATCAATCACCTCGGGCGGATTCTATCATATACCTTATAAAAAAACAATAGGGTTTTGAAATATTTATAATTTATTTATTTTTTTCTTCGTCAATCATGCGGTGCAGGTGCCCCAGAGCGGCGGAAAGCCCGCCGATTTCGTCAATCAGTCCCAGCTTCACCGCCTCCTCGCCGTAAATCACGCTGCCCACGTCCGCGGCCAGCTCCCCGGTCTGGAGCATCAGATTGGTAAACACCTCCCGCTTGATCCGGCTGTTGGCGGTGACGAACTGCAAAATCCGCTCCTGAATCCGCTCAAAGTAGTAAAAGGTCTGGGGCACTCCGATGACCAGACCATTCAGCCGCACCGGATGGATGGTCATAGCGGCGGAGGGGGCGATAAAGGACCGCCGGGCCGACACCGCCAGGGGAACTCCGATGGAGTGCCCGCCCCCCAGCACCAGGGAAACCGTGGGCTTGGACATACTGGCGATCAGCTCCGCGATGCCCAGACCCGCCTCAATGTCGCCCCCCACCGTGTTCAGCAGCACCAGAAGGCCGTCAATCTGGTCGCTCTCCTCCACGGTGGCCAGCAGGGGCATCACGTGTTCGTATTTGGTGCTTTTACTGGTGGGAGGCAGCAGCTGGTGGCCCTCAATCTGGCCCACGATGGTCAGCACATGGATGGTTCCCCGCTGAGTTTCAATCACCGACGAGCCCAGCTCGTGGATGGACTGCATCTGCTGCTGTTCCTGGGTTTCTTCCATAGACATTCCTCCTTGTGTGCCCATAGCTTGCATCAAAGAAGGGCGTTTTAATCACCGCAGGGGACGGTTTCACATAGAATGTGGAAAAACAGGAGGTTTTCAACCCATGCCCATTCTGTATCTGTCGCCGTCCACACAAGAATATAATCCATATGTCAACGGGGGAAATGAAGAGCAGTACATGAACCTGCTGGCGGATAAAATGGTCCCCTATCTGGACGCCTCCGGCATCCGCTACAGCCGCAATACGCCGGATATGACCGCCGCGTCCTCCATCACCGCCTCCAACGCCGGGAACTACGACCTGCACCTGGCGCTCCACTCCAACGCTGCGCCCCCCGCCCAGAGCGGGACCGTCCAGGGCTCCGTCACCTTTTACTACCCCGGCAGCGCGGAGGGCCAGCGGGCCGCCCGGATCATTGCCAACAATTTAAAGACCATCTATCCCAACCCCAATCTGGTCACCGCCCAGCCCTCCACCTCCATCGGGGAGGTAACCAAGGTCCGGGCCCCCTCCGCCTTCCTGGAGCTGGCCTACCACGACAACCCGGCCGACGCGGCCTGGATCAAAAACAATCTGGACGCCATCGCCCGGAATCTGGTGCTGTCCCTAACGGAATTTTTCGGCATTCCCTTTCTGGAGCCCGTTCCCAGCCGGGCCGGAGTGGTAGATGTGAGCTGGGGTTATTTGAACATCCGCAGCCGCCCCAGCGCCGACGCGCCCATTATCGCCCACGCCCCCGACGGGGCCCCCCTTACCATTCTGAATCAGGACGGAAACTGGTATCTGGTCAACTACAACGGGGTAATCGGCTACGCCAGCCAGGACTTTATTACCCTGGTCTGAGAAAGGGAGTTTTTATGAAAATTCATGTGATCCGTCCGGGGGATACGCTTTACCGCCTGGCGATGTCCTATAAAGTCCCCCTGGCCCGGCTGCTGGAGGACAATCAGCTTCCGGACCCCAACCGGTTGGTGGTGGGGCAGGCCATTGTGATCCGCAGTCCCAAAACCACATTCACTGTCCGCCCCGGAGACACGTTGGAGTCCATCGCCCAGGCCAGCGGCCTGTCCGTCCGGGCGCTGCTGCGCAATAATCCGGCGGGGTCGTTCTCCGTGCCCCTGAAGGAGGGCCAGACCCTGGTGCTGTCCTATGAGGAGGAGCCCCGGAAGCCCCTGTCGGTGCTGGGCTACGCCTACCCATGGATTGACCCGGCGCTGCTGGAACGAACCTTGCCCTTTGTAACGGAGCTGTCCCCCTTTACATACCGGTTTGACCGGCAGGGGAATTTGATCCCCCTGGAGGACGCGGGCCTGCGGGCGGCGGCGGAACGGCTGGGGACGGCCGCCCTGTTCCACCTGTCCAACCTGGGCAATGAGGGGGAGGGCTTTGACCGGGAGCTGGCCCATGGGCTGTTTGCCGACCCCAGCGCCCGGCAGACGCTCATCGCCCAGGTGAAGCAGGCGGCCCAGGCGGGGGGCTACCAGGGCGTCGATCTGGATTTTGAAAACCTGTACCCTGCGGACGCCCCCGCCTACGCCCGGTTTGTGGAGGAGGTGCGCAGCGGGGCAGCTCCTCTGCCCGTACTGGTGGCCCTGGCGCCCAAAACCTCCGAGGCGGAGGCCAGTGCGTTTGCCCAGGGCCATGATTACCATCTGCTGGGCCAGGCGGCGGACTATGTGCTGCTGATGGCCTACGACTGGGGCAACCCTGCCAGCCCGCCTATGGCGGTGGCCCCCTTGAACCAGGTGCGCCGGGTGGTTCAGTATGCCCTGGAGCACATCCCGGCGGAAAAAATCTATCTGGGCATTCCCAATTACGGCTACGACTGGACGCTGCCCTTCCAGGAAGGCCGGGCCGCCCGGTCCCTGTCCAATGAGGAGGCGGTGGCCCTGGCGGCGGACCGGTATGCGGCCATCCGCTTCGACCAGACTGCGCAGAGCCCCTGGTTCCGGTATTTCGATCCCCAGGGGCTGGAGCATGAGGTGTGGTTTGAGGACCCGCGCAGCGTCCGGGCAAAAATAGAACTGGCGCTGGAACAGAATCTGCACGGGGTAGGCTACTGGAACCTGGACCGGCCCTTCCCCCAGAACTGGGTGGTGCTCAACGCCTTGGGCGAAATCAAATAAATTGAAGGGGCCATATAAATCCAGCGGCATGGAGCTCTGCTCCATGCCGCTGGATTTATATCTGTGGTTGGGGTCTGGGTTCAGTAATTTTCAGCCGAGATCTCAAAGTAGGACTGGGGATGGGCGCAGGTGGGGCAGATTTCAGGGGCCTGGGTACCGACGACGATATGTCCGCAGTTACGGCATTCCCACACCTTGACTCCGCTCTTTTTGAAAACCTCCTGGGCGTCCACGTTTTTCAGCAGGGCACGATACCGCTCCTCGTGGTGCTTCTCAATGGCGGCCACCAGGCGGAATTTTGCGGCCAGCTCCGGGAAGCCCTCCTCTTCGGCGGTTTTGGCAAAGCCCTCATACATATCCGTCCACTCGTAGTTCTCGCCGTCTGCGGCCGCAGCCAGATTCTCCGCCGTGCAGCCGATGCCCTCCAGCTCCTTGAACCACATTTTCGCGTGTTCTTTCTCGTTGTCGGCGGTTTTCAGGAACAGAGCGGCAATCTGCTCAAAGCCCTCTTTTTTGGCCTTGGATGCAAAATAGGTATACTTATTCCGGGCCTGGGACTCGCCGGCAAAGGCGGCCTCCAGGTTCTTTTCGGTCTGGGTTCCGGTGTATCTCGACATGATATATTCCTCCTTTGGCTATTAAATGCGAAGAAAAGGCCCTAAATCCGCAGGATTTAGGGCCTTGGCGCAGCGGGAGGGATTCGAACCCTCGTGGGATTGCTCCCAAACTGATTTCGAGTCAGCCCCGTTATGACCACTTCGATACCGCTGCAAATCCATCCCTGTGTCTTTATGTAGGATAGCAGAAATCGAAGCGAAAATCAAGGGGTTATTCACGATTCCGCGTTTAATTCAGTTTCAGGTCGCCCTCTTTGATCCAGCCCAGCCTGCGGCAGCCCTGGCAGATGCCCCAGCTGAGCACCGCCGGAAGGACGAAGCAGATCAGCGCCAGCCCCAGCCAATCAAAGCCGGTGATGGCTGCCTTGGTCCCGGCGGCCACGTCGTTGACCCAGCCGGTCCACACACCGATCTGCCCCACAAAGCCGCAGGTGCCCATTCCGGAGGCCACGCCGCTGGCGGGGTCGTTCATCTGAAGCTTAAAGATGCAGGTGGCAATCGGGCCGGTGATGGCGGAGGCCAGGGTGGGGGGAATCCAGATCCGGGGGTTTTTGACGATGTTGGGCATTTGCAGCATGGAGGTGCCGATGCCCTGGGAGACCAGGCCGCCCCAGCGGTTCTCCTTGAAGGACATCACCGCGAAGCCCACCATCTGGGCGCAGCAGCCCGCCACCGCCGCCCCGCCGGCCAGACCGGTCAGGTTGAAGGCGGCGCACAGCCCGGCGGAGGAGATGGGCAGAGTGAGGGCCACGCCCACCAGTACCGACACCACAATCCCCATCCAGAAGGGCTGAAGCACGGTCGCATCCTTGATCAGCTGCCCGAAGGCCCTGGCGGCCGCGCCGATGGGGGGCGCAATCACAGCCGCCAGCCCCACGCCCACCAGTACCGTAACCGCCGGGGTGACCAGAATATCAATTTTGGTCTCCTTGGAGACGGCCTTGCCGCACTCGGCGGCGATGATGGCGATAAACAGCACCGCCAGAGGTCCCCCGGCGCCGCCCAGGGAGTTGGCCGCCCAGCCCACTCCCGTGAGGGAAAACAGCACCAGTGGGTCCGCCTTCAGGGCGTAGCCGATGGCCACCGCCATAGCGGCCCCGGACATATCAAAGGCATACTGGCCCACGCTGACCAGAAATTCCACCCCAAGCTGCTGGCCCAGGGTTTTGATGATGGTGCCGATGAGCAGAGAACAGAACAGGCCCTGGGCCATGGCCCCCAGAGCGTCGATGCCGTAGCGCCTGGCGGAAATCTCAATGTTTTTCCGCTTGAAAAATCCTTCTTTTTGTTTCATTGCCGTGCATCCTCCCTAAAGGTGTCTTGACAGTTGTCCAGTCTATTATAGCGGCTCTGTCCCGTTTGTCAACCCCCCGGGGAAAATATAACGGCATATCCCAACACCCTGTCCCATACAATGGTACAAAACCATGGAGAAAGGGTGGGACATATGGCCTACGACGACAGCCGCCTGCCGGCGGATGCGGCGCACCACATCTTGCTGGAGGGCCGGGAGCAGCTTTCCGTGTCCGGCGTGGAGGATGTGGAGAGCTTTGATGAAAATCTGATCGTGATGGTCACCGTCCGGGGTAAGCTGGTGGTCCGGGGGGAGGATTTACACATCGAGAAGCTGTCCCTGGACGGCGGTGATTTACGGGTGGAGGGGATGGTGGAGTCCCTGTCCTATGAGGAGACCGAGCGGAGCCGGGGGGGATTTTTGTCCCGGCTGCTGGGCGGATGACCCCGGAAATTGCCGCCCAGGGGGCGGCTTTTTTCCAGGCGGTGGGCCTGGGACTGTGCGCCGGACTGGTTTACGACATCTTCCGCATCCTCCGGGTAAGAATGAAGCTGCCGCTGCTGGGCCCCCTGCTGGATTTTCTGTTCTGGGTGCTGCTGACCGTCACGCTGTTCGTCTGGTCCCAGGGGGCCTGGGGGGGAGAGGTCCGGCTGTATGGCGCAGTTTTTATTTTCGGCGGAGGGGTCCTCTATTTCTGGCTGCTGAGTCCCTGGCTTTTGAAAATCGGCTATTTTTTCGCAGACATTGCCGCTGTGATTTGGAGGGTTTTTACATTCCCGCTGGTTCTGATGGAGGGACTGGCAAAAAAAATCAAAATTTTTCTGAAAAACACCTTTCATTCCTGGGCGAAATGGTATAGAATAAATCAGATAACTGAGGAGACGGAGCGCTCGGCCCGCCGCAGGGCGGCCCGGGAAGAAGGAGGTCGTGGAAATGCGGTTCAAACAGGCAGGTTTTCTGACCAAAATCGTCGTGGTGGTGCTGCTGATCTACATGGCCACCTCTCTGCTGGATCTGCGTACGCAGATTCGGGAGGCCGAAGAGGCCAAGGTGACGCTGGAGGAGCAGGTAAAGCAGCAGCAGCTGGAAAACCAGCAGCTGGCCGCCGCCATCGCAAACAGCGACGACCCTGATATGCTGGAGCAGGTCGCCCGGGAAAAAGGCTATGTGAAAGCGAACGAAACCATCTATATAAACATCGCCAGCTAGCGCGCCTCAGGGGGAATTTTACAAGGAGGATATGTCAGTCGCTTATGGAGTTTGGTGTTGGGTCCATCTTGGATGGAAAAGTAACGGGAATTACAAAATTCGGCGCCTTTGTGGCGCTGCCGGAGGGGCGCTCCGGCCTGGTCCACATCTCGGAAATCGCGTACTCCTATGTCAGCGAGGTGTCCGAGTATCTCAAAGAGGGACAGGAGGTCAAGGTCAAGGTCATCGGCATTGACCAGAACAACCGGATCAACCTGTCCATCAAACGGGTCACCGAGCCCCCTGCCCGCAGCGGCGGTTCCGGAGGAAAAGACCGCCCCCAGCGGACAGGAGGGGGGCGCGGCGGCAGCTTTGCTCCGCGGCCTGCCCAGCCGAAGGAGCCGGCGGATTTTGAGGACCGGCTGAAGCAGTTTATGCAGTCGTCGGACAGCAAGCTGTCCGAGCTGCGGTACAT
>CAJUPG010000062.1 GCA_910588455.1 uncultured Oscillospiraceae bacterium
GGCCGTCGTGCTGGCCGTGGATGTTCAGCAGCTGCTGGCCCAGCTCCCGGAGCTGAGAGACCGTCACCAGCCGGCCATTGACCCGGCACTGGTTCTTGCCGTCCCCCCGGATCTCCCGCTGGAGCAGCAGCTCGTCACCCTCCTCGGAGAGTCCCCGCTCCTCCAGCCAGTCCGCGGGCAGGGCGCCGGTGAACACCGCCTCCACCCGGGCGGACTTGCTGCCGGAGCGAATCAGCTCCCGGCTGGTCCGCTCGCCTAAAACGGCGCTGATGGAGTCGATGACGATGGATTTACCTGCGCCGGTTTCGCCGGTGAGGGCGTTGAACCCCGGGGCAAAGTCAATGCTGGCCGACTCAATCAGGGCGATATTTTCAATGTGCAGTGTGGAAAGCATCCCGCTTCCTCCCTCTCTATTTCAACAGCCGGTGGACATTTTGGTTAAAAGCCTGGGCGGCGGCGTTGTCCCGCATCACCAGCAGCCCCACGTCGTCCCCGGCCAGACTGGCTACCATACCGTCAATTTCCATATTATCCAGCGCAGAACAGGCTGCCGACGCCAGTCCGGGCATCGTTTTAATCACCACCAAATTCTGAGCGGCCTCCACAGAGAGCACGCCCTCCTTGAAGATGTTGCGCAGCCGCCCCTGGGAGTTCTCCGTCCCCAGGCGGGGATAGGCGGTGTAACGGTAACAGCCCCCGGACAGCTCTTTCACCAGATGCAGCTCCTTGATGTCCCGGGAGATGGTGGCCTGGGTGGATGGAAAGCCGCGGCTGCGAAGGGCCAGGAGCAGCTGCTCCTGGGTCTCTACCGCCTGGGACTGGATAATATTCAAAATCTCCGCCTGTCGGGCTCGCTTCATGTGGCATATCCTCCCAATTTTTCATGAATGACCTGATAGAAATTGCGCTGGGTCAGCCGGGCCAGCCGGACGCACCGCTTGGCCCGGCGAATCTCCACCCGCTCGCCCCCGGTCAGCCGGACGGATTTCCCCCCGTCCACCGCCAGATACACCGCCTTCCGGCTCCCCCGGGGAGGGTGGACGGTGATCACCCGGTCCGGGTCCAGCACCATAGGCCGGGCTCCCAGCTGATGGGCGCAGACTGGGGTGATAATCAGGCAGTTGGAGGTTGGTTCTACAATGGGCCCCCCCGCCGACATGGAGTAGGCGGTGGAGCCGGTGGGGGTAGCCACCACCACCCCGTCCCCCGACAAACTGCACAAGGCGGTCTGATCCGCCCAGACCTCCACCTCGGCTACCCGGGCCATGGAGCCCTTGGAGATCACCGCATCGTTGAGGGCCAGGTCCTCACTGAGCTGCCGGCCGCCCCGGAAGGTTTTCACCTCCAGCATCATGCGGCTCTGGGTCCGAAAGGGCTGCTGGAGCAGCTTGGGAAGCAGCTTCAGCTCCCCCCGCTCCAGTTCCGCCATAAAGCCCACACTGCCCATATTGACCCCCAAAATGGGTACGTCGTGGAGGGCCGCGTCCCGGGCTGTGTGCAAAATGGTGCCGTCCCCGCCGAAGCAGATCAGCAGATCCGCCCGGGCCAATTCCTCCTCCAGATTTTTCAATTCCATCTGGGGGGGGATCTCCAGCCGTTCCCCCTTCCTCGGTGTAAAGGGAAAACACATCACAGTTTCCGCTCCGGCGCCCTGAAGAATGCGCCGGGCCTCCAGGGCGGTACGCAGCCCCCGGTCCCGATAGGGATTGGAACTGAGAATGATTCTCATTACGCCTCCCCCTCCTTTGGCTGGTCCAGACTGTGCGCCTCGGCCACCAGCGCGGCCAAATCGCTTTCGTAGGGCGGCTGCTCCTTCGCGGACAAAAAACCTAAAAATTCAATGTTACCCTCCGGCCCCTTGATTGGTGAAAAGCTGATGTCCTTTACAGCAAAGCCAGCAGAGGCGGCGTGCTCCAAAAAGTGGTCCAAAACCTCCCGTTGCACCGCCGGGTCCCGGACCACCCCCTTTTTGCCCACCTTCTCCCGTCCGGCCTCAAACTGGGGTTTGATGAGACACACCGCCTGGGCGTTCTCCTTCACCAGAGGGCGCAGGGCGGGCAGAATCAGCCGCAGGGAGATAAAGGACACATCCACGCTGAAAAAGTCCAGCGGCTCCGGGATCTGCTCCGGGGTAAGATACCGGGCATTGGTCCGCTCCATGCACACCACCTGGGGGTGAATGCGCAGCCGGTAATCCAGCTGATTGCTGCCGGAATCCACGGCATAGACTTTTTGGGCCCCGTTTTGGAGCATACAGTCGGTAAAGCCCCCGGTGGAGGAGCCAATATCGGCGCATATTGCTCCGTTCAGATCAATGGGCCAGATTTGCAGGGCCTTTTCCAGCTTCAGACCGCCCCGGCTCACATAGGGCAGCGTCCTGCCCCGAACCTCAATGCTGGCCTCCGGTCCCACGGGGGTTCCCGCCTTCTCCACCTTCCGGCCGTCCACATAGACCTGCCCCGCCATAACCATAGCCTGGGCCTTCTGGCGGCTTTCCGCCAGTCCACGTTCCGTAAGGGCCACATCCAGACGCTGTTTAGCCATTGCGCAACACCTCCAGACTTCGTTTGCACAGGCTCTCCCCGTCCAGTCCCAGAGACTTTTTCAGCTCCGCCACGCTCCCATGGGGGATAAACTGATTGCCGCAGCTGCACAAGGCCATCCGTCCCCGCCAGCCCAGCCGTCCCAGGGCGGCGGCCAGCCGGATACCCACGCTGCCGGTCTCCACGCAGTCCTCCGCCACCAGCAGCGCACCGGTCCGCCGGACGGAGGACAGCACCAGTCCAGGATCCAGGGGGGTAATCCGATTCAGCTTAATGATTTCGGGAGAAATGCCCTGGGCCTCCAGAAGCTGGGCCGCCAGCAGGAGCTCATTCATCATGGAGCCGTAGCTGACCAGGGTGATGTCCCGCCCAGGCCGCAGAACCACCGCCCGCTCCCGGCCGGAATCAGCGGTGTAAAGTCCTTGGCCTCCACGGGGGTAGCGGATGGCCACCGGCCCCCGGCCATAGAACACCGCCTCCTCCAAGGTGCGTTCCAGCTCCGCAAAGCTGGAGGGAGACCAGACGGTAATGCCCGGGATGCTGTCCAAATAAGCCACATCGAACACCCCCTGGTGGGTCTCACCGTCCTCTCCCACCAGACCGGCCCGGTCCACCCCAAGCACCACATGGAGGCCCTGGAGGGCCATGTCATGGAGTAGCATATCGTAAGCCCGCTGTAAAAAAGAGGAGTAGACCGCGAACACCGGGATCGCTCCCTGGCTGGCCATACCGGAGGCGATGGAGACTGCCCCCCCCTCCTCAATGCCCACATCAAAGAAGCGTTCCGGGATTTTCCGGGAAAACTCTTCCAGGCCGGTGCCGCTGCTCATAGCGGCGGTGAGGGCGCACACCCGCTTGTCTGTGTAGGCCAGCTCTACCAGCTTGCGGCCAAACACGGCGGAGTAGTTCTCTCCCGCCTCTTTTTTGGGCCTGCCGTCCTCCGGATAGAAGGCAGAAACCCCGTGAAAGGCGTCTGGATTCTGCTCCGCAGGCGGATAGCCTTTCCCCTTTACAGTCCTTACATGGAGAAGCACCGGCCCCTCTAAGTCTACCGCATAGCGGAGAATCCGAACCAGACCCTCCACATTATGTCCGTCTACCGGCCCCAGGTAGGTGAAGCCCATATTCTCGAACATACTACAGGGCAGCAGCGTGTGCTTCAGGGACTCTTTCAGGTGGTGGGTGAAGCGGTAGACCTTCCGGCCCACAAAGTTGCTGTTCATCACCCGGCGGTAGAATTTTTTAAAGGAGAGGTACTGGGGCTTCAGCCGCTGGCGGGCTAAATGCTGTGCCACCCCGCCCACGTTCCGGGTAATGGACATACCGTTGTCATTCAGAATGACAAGCAGTTGTCCTTTACAGGCGCCTCCATTGGTGAGTCCCTCATAGGCCAGGCCGCCCGTGAGTGCGCCGTCGCCAATCAGAGCCGCCACTTTATAGTCTTTGCCCAGGAAATCCCGGGCTTGGGCCATACCCACCGCCACCGCCACGGAATTCGAGGCGTGGCCGGCAATAAACGCGTCGTGGACGCTCTCCGCCGGCTTGGGAAAGCCGGCAATCCCCCCAAACTGCCGGATATTCCCCATCGCCTCTTTCCGGCCGGTGAGCATTTTGTGGATGTAACACTGGTGCCCCACGTCAAATACCAGGCGGTCCCGACTGGTGTCCAGTACCTGATGGATCGCCACTGTCAGCTCCACCACCCCCAGATTGGCCGCCAGATGGCCCCCGGTCTTGGAGACCGAGGCCACCAGCTCCTCCCGCAGCTGGGTGCACAGCGCATCGCATTGACTGGAGGATAACTCCGCCAGCAGTGGATGGGACTGCTTTTCTTCTATGCTCGTCATCGGACGCGCCTCCTTATTTCAGCCAAAATCCACCGCCGGCCCCCACGGTAATGCCCAGCAGCGCCCCCATGAAAACCTGTAAAGGGGTATGCCCTAACAGCTCTTGCAGCGCCTGCCCTGCCAGCTCTGGAGAAATCTGATCCAAATGATTGAGCAGGTAATTGAGCACCTTGGCCTGCTCCCCTGCCGCCCGGCGGACATTACACGCATCGTACATCACCACCAAAGCCAGCGCCGCTGCCAGGGCAAACAGCGGACCGCCCAGGCCGTACAGCTGGGCGATGGAAGCTGCTACGGCGCACACAAAAGCGGAGTGGGAACTGGGCATTCCCCCGCTGCTGAGGAGAATTTTTAAATCCCAGGTCTTGCGCTGTACCGCGTTCAGCAGCACCTTAATGATCTGGGCCAACAGCCATGCCAGCGCCCCCAACGCCAGAACCGGATTTCCTAACAATAGACTTTTCATGCCTAAAAACTCCGTTGGGCCAGCCGCTGGGCCAGCCAGACTAAAAATTCCCGGCGTTCAAAGGAGGCCAGCGCCTCCACCGCCTGGGTAGTCAGCGCCTCCACCTGCTTGGCGCAGGCATCCAGTCCCAGCAGAGAGGCGAAGGTCTGCTTACCCTGCTCTGCGTCGGACCCTACCGGCTTACCCAGCTGCGCCTGTTCCCCCATCACATCCAGCATATCGTCCCGAATCTGGAAGGCCTGGCCCAGCTTTTCCGCATAGCCGCTCAGGGCCTGCCGCTGTTCCAGGGTCCCCCCTGCCGCGATGCAGCCCAGCTCCGCCGCCGCCTGGAGCAGCGCCCCGGTTTTCAGGCTCTGGAGCGTTTCCAGCTCCGGGAGGGTGCTGGCCCGCCCAGCCAGATCCAGAGCCTGGCCGCCCACCATCCCCAGGTGCCCCGCCCGCAGGGCCAGACAGGCCGTCCCCTGGGCGATTCGCTCCGGCGAAAGCTCCGCCTGGGACATGGCAAAAAATGCCTCCGTCAGCAGAGCATCCCCCGCCAAAATAGCCGCAGCCTCCCCAAATACTTTGTGGCTCGTAGGCCGTCCCCGGCGGAGATCGTCGTCGTCCATAGCGGGCAGGTCGTCATGAATGAGGGAATAGGTGTGGATCATTTCCACCGCGCAGGCAAAGGGGAGCACCAGCTCCACCGCGCCTCCGCACATCCGGCAAGCCTCCAGGGTCAGGACCGGGCGGATGCGCTTCCCTCCCGCCAGCAGGGAGTAGCCCATGGCCTCCTGCAAACGGGCGTATTGGGGGCTGTTTTCCATATATTTTCGCAAGAAATCCTCAATCAGCGCCTGATCCCGGTCCAAGATTGCCTCAAAGTTCATTCTGCTCCTCCCCATTCCTGGCCAGCAGCTTCACCTTCTGTTCCGCCTTGTCCAGCTGGGCGGTACATTCCCGGGTGAGCCTGGCCCCCTCTTCAAACAGGGACAACGCCTCCTCCAGGGGGGCTTCCCCCCGGCCCAGCAGGGAGACGATCTCCTCCAACCGGTTCATGGACTCCTCAAAGGTCATTTTTTTCTTGGCTGCCATACTGCACCTCTCCTGTTTCGATTTCCTCCACCCGGCAGGCCGCCCCGCCATCGGACCATTTCAAATGAATCCGCTCCCCCGCCGCAAGGTCCTTCGCGGAGGCCACCACCTGCCCCTCCGGGGTCTGGGCGATGGCGTAGCCCCGGGCCAGCACCTTCAGGGGACTCATGGCCTCCAGGGAGGCAGCAAGCCGCCCCAGCCGTTCCCGGCGGCGAGCCAGGGCCTGCTCCATCTCCCGCAGCAGAGTCTGGTTCTGATAGTCCAGCAGCAGCCGCTTGCCCTCAAAATACCGCTCCGGGTTGACTAAAGCCGGATTCTGGGACAAAAACACCAGCTTTTTCCGGCAATTTCCCAAATTTACAGCAACAGTCTTGCGCAGATATTCCCCTGTGGAGTCCAGCCGGGCATACAGCTCGTTCTGGTCAGGCACCGCCAACTCAGCGGCGTTGGAGGGGGTAGCCGCCCGCACGTCCGCCACAAAGTCGGCGATGGTCACGTCCGGCTCGTGGCCCACCGCGGAGATGACGGGAATTTTGGACCGGCCGATCGCCAGGGCCGCCGCTTCCTCGTTGAAAGCCCAAAGGTCCTCCATAGAGCCGCCTCCCCGCCCGGTGATAATCACATCCGCCAGGCGGTGATAGTTTACATAATCAAGAGCCGCGGCAATCTCCCGGGCGGCCCCCTCCCCCTGGACCAGCACAGGGACGACAATCACCTCCGCCAGCGGGTAGCGGGCCCCCAGAATGCGGATCATATCCCGAACCGCCGCCCCCGCCGGGGAGGTCACCAGGGCGATTTTTTCCGGGAACCGGGGCAGGGGCTTTTTCCGGTCCAGGTCAAACAGCCCCTGGGCGGCCAGCTTCCGCTTCAGCTGCTCAAAGGCTACAGCCAGTTCCCCGGCCCCCTCCGGAGTCAAACGCTCGCAGTAGAGCTGATACTGTCCGTCCCTGGGAAATACGCTGACCCGCCCGGACGCAATCACCTGCATCCCGTTTTCCGGGCGGAACCGCAGGCCGGCGGCGTTCCCCCGAAACAGAACGCACCGGATCGCCCCCTCTCCGTCCTTCAAGGAAAAGTAGTGGTGGCCTGAGGGGTAGAACTTGTAGTTGGACAGCTCCCCCCGGACCAGAATTTTGCTTAAAATGGGGTCGCTGTCCATACGGCCCTTGATGTATTGATTTAATTGAGAGGGCGTATAGGTCATTTAAATTCCTCTTTCATGGCCCGATGGCTTAAAATGGCGATCCCCATGGCGTTGTCGGTGGAATACTCCGGCGCGGCGAAAATGGCCTGGGGCAAGGCCGCCCGCAGCCGCCGGTTGGAGGCCACCCCGCCGGAACACAGCACCGGCAGACCCGGCCAGCGGCTCTGGGCCTCCTCCGTGGTCCGGCGGACCACCTGGGCAACGGTATTCAAGGCAAAGTTGGCCACATAGGCGGGTGACTTCTTCCGGGCCGTCAAATTCTGAATCTGGTTTTCCATCCCGGACAGGGAAAATATAAGGTCATTTACCTTTACGGCGTAGCAGTCCGAATGGCTGTCTTTCTCTGCCAGGGCGTCCAGCGCCTTCCCCGCCGGGAAGGGCAGGCCCAAAAGGACCCCTGCCCGGTCAATGAGCTGCCCGGCGGATAAATCGCTGGCTCCCCCCACGATTTCTGTCCGAAGGAAGGTCCCCTCCGGCTCCACCCGCAGTAGCTCCGTGGTGCCCCCGGACAGATGCCAGGCCAAAAAGGGGCCCTCCAGCAAATCCAGCCGCCCGGCGGACCAGGCCGCCGCCGCCAGATGGCCCTCCTGGTGGGAGAAGGCGTAAAAGGGCGCCCCCAGCACATGGGCCATCGCCTCCCCGAAGGAGGCCCCCGCCAAAAAGCAGGGCATATAGGAGCCCTCCACCGCCCGGGGGCGGGTGCTGGCCCCTACGGCCCGAAAATCCAGCTGTTCCAGGCTCCGGACCATCTCCGGCAGGCGCTTGATGTGCTGAAACAGCGCGTCGCTCTGGCGCAGGCCCAGACGGCCCGCCGGAACCTCCAGCAGGCGGCCGGCGTTGCGGCCCCTCTCCCCGTCGAACCAGGCGGCGGAGGTGGTATAATTACTGGTGTCCAGCCCCAAAACCGCCGTCACGGAATCAGCTCCGTACGGGCAAAGGTCCCCAACACGCCGTTGATAAAGGAAACGGTCTTATCGTCCTCATAGGTTTTGGCAATTTCCACCGCCGCATTGATGGCGGCGGCGTTGGGAATATCCTGCATATACAGCACCTCATACATCGCAACCCGCATGATGGAGGCCGCCATACGGGGAATCCGGGCAAAGGCCCAGCCCACTGCGTAGCGCTCGATATAGGTGTCCAGCTCCGGCCCGTGGGCGTACACTCCCCGGACCAGTTCACGGATATACCGCTCCTGTTTTGCATTGGGGAATTGCGCATACAAAGCGCACTCCTCCCCGATTTGGGCGAAGCGCACCTTGGTAAACTCCTCTTCCAACAGCTGGTCCACCGTCCGATGGCCAAAGGTAAGCTCAAAGCTCATTTGTACCGCAATCTCGCGGGCGTTATTTCTGGTCATATCTCTTTCTCCTCCGATTCCCCACGTTTCTCACCGTCTATTATATACATGAATATACAAAAAAGAAACCCCTTTTTTTCACTCAAACAAATTTTCGCGTGAAAAAAACCGGCGGACAAAGCCGCCGGTTTTGATGAATTTTAATAATAGAACCGATGATTGCCAATTTGACCGGCAAAGGTCCGGTTCCGGGACGCCCAGCTGGAGCTGGTGGAGTCGAAGTACAGCGCCCCCTTCACCTTGCTCACCACGCCGCCGTCCATCACCAGCTTGGCCGCAATGACGCTGCCCTCGTTAGGCTTGCGATTGCCCAGCGCACCGCCGTTGTAGGTGGTAAATTGGTTTTTCTGGGCCAGAACGCCCTCCACCGTATTGGGGTATTTGGGGTTGTTGACCCGGTTCATGACCACGTTGCCAACGGCCATGCGTCCTTCCAGAGTCTGGTTCCCGCTCTCGGCATAAATGATCCGGGAGAGCCAGAACAGGGTGTTTGAGTCATAAAACTGGTCGCCGGACTGAATGGGCGTACCGCCCCGCTGAACGCTGACCACCTCGGTGGCCTGATTCCAGCTCAATGTGTATCCGAACGCCTCTGTGAGTACGCTCAGGGGCACCTCCACCCGGTCGTTGACCGTACGCACCTGATTGGGGACATAGAGATAGCGCCCGTTGGCCACCACATAGCTGTCGCCGCTTTTCGCGGTAAGCGTGAGGCCGGGAGCGGTGACGGTAACGCCGGTGCGGGCGTTCCAGGTGGCCTGGGCGGAGGAGTTCAAAATCTGCACCATGGGGGCCAGGGCCACATAGGTGGTTCCGTCCAGATTGGATTTATTCACCGACGCGGAGACGGGCTGGCCGTCCACCAAAAGACTGCTGTCGGTATTGGGCTTTTCGGGCTGAGGGGGCGTATCTTCATTCTCTACAGGGGGCTGAGACTCCTCCTGGGGTTCTTCGGGTGTTTCGGGGGGCTCCGGCTCCTGTCCGCCAGGCTGAGTTTCCGTCTGATTTACGTTCGCGTTGCCGGGATGCAGCTGCTGATCTTCCACCACCAGGGGATGGGTATCCGTCACGGCGGCGGGGAACTCGTCGGCCACCAGCCGGGCGCCCTCGGAGCTGTCCTCCATACCCGCGCCCATGAGGAGCAGGCAGGCAAACATTGCGAGCAAGACGGAAAAGAGCTTGCGTATCATTTCGTCTACACTCCTTTAGGAACAAATTCATCATAAATTGATGACAGCAAAAGCAACGCTTTGTTACTTTTGTAACCATATTGTAACCGATTGGGAAAATCTGCGCAAGGGCAAAAATGACTATATATTGATTGGTATTATATGGATATTCCGGCGTTATAACGGGAATATCTTCTAAAAAATCAAAATATTACAGAAAAACCACATCTTTTACAAATAAAATCGTTTCGTGAGAGTACACATATAAATATATGGAAATTCTGTCAAAGTGCCTGAAGCGCGCAAAATAATGAAAAATTTTCGGCATTATGGTAACCAATCTCGATCTTTTCCACTGAACTGCAATACTTAGCATAAAAAACCGCCGGCAATCGCCGGCGGTTTTTTATGCTATGGTTCCTGTTGTTTCTCCGGTCAGGGCAATATGCCGTCCGCCGATTTCTACCGCTGTGATTTCGCTGGTCTCCACCGGCGCGTTAAATTCCCAAAAGCCCACGCTGGTAATCTCCTCCTCCCAGCGTCCCGAGAAGTCGATGTGGTAGAAGGTCTCGCCATGGGCCTCCACCCTGCTGCCGTCCTGCAAAATGGCAAAGCAGGGAACGTCCTCATTCAAAGTCTGCTGGGCAAATCCGGTCAGGCGCACGCTCCAGGGAGTCAGCGTCAGGCCATCCACCCGGGTGGTCTCGCTCCAAGCCGTCTCCCCGTCCAGCTCAATACTACGCTCAGGCAGGGCCTGGACCTCGAACTCCAGGGTCCAGTTCCCCTCCAGATGGGGCGCGTCGGAGTAGGTCAAGACAACGCCAGCCAAACTCCAGTCCTGCCGCTCCCCTTCGAGCATGGTAAATTTCTGATCCACATAGACCCTTCCGCCCTGCTCAAAGGCCGTGAAGTTCTGCTCCTCCCCGTCCTCTGCGCCGTGGGCCCGGAGTACGTCCCCGTTCTCCCCCCGCTGGTACAAGGTGCTCATAACTCTGCACTCCTCGGGAAGGGCCCCCTCCGGAAGTTTATATTTTAGGTGCAAATCGCCCCCACTGTCGTACTCCACGGACACGAGCTCAATCCCGTCCTTTCCGGGCAGCGTCCGGCTTCCCTGCCCAGGCTCCAGAGGGATTCCCTCGTCGAAATAGGAGCCCTCCGCCTCCTTCTGATTGGGGAACAGCTTCCAAATCTGAAATTCCATATTCCGCCCCGCGTGAATGCTGTCCGACCAAAGCCTGGACTCCACCAGGCAGGTCCCCCGCTCTGGGTCCACGGCGATACATTCCGTCTTTCCAATGTCCGCGCTTCCCCCTTCCCAGGAGAGCCAGGCACTCACCCCGCCCGTTCCCAGGGGCAGCGTTCCGCCCAAATCGCCGCTGACCTCCACGATCACCCGGGCCATCCCCTGATCCGCCATGGCGGAGACCAGCCGCACGGTCACCCCCTGGTCGGTCACGGACACGCCCTCCTCCAGGGGCTGGCTGTAGGGGAGAAAACCGCCCAAAAACGACTCCAGAGTGTCTTGCAGGGCAGGAGACGCCGCCACCGCCGACGTGACCAGCAGAGCCGCCGCCGCCACAGCGGCAATCCGGCCCGCCAGACGGCGGGGGATGGTCCGCTTTTTTTCCGGCAGCTTGTTCAGGGTCTGGGTCACCCGGGTCTGGAATCCCTCCGGAACAGGACAGTCCTCTTGCTGGGCTCTGCGTCGCATCTCGCTGTCAAAGCTGTTGATATTCATAGCCGTCCTCCTCGCATAAAATCTGCCGCAGACGCTCCCGGCCCCGGGACAGGCGGGATTTTATTGTCCCCTGGGGTACGCCCAGCACCCGGGCGGCCTCCGCCACCGGCAGATCCTCGTAATAATACAGTGTCAGCACCAGCCGCTGTTCCTCGGGAAGCTGCCGCAAGGTACTCCACAGGTCCGTCCCCTCCAGCTCCAGGGCCGGAACGGTCCCGGCCACCTGCTCCAGATCGTCCAGATAGACCACCCGGCCCTGTTTCCTCCGCTGGCTGTACGCGCAGCGGACCGTAATTTTCAGCAGCCAGCTCCGCACAGCCTCCGGTCTCTTCAATGTTTCGAGTTTCTGCCAGGCCAGCAGGACCGCCTCCCCCACCGCGTCCTCCGCGTCGGCATCGCAGTCCAGCACAGCCCGGGCCGCCCGAAACATGGACCGGCTGTGGGCCTCCACCAGCTGCACAAACTGCTCCCGCTCGATCTTTTTCATTGGCTGTCACCTCGTTTCTCTTGTTGTCCGGACACTTTATAGACGCGCGGGGGGCGCGAAAGGTTCCCTGGAAATAAAAAACAGACCCAGAGTTTCTCTCTGAGCCTGTCAAGTGTATTTGCTTTACCGGATCATGCTGGCCACTTCCGCGGCAAAATCGTCCTCAGCCTTCTCAATGCCCTCGCCGGTGGCAAAACGGGTGAACGCCTTTACCGTGATCTTTCCGCCCAGCTGCTTGGCCACCTCGGCCACGTGCTTCTCAACAGAAATCTTGTTCTCCTTCACGAAGGCCTGCTGAAGCAAACAGTTCTCCTCATAGAACTTGCCGATACGGCCCAGGACCATCTTCTCAATGATGTTTTCGGGCTTGTTGGCGTTCTTGGGGTCCTCCTTGGCCTGGACCATGAGAATCTCCTTCTCCTTGTCCAGGGTGGACTGATCCACGTCGGACTTGTCCAGGAAGCCGGGGTTCATGGCGCAGATCTGCATGGCCACGTCCTTACCCAGCTCCACGACCTTGCCGGCCTCAATGCCCTCAACCTCCAGGTTGACCAGCACGCCGACCTTGCCGCCCATGTGGATATAGGGCACGTTCACGCC
>CAJUPG010000063.1 GCA_910588455.1 uncultured Oscillospiraceae bacterium
CCGTCAAGCTGCACTTCATCGACGGCACCTCCGGCGTGTACAACGTGAACACCTCCTCCGGCAGCAGCAGCACCAACACCTTCAAGGATCTGAAGATGTATGTCCACGGCGGCGAGCAGGAGGCCCTGGCTATCGCCAAGCTGCTGAACAACGGTAAGGGTTCCGGCGCCAATGGCGCTTACCCCTATGTGAAGAACAACAACAACACCAACGACGCTGTGTATGACGTGCGCGACACTTACACCGCCGAGTTCGGCGTGGTCGGCGGCAAGTTGACCGGCATCGACGACGAGAATACCACCGGCCTGGGCATCTACAAGGTGTCTCTGCGCAGCGATAACTCCGTTGTGCTGACCAAGCTGAGCAACGACGTGGCCAGCGAAGACTACAACGAGCTGATCTATAAGGAAGACGGCAGCGCCGCTACCAAGAAAGGCGAGGGCGTACGTCTGGTAACCGGCCACTCCACCCTGGTGAAGAAGGACGGCACCAATGTGACCCAGAATCCCTATACCGTCACCTATCAGAACGCCACCACCCCCGTGATCCCCACCATGTATCAGACGGAGAAAACCGCCTACTTCTATGTGGATGGCGACTTCAAGGCCAAGACCTATGACGACGCCAACGTCACCGTGGGCGTGAAGACCGGCATCGCCAACGCGATTGGCATCACCGTGGGCGGCGATAAGGACACCAACAAGCGTCAGGAGTCCATCGAGCAGCTGTTCGTGAACCGCGTTTCCAACCCCAAGACCGGCGACCGGGACACCGTTTCCGCCGTGATGGTCTTCGGCTATGATATGGGCAGCAACGACACCCTGTACTTCTACAAGGAAGGCAACTACCACATCTATGGCCGCAACAACGCGGAGAACCGCGCCGGCGGCGAGCTGGTGTATGTCGTGTACGATATGTACGACTCCAACGGCGAGCTGAAGCAGGCCACCTACAACAACAACGGCAACTACTTCGACATCGAAGTGGCCCGTGACATGGTCCGCAGCAACCCCACCGGCTACTACACCCTGGGCGGCGATGACATCAAGGCTCAGTTCGTGGTAACCAAGAATGACAAGGGCGGCGCTGTGAACAACGGGGTTGTCACCGACGGCAGCAACCCCAGCGACCGCGAGTTCAACGTGATCAAGACCGACTCCGCCAGGTACCGCACCGATAAGCAGGCCAACCTGGTGGACGGCGCGAAGAACGTCTACATCCTGAACGCCACCGTGCAGCACGACGAGTTCACGCAGAATATGTACACCGCCGTGGACAGCGTGGGCGGCATCGTGGGCCTGCTGGACGACAACGTCACCGTGATTGACACCACCGGCAACCGCATCGACAGCACCCGCGCCATCGCGGACAAGTGCATCGCCGGCGAGACCGTGCGCGTGTCCTACACCTACAAGACCGACGACTACAAGGTCAAGGTCGTGTTCGTCACCGACTACCTGCCCAAGGACCAGACCAACCAGGGCGGCGCGACGGAAGGCACCATTGTCAACGGCAATGTGTCCCTGACCGCGCCCAGCTATGCCAAGCCCATCAGCGTGGCCGCTGGTATCGGTGGAACCAACTATGTCTTCAGCCGTCCCGCCGGCACTGAGGATATTGGCGCCACCATCAAGTGGAAAGAGACCATCTATGTGAAGGACGCCAACGGCAACGAGTTCATGCTGTCTCAGGCCGACAAGAGCCAGGCTGTGCTTGCTGGCGACAAGACCGTCACGTATGCGGGCGGTACTGTTTACACCTGGCTGCTTATGAACGGCTCCGCCCGCGTCGTGGTAAGCGATGTGACCGCTGATGCGTACAGCGTTGTGGCCGGCGACAAGAGCGTTGTGGTTGCCGATGGCGCTAAGCTGACCACTGATTCGGCTAACCCCGCGCCTCTGACCTTCACGGTGCCTGTCACCAACGGTGCTTCTGAGACCACTGTGACCTACACCATCGAGAACGTTGGCGGCGGCGACGCGGCGAACGGCAGAGTCATCGAGACCACCAATCCCTTGACCGTTACTGACGGCAAGGTGTCCATTACCACCGCTGACAGCTACTATGCTCTGGGCGGCAACAAGGGCGCTGTGCGGATCACCGCCACCATCGGCGACGCCACCAAGCAGACCGTGACCGTGAAGTTCACCGGCGACGCCAAGGACGTGAGCGGCTGGGCTCTGGTTGGCACCAACATTCCCACCGAGCTGAGCATGAGCACTCCCGCGGCCCTGGTCGGCAACACCAGTGGTGTTACCATCACTGCCCCTGCCGGCGTGACCAAGTTCACCGGCACGATTAGCGTGAGCGGCCTGAATAAGGACGTTGAGGCTATTAACGTGACTGAAACCAAAGAGAGCGGTGGCACCGCTATTACCGCCGCCCCCTTCGCTGGCAATACCGACACCTACACCGCTACCGGCCCCGTTGTGATTACCATCAACATCAAGGTGACGGAGCAGAATTACACTGCGTCTGTGTTCAATACGGGTCTGCCCACCGGTGCCACGCCTACCTTCAACGATGGTGCTGACGTTGCTCTGGACGGCACTCAGAAGAACGTGAAGGGTGCCGCTGGCAAGTTGGCCGGTGAGTTTAAGATTGGTGGCAGTATTACCACCGCTCTGCCCGGCACCTATACCCTGACGGTGATCCAGGGCGGAACCTTGGTCGGCGGAGAGAAAACAGTCCACGCGGCCCGGAATTCCACCGCGACCTTCGGGAAGATTGAGGTAACTGGTGTTGTAGAGGGTACGGCTGTACTGTTCGGCGTGACCTATGTGGCGGATACCCCGATTTCCTTCGCCGTCGATAATAAGGTTGCGGCGACACTGGACAAAACTGGAAATGGCGCAACTGGCAAGACAACGGATAGCTACAGCATCACCAAGGTAGAGACGCCTGCGACTGGCAAAGATGTGATTAGTGATCCGAAAGCCTACAAAGATGAGAATGTGATCTTCACCGTGACCATCGCGGCAACCCAGGCGGCGGCCCAGAGTGACACGGACGGAAAGGTGTATGTGGTATTTGGCGGCGAGAAGAAAGCCGTGACCTTCGCCAGTGTTGCGAGTAAAACAGGGACTGCCACTGTTACCTTTACTATGCCTGAGACTATTACCGAAGGCGCTAAGCTGATTTACGAGTTGAATCCTTGATAATTCAAGATGTAAGTTAGTTTTTCCGAAAACCCCCGGGATTTCTCCCGGGGGTTTCCCTGTTCCTTAACGGATGGCGATATAGAAGTATTTCAGGCCGGACTGGTTTGTAAGCTGGCTTTTGCTGCTGTAGACCTTAAACCCGGCGTCGCTGATTGTCACCGGATTCCCATAGGCGTAGTTCAGCCCTTCCACAACCATTGCGCTGTATTGATAGGCCCCCTCCTGCATGGCCATGCTGCTTTCCAGCACCAGCACCGCCCGGGGCCGGAACCCCAGGTTGATGTCCCGGTTTGCCGCGCCATTGCCGTAGTAGCCGCCCACCGCAATGGGGTGGTAGCTGGGGCGGAACGCCGCGTCCGCGCTGGCCTGCGCCGCGTCAATGGCGGTTTTCTGGGCGGCCAGGGCGGCGTCCAGCTTGGCGTTGTCGGCGTTGAAGTCCTCCCGGAGCACCTTGTCGGCGGGCTCCCACTGACAGAGATTGTAATGTTCGGTGTAGTTGGTTGACATTTTGGGTTCCTCCTTAGAAAGTAGTTTCATAAGAGGTGGGATTCCGGCAAAAGTTGTACGTTTGCGTACACCTAATGGAAAAATTTTTCTTAAAAAAATCTTAAACATTCTTAATCTTCTCTCCCTTGACTTCGCCCGCCCGGGCCGGTAGACTAACTGTATTAACAGAAAGCATACAGCTTTGGAAAGGAGGATGCGCGATGCTGCACCTGGATTATCGGGATGCGCGTCCCATTTACGAGCAGGTAAAGGACGGCCTGCGCCGTCTGCTGGTCACCGGCGCGATTCAGGCGGGGGAAAAGCTCCCCTCCGTACGCTCCATGGCGAGCCAGCTGGCCATCAACCCCAACACCATCCAGCGGGCCTATGAGGCCCTGGAACAGGAGGGCTATCTGCGCTCCGTCCCCGGCAAGGGGTCGTTCGCGGTTCCCGGCAGCGGGGTGGGCGGCCAGCGCCGGGACCGGCTGCTGATCCAATTTGACACGCTGGCCTCCGAGCTGGTGTTCCTGGGGGTCCCCCGGGATACGCTGGCCGCACGGGTGGCACAGGGAGGGACTGAACATGATTAAAGTAAACGCGCTGACCAAAACCTTCGACGGTTTCAAGGCCCTGGATGAGCTCTCCATGCACGCCCGCCCCGGCTCCATCTATGGTCTGGTGGGCCCCAACGGCGCAGGCAAATCCACCCTTCTGCGCCACGTCACCGGGATCTATCAGCCCGATTCCGGTACCGTACTGGTGAACGGAGAGCGGGTCTATGAAAATCCGCCCGTCAAGCGGAAAATTTTCTTCATTCCCGACGACCCCTACCATTTCCCCTCCGCCTCCACCCGGGACATGATGCGATTTTACCAGGGCCTCTATCCTCAGTTCAGCCTCCAGCGCTACGAAGCCCTCCAGGCCGCCTTCCCGGATGTGAAGGAAAAAATGCCCATCCGCCGCCTGTCCCGGGGAATGCAGAAGCAGTCGGCGTTCTGGCTGGCGCTGTGCTGCCAGCCGGAGCTTCTGGTGCTGGATGAGCCGGTGGACGGTCTGGACCCGGTGATGCGCCGGCAGGTGTGGTCCCTGCTCATGGGCGACGTGGCGCAGCGGGGCATGACAGTGCTCATTTCCTCCCACAACCTGCGGGAGCTGGAGGACGTGTGCGACCATGTGGGCATTCTCAGCCACGGCCGGGTGCTGCTGGAGCGGTCTTTGACGGATTTGCAGGACAACATCGTCAAAATCCAGCTTGCGTTCCCGGAGCTGGACCTGCCGGAGCTGCCCGAGGGCCTCAACATTCTGCACACCTCCCAGTTGGGGAGGGTCCATACGCTGATCGTCCGGGGAAATCTGGAAATCATTCAGGGGCGGCTGTCCACCCTGTCCCCCCTGTTTATGGAGGCCCTGCCTCTGAGTCTGGAAGAAATCTTTATTTATGAGCTGGGAGGTGAGGACTATGCGGTCCGGGACATCATTCTTTGATTTCACGATTTTCAATAAAAACATCCAGCGCTACTGGCCTCTGTGGGGGGCCTACCTGTTTATCTGGCTGCTGATCCTCCCCATAAACCTGATGTTCCTGAACCGGCGTCTTTGGAGCACCCAGGATATGCTGGAGGCCGCCCAAACAGTCCACGAGACCCTGCCCCTGGGGCTGTATATGGCCTTTGTGTTCGGGCTGGGGGCGGCCATGATGGTGTTTGGCTATCTGTACAACAGCCGGGCCGCCTGCATGACCCACGCCCTGCCCCTGCGGCGGGAGACCCTGTTCTGGAGCAGCTATCTGGCGGGGCTGGCTTTTCTGATCGGCCCCCACCTGCTCACCGCCCTGATTACCCTGGGCATCGAGTCTCTGCGGGGAGTCGCGGCGCCGGAGTCCCTGGGGGTCTGGCTGCTGGGTCAGAGCGCGATGTGTCTGTTTTTCTACTCCTTCGCCGTATTCTGCGGTATGTTTACGGGAAATGCCCTGGCCCTGCCTATTTTTTACGGTATTCTGAACTTTTTGGTCTGGTATCTCAGGGAGACCATCGTCTCCTACGTGGCCCAGTTTCTCCACGGTATGGGCTACGGCGCCTGGGACCGGGGGATATTGGTCCAGTGGTGTACGCCCATGCACAATCTGTCCGGAGCCCTCCAGCGGGACCGCGGCGTAACCTATATGAACCGGCCGGAGGTGCTGGCCATCTACGCCGCCGCTGGCGCGGTGCTTACGGTGCTGGCGCTTCTGGTCTACCGGCGCCGGCACATGGAATCCGCCGGGGACGTGGTGGCGGTGCGGGTGGTCCGGCCTGTGTTCCAATACGGCGTGGCCATTTCCACGGGCCTTCTGGGCACCATTCTGCTGTATATCTTCTGGGGCGTCTCCAATCCGAGCAACGTGTCCCTGGTTGTGGGCGTGATTCTCTGGTCGGTGGCGGGCTACTTCGCGGCAACCATGCTGCTGGACAAAACCTTCCGGGTATTTCACAAGTGGAAGGGCGCGGCAGGACTGGCAGTGGTGATCCTGCTGTTCTCTCTGGCCCTGGAATTCGACGTGCTGGGCTTTGAGCGCCGGGTCCCCAAGGTGGAGGAAATTCAAAGCGTCCCCTTCTCCTCCATATCCGGACTCAACTTTGACGGCGGCGGAAACTCCCTGGACCTGGACGAGTACAGCGGCCTGTCCACAGATTCGGAGCGGCTGGAGAAAATCACCGCGCTTCACCATGCCCTGGCCAATCTGCCCGAGGACCAGAGAGACCGCTTGGGAGACAACACCATTTCCGTGAATCTGGACTACAGCCTCCGGAGCGGAGGCAGTCTCATCCGCCGCTACCACAGCGTTCCGGTGTGGAAAGCGGACCGGGACGTCCCCGGCACCGTGACCTACTGCGTGGAGCAGCTGCTTCAGGACCGGGAGCTGCTCCGGTACAACTACGGTCTGAACCAGCAGCCCGACGCCGGAACCATGTGGGCCGCCCTGGAAAACGTAGTGGACGCAAAAACCGGATCGTATGCCAGCACCGGCGCACTGGACAGCGTCACCTCCCGCCGGCTCTGGGAGGCGGTGCAGCAGGACTTCGACGAGGGAACCATCGGCATTCGCTATCTGTTTTCCGAGGAGGCCTCGGCCAATCAGTACGAGGCCAGAATCTACTTCTACTGGCGCGACCCGTCGGAAGATCTGCCCGCCCATGAGCGGGCCGCGGCCGCCGCGGACCCCTACTACAAGGCCCACCAAATCAACCTGCTCTTGACCCGCCAGGCCTCTCACACTCTGGCCGTGCTGGAGGAATCCGGCGTGTTGGACACATACCGGCTGGAGGAGAATTAAAATGCCCCCTCCGAAAAAAACAGGTTGCTTTTTCATGAAAACTCCGATATAATCAGGGTATCAGAGCGGAGCAATTTTTTCATTCTTATTTTTTGGAGGTAAACACACATGAAAGACATCTATGTCGTCAGCTGCTGCCGTACCGCGATTGGTTCCTTTGGCGGGAGCCTGAAGGACACCCCCGCCGCCGACCTGGGCGCCGTTGTAATCAAGGAGGCCCTGAATCGCGCCAACGTGAAGCCGGAGCAGGTTGACGAAGTTATGTTCGGCTGCATCCTCACCGCCGGCCTGGGCCAGAACCCCGCCCGCCAGGCTGCCCTGAAGGCCGGTGTCCCCACCTCCGTCCCCGCCTATACCGTGGGCATGGTGTGCGGCTCCGGTATGAAGTCCGTCATTGAGGCCGGCCGGACCATCGCCTCCGGTGACGCGGATATCGTCGTGGCCGGCGGTATGGAGAATATGTCCGCCGCCCCCTATGCCCTCCCCGCTGAGCGCTGGGGCGCCCGCATGGGCGACAAGAAGGTCGTGGACACCATGATTAAGGACGGCCTGTGGGACGCGTATAACAACTATCACATGGGCACCACCGCCGAGAACATCTGCGACGTGTGGGGCATCACCCGGGAGGAGCTGGACGAGTTCGGCTACAACTCCCAGAAGAAGGCCGCCGACGCGATGGCCGCCGGCAAGTTCAATGACGAGATCGTGCCCGTCATGGTCAAGCAGAAGAAGGAAATGGTGGAGTTCAAGGTGGACGAATTCCCCCGCCTGTCCCCCGTGGATAAGCTGGCCAAGCTGCGCGGCGCGTTCCCCTGCGGCCCCGAGGGCGTGGAGGACGAGATTGTCCACACCTTTGAGCCCACCCAGGTCCACGAGGCCGACGCCCGGAAGCACGTGCAGCGGGTGACCGCCGGTCAGGCCTCCGGCATCAACGATGGCGCGGCCGCCATCATCCTGGCCTCCGCCGAGGCCGTGGAGAAGTACGGCCTGAAGCCCATGGCCAAGCTGGTCAGCTGGGGCCAGGGCGGCGTTGATCCCAAGATCATGGGCGTGGGCCCCGTGCCCGCCTCCCGTCAGGCCATGGAGAAGGCCGGCCTGAAGATTGAGGACATGGACCTGGTGGAAGCCAACGAGGCCTTCGCCGCCCAGTCCATCGCCGTGGCCCGTGAACTGGGCTTCGACATGAGCAAGGTCAACGTCAACGGCGGCGCCATCGCCCTGGGCCACCCTGTCGGCGCCTCCGGCGCCCGGATCATTGTCACCCTGCTGCATGAGATGCAGAAGCGGGGGGACGCCAAGAAGGGTCTGGCGACTCTGTGCATCGGCGGCGGCATGGGCGTTGCCACCATCTTCGAGAAGTGCTGATTTGACGAAAATCACCTGCGGGCCGGCGTATTTGCGCCGGCCCGTCTTTCATGAGAACTGTGAGAGGAGCATTCCTATGAAACTGATGGTCCTGGACGGAAACTCCATCCTCAACCGGGCCTTTTACGGGGTAAGCCAAACTTTGACCACCCGGGCGGGCCAGCCCACCAACGCCATCTTCGGCTTTTTGAACATCCTCAACAAGCTGCTCACCGAGGATAAGCCCGACGCGCTGTGCGTCACCTTCGACCGGCCGGCCCCCACCTTCCGGCACCTGGCCTTCCCGGCCTACAAGGCCCAGCGCAAGGGGATGCCCGAGGAGCTGGCCAGCCAGATGCCCATTCTGAAGGACGTGCTGCGGGCGATGAATATCCCCCTGTACGAGCTGGACGGCTGGGAGGCGGACGACCTGTTGGGGACCATCGCCGCCCTGGACAGCCAGGCCGGCTGGGAGACGGTCATTGTCACCGGGGACAAGGACGCCTTGCAGCTGGTGACGGAACAGACCACCGTGAAGCTGATCTCCACCCGCATGGGCCGCACCACCACCCGGGACGTGACCCCGGACAGCTTCCGGGAGGAGTACGGCTTCGACCCCATCCACATGATCGACCTGAAGGCCCTCATGGGGGACTCGTCGGACAACTACCCCGGCGTGAAGGGGGTGGGAGAAAAGACGGCGATGGCCCTGATCCAGCTGTATCATTCCATCGACTGCATTTATGAAAGGCTTCCGGATATCGAAGCCAAGCCCGCCGCCCTCAAAAAGCTCACCGAGGGGGAGGCGGACGCCCGGACCTCCTACGACCTGGCGGCCATCCGCACCGACGCTCCCATCGAATTTGCTCCGGAGGACAACCTGCGCCGGGAGCCGGACAACGGCAGGCTCTATCAGCTGTTTGTGGAACTGGAGTTCTCCAAGCTCATTGACAAATACGGCCTCACCGCGCCCCAGGGCGAGGGCGCGCCTCAGGAGCCGCCGGAATTTGAATGTACCTGCACCAGCGAGTGGGTCGAGACCCCGGAGCGGGCCCAGGAGCTGCTGGCCCTGTGGCGGACCAAGGAGGCGGTGAACGTGCTGGCCCTGCCCTCTCTGGACGCGGTGTGTGTAGAGTGGGCCCTCAGCGAGACGGAGAGCCACGGGGCGCTGCTGTTTGCCAACCGGCTGGAGAATTTCAATGAAATTCTGGCGGAATTATTCGGCCCCAAAATTCCGAAAAATGTCCACGGTGCGAAAAATTTGATCCGGACCCTGCTGGAGGAGGGCATCACCCCCGGCAATTTTGTCTTTGACACGGAGATCGCCGCCTATCTCCTGGCCCCGACAGACGGCAGCTACGACCTGGAAAAGCTGGTGCTGACCTACTACAAGCAGGAGGCCCCCAAGGCCGCCGCCTATCTGGAGGAGGGGGCCTTCGGCCCGCTGTCCGATCCGGCGGCCCCCCTGGCGGCGCTGCTGAGCCGCTGCGCCTGGATCGGGGCGCTGCGGGAAACCCTGTCCAAGCGGCTCCGGGAATTGGGGATGTGGGAGCTGTTTCAGACCGTGGAGCTGCCTCTGTGCCTGGTGCTGGCCCGGATGGAGCAGGAGGGGTTTCGCATCGACCGGGGGGCGCTGGCAGAGTTTGGACAGCTGCTGTCCGGACGCATTGAGACGGCCCAGGCCAAAATTTACGAGCTGGCGGGAGAGGAGTTTAACATCAACTCCACCCAGCAGCTGGGGCATATTTTGTTTGATAAGCTGAACCTGCCCCCGGTGAAAAAGACCAAGACGGGCTACTCCACCAATGCGGAGGTGCTGGAGAAGCTCCGGGGAGAGCACCCCATGATTGAGGAAATTCTGAACTACCGCCAGCTCACCAAGCTGAAATCCACCTATGTGGACGGCTTGGACAAGGTCATCGCCCCGGACGGACGGATTCACACCTCCTTCCAGAACACGGTCACCGCCACCGGGCGGCTGTCCTCTACGGAGCCCAATTTGCAGAACATCCCTGTACGGACCGAGCTGGGCGCGGAGCTGCGGAAAATGTTCATCGCCAAGCCGGGGTATGTACTGGTGGACGCGGACTACTCCCAGATTGAGCTGCGGCTGCTGGCCCACATCGCCGGCGACCAGGCTATGATAAACGGCTTTTTGTCCGGGGAGGATATCCACGCCATCACCGCTTCCCAGGTGTTCGGGGTGCCTCTGGAGGAGGTCACCCCCCTCATGCGGCGTTCCGCCAAGGCGGTGAATTTCGGGATCGTCTACGGCATCTCCCCCTTCTCCCTGTCCCAGGACATTGGAGTCACCGTGGCGGAGGCCAAGGAGTATATGGAAAAATATTTCGTCCACTACGCCGGAGTAAAATCCTATATGGCCCAGGTGGTGGAGCGGGCCAGGGAGGACGGCTATGTGTCCACCCTGCTGGGCCGGCGGCGGTGGGTGCCGGAGCTGAAATCCTCCAATTTCAACACCCGGTCCTTTGGGGAGCGGGTGGCCCTGAATATGCCCATCCAGGGGACCGCCGCCGACATCATCAAGCTGGCTATGCTGCGGGCAGCGGAGCGGCTGGAGGGGGACGGCTTCGCCGGCCGGCTGGTCCTCCAGGTCCACGACGAGCTGATCGTGGAGTGCCCAGAATCCGAAGCGGAGCGGGTGAGCGAACTTTTGAAGGAGGCGATGGAGGGGGTTATGGCCCTGTCCGTCCCCCTTCTGGCCGAGACCGGCGCGGGAACGAGCTGGGCGCAGGCCCACTGAAAAAAGAATCTCCTGAAGCTGGATGTGAGCTTCAGGAGATTCTTTTTATCCCTTTGCCGGCCCCTGCAAGTCCGGGTGATACTCCGGGCAGGTGCACTTTTTCCATTTCAGACCGCTGCCGCAGGGGCAGGGCTCGTTGCGGCCGATTTTGGCCGCTTTTTTCACCGGCTGTTTCTTCACCGTGCCGTCGCCGCCGGCGGATTCCGCGGTAATCCGGGCCACCCGCTCCCGCTTCACGTCCTGGTTTTTCTTCAGCTGCACCAGGAACAGCCGCCGGAGGGTCTCCTCCTGGATGGCGGCAATCATCTCTTCAAACATCTCGAAGCCTTCCTGCTTGTAGGCGACCACCGGGTCGTTCTGGCCCAGGGCCCGCAGGCCGATGCCCTGGCGCAGCTCTGCCATTGCGTCGATGTTTTCCATCCAGAACTCGTCCACCACCCGGAGCATAAGGACCCGCTCCAGCTCCCGCATCAGGGGCGCGCCGATCTCCTGTTCCTTTTTGGCGTAGACGGTCCGGGCCTTTTCCAGCACCAGCTCAGTAAGGGACTCCACATCGTGCCGGGCCAGCTCCTCATTGGTGAGCTTCAGGTCCCCGGGGGCCAGGAACATCCGCCGGAAGGGAACCAGGGCCTCCTGGAAGGACTCCGCGTCCATGTGCTTCTGCTCCCCCATGTGCCCCTGGATAGCGGAGGCCACCGTATTGTGCAGCATATTCTGAATGGACTGCTGCAAATCCTCCCCGTCCAGCACCTGGCGGCGCTGCTTGTAAATGACCTCCCGCTGGGTGTTCATCACGTCGTCGTATTGCAGCACGCTCTTCCGGGTCTGGAAGTTCCGGGATTCCACCTGCTTCTGGGCGTTTTCAATGGCGTTGGTGAGCATCTTCTGCTCGATGGGGGTGTCCTCATCCACGCCCAGCTTTTCCATCATGTTCATCACCCGCTCAGAGCCGAACAGGCGCATGATGTCGTCCTCCAGGGACAGGAAGAACCGGGTCTCGCCGGGGTCTCCCTGCCGGCCCGCACGGCCCCGGAGCTGATTGTCGATCCGGCGGGACTCGTGGCGCTCCGTACCCAGGATGAACAGGCCGCCCACCTCCCGGACCCGGTCGGCCTCCGCCTGAATTTCCGCCTTGTACTTGGCCTCCGCCTCGGAAAACTGCTTCCGGGCATTCAAAATCTCCTGGTTATCCGTCTCGGCAAAGCCGGTGGCCTCCGCGATCAGTTCGTCGCTCATGCCCGCCTTGCGCAGATCGCTCTTGGCCAAAAACTCCGCGTTGCCCCCCAGCATAATGTCGGTGCCGCGGCCGGCCATGTTGGTGG
>CAJUPG010000064.1 GCA_910588455.1 uncultured Oscillospiraceae bacterium
TTTCGCCCTTTTTCGAGGTTTTGGAGAACTTTTAGAGCCACTAGGCCGGTATAACTCCCCTTGCCTCTGTGCGTATGATACACCAACTCAAAACGGAAATCAAGAGGTTTTGCCCACTTGTAACACAACCGTAATAAAGCTCCGTATAAAACACAAAAACACCAAAAAAGTAACTTGAAACGCTTAAATATGTAATTTTCAATAATTTTTCAAAAAATTATTGTGTAACAGGCATTTGTAACAAAACTGCCGCCCCCCTCTGTCTATAGGCGTAATCGACCGAAAACGTGTACGTTCGCGTACACCCAACGCGAAAAATTTTTTCGACATTTGATTTTACCGCAGAAAGAGGCCCGCGCCGGTGGCGCGGGCCTCTTTCTTATTCGCCGTCAAAGCGGTATCCCACTCCGCGCAGGGTCACGATTCGTTTGCTGTAGGGGGCGATGGCCCGGCGGATTTGTTTAATGTGTGTGTCCAGGGTCCGGGTATCCCGGCTGTGCTCCTCTCCCCAAACCGTCTCCAGCAGCCGCCTGCGGGACAGGGCCGCGTCCGGCTGGGACATCAGCACCGCCAATAGATCAAACTCCTTCGGGGTCAGCGATACAGGCGCGCCATCCACCAGGGCCCGCCGTGCGGTCAGGTCCACGGTAATGCCCCCGGAGATCAGCTGTCTGGGCCGGCCATACCCCCGCTTCAGAATGGCGGAGATCCGCAGCAGCACTTCCTTGGGCTCCAGGGGTTTTTGCAGAAAGTCGTCCGCGCCCAGCTCCAGGGCCCGGATAGACGCCTGGCTTCCACCGGCCTGCGAGGCCAGCATAATGGGGACCGGGGAAAAGGTGCGGATGGCCTGGCAGGCGGAAAAACCGTCCTTCCCGGCCAGCAGCACGAAATCGTAAGGATTCTGCCGGTGCATCGTCACGGCGGTCTCGCCGTCCTCCGCCTCCGCCACCAGATAGCCCTCCGAGCGGGCGTGCTCGCCCACCTGGCTGCGGACCTTTGGATCGTTGTCTGCGATCAGGATGTGTCTCATACGCTGCACCTCCTTTTATTAAAATATGTATGCGCCTTTACCGGTACTGGGCCATCGCGGCCTCCAGCCGCGCCCGGTAGGCGGCGGCCGCCTCCTCCGGCGCGGCAATCTGCACCCGCTCCTCCAGTCCGAACAGCCACCCGAAGAACTGGGGGCTCATCACCAGGGGGATTTGGACGGTAAAGTGGTTCTCCCCGTCTGGGATGGCGATCACATCCTGGCCGAAGCGGTCAAAAATCACGCTGGACATCCGGTTCTCTGCTCGGAGCGTAACGGTAATCTCCGGGCCGTGGTACATCCCGAAGTGCTTCTGCCCATAGGCGGCCAGATCAAAGTTCCCCATTTCCTCCCGGCGGGGGGAGCCGCACAGAGCGATGCCGCTCATTTTGTCCACCCGGTAGTGGCGGATCTGCCCGCTTTCTTCGTCCAGGGCCACCAGATAATAATTTTCGCTGTTCCAAATAAGCCCATAGGGCTGTACCTGATAGAGCTTTCCCCCGTGGCGGTAAATTTTCCGCCGCCGGAAGTCGTAATCAAAGTAGCGGAAGGTGATGCTCTGGCGGTTGTGCACGGCGGTATGGATCTGGTCCACGTGGTAATAGATACTCTCGTTCATGGTTTTCACGCGCCCGCTTACATACACCTGTCTCTGGAGCTCCTGGGCCTGGTGCACACTGGTCAGCCGCTCCAGCTTGCGGATCAGTTCCCGGCTTTTGCGCTGGCTGAGGAACCGGGAGGACTGCACCGCGTCCACCAGCAGCTTCAGCTCCGGGAGCTGGAACTGCCGCTCCCCCACAAACCAGCCCCGGCACCCGCCGTCCCGGCGCAGCTGCACGTCCATTCCGGACAGGGCCAGATACTCCATATCCGAGTAGATACTCTTGCGCTCGGCGGCCACCCCCTGGCGCTCCAGGGCGGCAATCAGCGCGCCGGTGGACAGAGGGTGTTCCTCATCGGTCTGCTCCAGCAGGAGCTGGGCCAGGAGGATCAGCTTGAGTTTTTGGCGGGTACCCTTTGCCATGGATGCATCTCCTTTTACTTCCAGGCGGCCCAGACCTCCGGTTCGCAGCCCACGGTGGCCTGCCGGCCGTTGCGGACGATGGGAGTGCGCAGCAGGGCGCTGTCTTCCAAAAGCTTCTCCAGCTTGTCCTGCTCAAAGGCCAGATACTCCAGCAGCACGGCATCCGGGTGGGCGGGGTTGACCAGGGCCTCCACCCCCACGGCCTTGGCCACGCTGGCCAGCTCTCCCCGGCTGATTGCGTACTTTTTCAGATCAATGAACTGGAAGGGAATCCGGCGCTCCTTAAACCAGCGCTGGGCCTTTTTGGTGTCAAAGCATTTTGAAGTTCCAAAAATTTGAATGTTCACGATGAAATCCCGTCTTTGTTAATTTTTGTATAACGGAGTATATCACATTCCATTGGGCTGTACAAGTGTTTCTTTGTCGGAAAAATGTATTTTTTACAGAAAATATCCAGGCGCTTTTTTGTACAAAACGGGTATGGCTCCCCGTAGGAACTGGAAATACTGAACAGCAGGAAAACTGCGGCAACAAAAGGAGCGTGCGCGGAATGAAAGCTGTCATTATGGCCGGGGGCGAGGGCCGGAGGCTGCGGCCCATGTCCCTGGGCCTGCCCAAGCCCATGGTGCCCCTGTTTGACAAACCGGTGCTGGAATATATCATCGCCCTGCTGCGCCGGCACGGGATTACGGACATCTGTATCACTCTTTGCTACCGCCCCCAGAGTGTGATGGAATATTTCCGGGACGGGGCCGGCTTTGGCGTCAATCTGTCTTATTTCATTGAGGATAAACCCTTGGGGACTGCCGGAAGCGTAAAAGCCGCCATGGACCGCCTGGGGACGGACGACTTTCTGGTCCTCAGCGGGGATGCCGTGTGCGACCTGGACCTCACCGGACTGATGGAATTTCACCGGGAGCGAAAGGCCGCCGCCACCCTGGCTCTGTATCGGCACCCGTCCCCACTGGAATACGGCCTGGTCCTCACCGACGGCCAGGGCCGCATCCAGCGCTTTGTGGAAAAGCCCGGCTGGGGGCAGGTGGTCACCAATCAGGTAAACACGGGCATCTACGTGCTCTCCCGCCGGGTGATGGACTTTGTGCCCCAGAACCGGGCCTTTGACTTCGGAAAGGATCTCTTCCCCCTTCTGTTGAAGGAGGGCAAACCTCTGTTCGGGTTTGAACCGGAGGGCTACTGGTGCGACATGGGGAACTGCGAGGCCTATCTGCAATGCGCGGCGGACGCCCTCAGCGGCAAGGTCCGCCTGGACCTGCCCCCCTCCCAGCCGGTTCCGGAGGGAGCCAGTCAGATCCCCCCCTGCTGGATTGGTCCGGGGGCGGAGATCGCCACCGGGGCGCTGATTGGTCCTCATGCCGTGGTGGGAGCCGGCAGCAAAATTGGCGGAGGCAGTCTGGTCCAGCGCAGTGTACTGTGGGCCGGAGCCGCCGTGGGAGAGAAAACCACCCTGTATGGTGCAATCCTCTGCCGGGGCGCAGAGGTCCGCCGGGGCGCCGTCCTCCACGAAGGGACGGTTTTGGGGGAAAACGCGCTGGCGGAAGAAAACATCACCCTGGCGGAGGGCACCCGCCTGTGGCCCAGCCGCATCGCCCCCGCCCGGGGCAAGCTGTCCTTTGGAGACGGCGGGGTGATCCGGGGCAGTCTGGAGGAGGAGCTAAGCCCGGAAAATCTGGTGGCTCTGGGCTCTCTGCTGGGAGAGGAGGGCCGGGCGGCAGTGGGATGGCACGGCGGTCCTGGGGCGGAGATGCTGGCACAGGCGGCCCTGAGCGGAATTACCGCCGCCGGCGGCATCGGCCTTACCCACCCCATGCAGTGTGCCGCCCAGGCGGCCTGGCTGGCGGAGAAGAAGGAAATCCCCATCTCCCTGTTTGTAGAGCAGATGGGGGAGCGGCTGTTTCTCCACTTCTTCGGCAGGGACGGCCTGCCTCTGGGCGGCCCCCGGGAGCGCGTTCTGGAGCACGCGCTGGCCCAGGGAGAGTTCCGCCGGACCAGCGCCCAGCGCGTGGGGCAGGTGGTCCGGCTGGAGACAGGGCCCGCGGCCTACGCCGCCGATGCGGCCCGGCGGGCGGTGTTCTGTCCCACCCCCATCCGCCGCTTGACGGCGGCAGTACCCGGGGACACGCCGGCGGACCAGGCCATCCGCCGGGCGCTCACCCTGCTGGGCTGGTCGGTGGAGCACCGTTGGGAGCCTGGAATTCCCGCCTTTGCCGGGGGCCACGGGGGCTTCGTCCTGGAGGCCCGGGACGAGGCCGGAGCCCTGCTGGACCCAGGACAGATGCTGGCCCTGGCGGCACTGATTGAGATGGAGAACGGCGGGGGAAAGCTGGCGGTGCCCTCCGGGGCCACGGCGGCGGTGGACCTGGTGGCGGCGGGATACAGCGCCCAGGTCCTGCGGCTGGAGCGGGACGGAGAGGCGGCCCGGACCCTCTACCGCGCGCTGCCCTGGCTGCGGGACGGAGCCTTTGCCGCCGCCCGGATTGCCGCCCGGATGGGCGTGACGGGGGAGAAGCTGGAGGCTCTGGCCGCCCGGACCCCCCGGTTCTCCGCCTGGAAACGGGAAGTCCCCCTTCACAGCAGCCGGGGCCAGGTGATGCAGGCTCTTCTCCGGGAGACCGGCGTCCGCCCCGACGGCGGCGAGGGAATCCGGGTGCGCCGGGGAAACGGCTGGGTGTACCTCACCCCAATGGCCCGGCGGGCGGCGGTGCGGGTGCTGGCGGAAGGGCCGGATTTGGAGACGGCGGCGGAGCTGTGCGACTTCTTCGCCGGAGAAACCGCCCGGCTGGACCGGGACCTGTCCGTGGGCCGCTGAAAAAAGGGGTGTACTTTTTCCCAAACCCATGATATAATTCCAGCAATCATTCTTTTGTGGAAATTCCGGTCCGTCCAGATTCTGCCCGCGCTTCAGGCGGCTCCAGAGGGACGGACAGCCAAGCACTTTTCCAGACGGAGCGGGTTTTTTGCGCAACGGCGAGGCAGGGCCGAAGCGGGAATCCCATCCGTCTGGTTGTTGTGCGGGCAGGACGTTACTTAGTTTTGGCTTTTTCGACAGTGTGATTGATTACAATTAGCAATATAACAAAATATTTGAAAAGACAAGGAGTTATTCTATGGCAGAAAAACTGAAAATCATTTCTCTGGGCGGTCTCAACGAGATCGGCAAAAACCTCACCGTCTATGAATACGGCAGCGACATTATTGTAGTGGACTGCGGCATGGGCTTCCCGGACGACGATATGTACGGGATCGACGTGGTGATCCCCGACGTGAGCTACCTGATGAAAAATCAGAACAAAATCCGGGGTATTTTTATCACCCACGGCCACGAGGACCACATCGGCGCCCTGCCCTACGTGCTGCGTTCCATCAGCGCCCCCATCTACGCCACCCGCATGAGCGCCGGCCTGATCCGGCTGAAGCTGGAGGAGCACCGGCTGCTGGACAAGACGAAGATTGTCACCTGCGAGGCGGGGGACGTCATCCGGGCGGGCAGATTCAGTGTAGAGTTCATCCACGTGAACCACTCCATCGCCGATGCGGTGGCCTTCGCCATCCGTTCCCCCGCCGGCGTGTGCGTCCACACGGGGGACTTCAAGATTGACACCACCCCCATCCAGGGGGGCATGATTGACCTGGCCCGGTTCGGCGAGCTGGGCAACGAGGGTGTATTGGCCCTGCTGTGCGACTCCACCAACGTGGACCGCCCCGGCTACACCCGCAGCGAGCGCAGCGTGGGGGCCAGCTTCGACGCGCTGTTCAGCGGCTGTGCCGAGCGCATCATTGTCACCACCTTCGCCTCCAACGTGGACCGGCTCCAGCAGATCATTGATGTGGCGGCCCGGTACGGACGGCGGGTGGCAGTCACCGGCCGGAGCATGGAAAACAACATGAAGGTATCCACCGAGCTGGGCTATATGAACATCCCCGAGGGGGTGCTGATGGATTTAAACCACATCAAATCCCTTCCCAAAGAAAAAATCTGCATCATCACCACCGGCAGCCAGGGGGAGGCCATGTCCGCCCTGAGCCGTATGGCCTTCAACACCCACCGGCAGGTGGACATTCAGGCGGGGGACCGGATCATTATCTCCGCCTCCACCATCCCCGGCAACGAAAATTCCATGGGCAACGTGATTAACGAGCTGTACCGGAAGGGGGCCGAGGTGGTCAACGAGCGGGAGCGGGCCCTCCACGTATCCGGCCACGCCTGCCAGGAGGAGCTGAAAATCATCCATGCCCTGGTGAAGCCCAAATTCTTCATCCCCCTCCACGGGGAGCAGCGGCACCTGAAGCTCCATGCCAAGCTGGCCCGGGAGATGGGTATGGACGCCAACCACATTCTCATCAGCGACCTGGGCCGGGTCATCGAGCTTGCCCCCAGCTCCGCCAAGCTGGGGGGCACGGTCACCGCCGGACAGGTCTTTGTGGACGGCTACGGCGTGGGCGATGTGGGCAGCGTGGTCCTCCGGGACCGGCGCCATCTGGCCCAGGACGGCATGATCGTGGTGGTAATGGCCCTCTCCGGCGACACCGGCGAGCTGGTCAACGGCCCGGACCTCATCACCCGGGGCTTTGTGTACGTCAAGGAGTCGGAGGAACTGATGGACGAGCTGAAGCAGGTGGCCCAGGAGGCGGTGGACAACACCTGCGGCGGCGACTGGGCGGCCATCAAGGGGGCGGTCAAGGGCGATTTGTCCGCATACCTTTATAAAAAGACCAAGCGCTCCCCCATGATCCTCCCGGTTATTATGGAGGTCTGATCCTATCGCGCATTCCCGTAACGCAGAAAAACAGGAGCAGCTCAGGGCCGCTCCTGTTTTTCTGCGTTATTTATGTTTTTTTCCTCTGAAAAAGCCTTTTACGCCCCCTTCGGGGACCTCTTCCCCCATCGCGGCGGCAAAGGCCCGCAGGGCCTCCTTTTGTTCGCCGTTGAGATTTGTGGGCACCTGGACCCGCACCGTGACGTACTGATCCCCCCGGCCCCGCCCCCGCAGGGCGGGAATACCCTTCTCCCGCAGGCGGAAGGTGGTGCCCGTCTGGGTCCCGGCGGGCAGGTCGTACTTCACCTTGCCGTCAATCGTGGGAATCTCCAGCTGGGCCCCCAGCGCCGCCTGGGTGAAGCTCACAGGATGCTCGTACAGCACGGTGGTCCCATCCCGCTGGAAGAGCTTATGGGGCTTGATGCGCACCCCCACCAGCAGATCGCCGGAGGGCCCGCCGTTGCGCCCCGCGTTGCCCTGTCCTGGCAGGGAGACGGCCTGGCCGTCGTCGATGCCCGCCGGGATTTTGACCGCCAGCCGCTTCTGCCGCTTAATGCTCCCCGCGCCGCCGCAGGCTTTGCAGGGGGACTTGATGATCCGTCCGGTGCCCCGGCAGCGGGTGCAGGGGGCGGAGCTGGAAAAGGCCATGCCCCCCATGCGCTGCTGAACCCGGACGGTGCCGGTGCCCCGGCAGTCGGGGCAGGACTCCGGGCTGGTGCCCGCTTCGCAGCCGGTGCCCCGGCACTCGTCACAGGGCTCGCTCCGGTTCAGGCTGATTTCCTTTTCACAGCCGAAGGCCGCCTCCTCAAAGGTCAGCTCCAGGCCGGCCCGGAGGGTCTCCCCCTTCTGGGGACCGGTGCGCCGGCTGGAGGAGCCCCCGCCAAAGCCGCCGAACCCGCCAAAGCCGCCCAGCAAATCGCCCAGCAGGTCGCCGAAATCTCCAAAGCCGCCGCCGAAGTCTCCGCCGCCCCCACCGAAATTGGGGTCCACCCCGGCATGGCCGAACTGGTCGTACCGGGCTTTTTTCTCTTTATCGGTCAAAATGGTGTAGGCCTCATTGACCTCCTTGAATTTGGCCTCCGCCTCTTTGTCCCCGGGGTTCAGATCCGGGTGGTACTGTTTGGCCAGCTTCCGGTAGGCCCTTTTGATTTCCTCCTCAGAGGCCCCTTTGCTCAGGCCCAGCACCTCATAAAAATCACGTTTTTGTTCCGCCATATATGCATCACCAGCTTTATAGACAGACATCCGCATAGGCGGGACAACGCCCCGCCTATGCCTGTGCCTGAATTATTTGTTGTCGTCGTCCACGACCTCATAGTCCGCGTCCACCACGTCGGGGCCCGGGCCGCCCTGGGGCGCGCCGCCCATATCCGGGCCGCCGGGCTGTCCGCCCTGCTGGGCGTAGAGCTTTTCACTGGCGGCGTAAAAAGCCTTGGTCAACGCCTCTGTGGCGCTCTTGATGGCCTCAGTGTCCTCCCCCTTCAGGGTCTCCTTCACGTGGTTGACCTCGCTCTCAATGGCGGAGCGGTCGGCGGCGTCCATCTTGCCGCCCATCTCCTCCAGAGCCTTTTCGCACTGGAATACCATCTGGTCGGCCTGATTCCGGGTATCGGCGGCCTCCCGGGCCTTCTTGTCCTCCGCAGCAAACTGCTCCGCCTCCCGGACCGCCTTGTCGATGTCCTCCTTGCTCATGTTGGTAGAGGAGGTGATGGTAATGTGCTGCTCCTTGCCGCTGGCCTTGTCCATAGCGGACACGTTTACAATGCCGTTGGCGTCGATGTCGAAGGTGACCTCAATCTGGGGCACGCCCCGGCGGGCGGGGGCAATGCCGTCCAGCATGAACCGGGCCAGGGTCTTGTTGTACTGGGCCATTTCACGCTCGCCCTGGAGCACATGGACCTCCACGGAGGTCTGGTTGTCGGCGGCGGTGGTGAAAATCTGGCTGGCCTTGGTGGGAATACGGGTGTTGCGCTCAATCACCTTGGTCATTACGTGGCCCATGGTCTCAATGCCCAGGGACAGGGGGGCCACGTCCACCAGCAGCAGCCCCTTCACGTCGCCGGTGAGCACACCGCCCTGGAGGGCCGCACCCATGGCCACGCACTCGTCGGGGTTGATGCCCTTAAAGCCCTCCCGGCCGGTGATATTCTTCACCGCGTCCTGCACGGCGGGGATGCGACTGGAGCCGCCCACCAGCAAAACCTTGTGCAGCTCGCTGGCGCTCAGGCCCGCGTCGCCCATAGCCTGCCGGACGGGGCCCATGGTGGCCTCCACCAGATGGTGGGTCAGCTCGTTGAACTTGGCCCGGGTAAGGGTCAGGTCCAGATGCTTGGGGCCGGTGGCGTCGGCGGTGATATAGGGCAGGTTGATGTTGGTGGTGGTCACGCCGGACAGTTCAATCTTGGCCTTTTCAGCGGCCTCCTTCAGCCGCTGCATGGCAACCTTGTCCCCGGTCAGGTCCACGCCCTCGGCCTTTTTGAACTCGGCGACCATCCAGTCCATCACGCACTTGTCAAAATCGTCGCCGCCCAGACGGTTGTTGCCGGCGGTGGCCTTGACCTCAATCACGCCGTCGTCGATCTCCAGGATGGACACGTCGAAGGTGCCGCCGCCCAGGTCGTAGACCATGACCTTCTGGGCCTCTTCCTTGTCCACGCCGTAGGCCAGGGCCGCGGCGGTGGGCTCGTTGATGATCCGCTTGACCTCCAGACCGGCGATCTTGCCCGCGTCCTTGGTAGCCTGGCGCTGGGCGTCGGTGAAGTAGGCGGGGACGGTAATCACCGCTTCGGTGACGGGCTGACCCAGATAGGCCTCCGCGTCCGCCTTCAGCTTCTGGAGGACCATGGCAGAAATCTCCTGGGGGGTGTAAGCCTTGCCGTCGATGTTTACCTTGTAGTCGCTGCCCATCTCCCGCTTGATGGAAATCACGGTGCGGTCGGGGTTGGTGATCGCCTGGCGCTTGGCCACCTGGCCCACCATGCGCTCCCCGTCCTTGGAGAAGGCCACGACGGAGGGAGTGGTGCGGTTGCCTTCGGCGTTGGCAATGACAACGGCGTCGCCGCCCTCCATAACGGAAACACAGCTATTGGTCGTACCTAAGTCGATACCGATAATCTTGGACATAATTTTTTCCTCCTGCATATATGAAATATAGTTTTAACGAATTCAATTTGCCACTTTCACCATGGCGAAGCGGATTACTTTCTCACCCAGCTGGAAACCGGCCTGGAACACCTCAGCCACCGTGTTCTCCCCAAACTGCTCGTCCTCCACGTGCATCACCGCGTTGTGGAGGTTGGGGTCGAAGGTCTGGCCCAGGGCGGGGATCTCCGTGACCCCCAGCTGCTCCAGCACGGTTTTGAGCTGGGTCATGGTCATTTCCACGCCCTTTTTATAGGCTTCGTCGGCGGTCTCCTGCTTCAAGGCCCGTTCCAGATTGTCGTACACCGGCAGGAACTTCTGGGCCGTCTCGCCCTTCACGTCCGTCCAAATGCTCTCTTTTTCCTTGGCGGTGCGGCGGCGGTAGTTTTCATATTCAGCGGCCAGCCGGAGAAACTGCTCCTTCTGCTGGGCGTTGACCTGCTTCAGGGCCTCCAGCTCCGCCTGGAGGGAATTTGTTTCCTCCTCCGGAGCGTCCACAACCTCCGGCTCCTCCTGGATCTCGGTCTCAGCCTCCAGAACCTCCTCCTGAGGGGTCTGCTTCTCTTGTTCGCTCACATCAGGCACTCCTTGCATCTATATTCAAGTGGATTCCTCTGAATCCTCCGGGCCGGGGGCACCGGAGGGCAGTTCCCCCTTGCCGAACATCCGGGTCAGGCTGTCCGCGAAGTAGGACAGCCGGGCGGTCACCTTGGCGTAGTCCATCCGGGTGGGGCCCACCACGCCGATCACGCCCCGCATATTGTCTCCAATGTCGTAGCTGGCCATCACCACGCTGGTATCCTTCAGCGCCTCATTGACGTTCTCCGGACCGATCAAAATGCTCATGTTCTGCCCGGTGTCCAGGGTGGCCGGGAGCTTGGCGGCCCCCTCTTCGTCGGTCAGATAGCTCATCAGGGGTTTTGCTTTGTCCAGACTGTGGTACTCCGGGTGCTCCAGCAGGTGGGTGATTCCCGCCGTGTGGGCAATCTGCTGGCGCTGGCCGGAGAGCACCTCCATAGCAAACTCCACCACCAGGGCAATCAGCTCGTAGGCCCCGGGGGCGGATTTGGCCGCCATGGCGTCCAGGGCGGTGTGCATCTCCTCCAGGGTCAGGCCCAAAAACGAGCTGTTCAGGATGGTGGAGAGCATTTGCAGCTGGGGCTCGGACAGAGGCTGCTCCACATGGAAGAGCTTGTTTTTCACCACGCTGCTGTCCGTCATGACCACGGCGATAAACGCCCGCTGCTCCACCATCAGCAGATCCACCCGCTGGATCGTGGCGGTGCCGCTGCCGGCGGCCAGGGTGAAAACGGGGTAGTCGCTGATCTGGGACAAAACCTTGCCCGCCCGGTCGATTACCCGGTCCAGCTCCTCCATTTTCACATTCAGGGCGCTGTTGATCCGCTGGGTCTCCTGAAGGGTCAGCTGGTGCTCCCCCATCAGCTCGTTGACATACAGCCGGTAGCCCGCGGGGGAGGGGACCCGGCCGGCGGAGGTGTGGGGCTGCTCCAGCAGACCCAGCTCGGTGAGGTCGGCCATTTCGTTGCGGATGGTGGCGGTAGAGCTGGTCAGGCCGGGGAACTGGGCCACCGCCTTGGAACCCACCGGCTCTGCGGTGGCGATGTAGGTCTCTACAATGGCGCGTAAAATCAGCTTTTTGCGCGGCGTCAGCTCCAAGCCTGTTCCCCCCAGTCGTTTTTTTCTCGGTTTTAGCACTCCATCTATCTGAGTGCTAACGTAAGAGTACCACTCCCCCTGGAAATTGTCAATAGTTACTTTATGAATTTATTTTAAACAAAAGAAAAGCCGCCCCTCTCCGCAGAAATTTGCAGAGAGGGGCGGGGGGTGCTAATTCATTTGGACAAACGGACCCATACCAGCCTGAAATTGACCTGACGTACAAAAAAGGCGGACCGCTCAGCGGTCCGCCTTTTTTACACAAATTTTTCCATTCGTTTTCCAGCCACCTCCCCCAGGTGTTCCATCAAGCTATGATCCCCATCACAACCAGAAGCAAAACGCCCTACTTTTCGATCCGTCACATAGCATCCATCAAAGCAACTCCACGTTCCTGATATGCGTTTAAATTTATTTTCCAACCCCCCCAATGGCCGTACCACTCTAAAACATCTTATGTCTATAAGATCATTTTCGGACGTATATATCAGGAGAACATTTGTCAAGGGGGATTTCACCCAAAAGATGAAATCCCCCTGATAA
>CAJUPG010000065.1 GCA_910588455.1 uncultured Oscillospiraceae bacterium
GCCGTTGATGGGTTCGTCCAGCAGCAGCAGGTCCGGCCCGCCCAGCAGGGCCAGGCCCACCCCCAGCCGCTGCTTCATACCCATGGAGTAGTGGCGCACCGGCTTTTTCTCCCTGGGGGCCAGGCCTACGGTCTTTAAAACCTCCTCCACCTGCGCCTCCGGGCTGTCCAGCCCCAGCAGCGCGGCGTACAGCCGCAGATTTTCCCGCCCGCTCAGATCAGGGTAGAGCCCCGGCTGCTCAATCAGCGCGCCTACCCGGCGGCGGGCCACCGGGTCCCGGACCGGCCTGCCGAAAATCTGCACATCCCCCTGGGTGGGCCGGGCCAGCCCGCACAGCAGCTTCAACGTGGTGGACTTGCCCGCGCCGTTCTGGCCGATGAACCCGTAAATATCTCCCTGCTCCACCCGCAGGTTCAGGTGGTCCACCGCCCACCGGTCTTTGTAGCGTTTGGACAGACCCATTGTCTGTATTACTGTCATAGGAAAACCTCCTTTTTGTTTACAGGCTCAGTTTAACAGACAAGTGCCCAAACATCGCAAAGGAAAGGTAAAGAAAGTATAAAGTTTACTCGGCCAGCTTGAAGCCGATGCCCCACACGGTCTGTATGTACCCCTCCGTACCGCTGGGGCGCAGCTTGGCGCGGATATTGCTGATATGGACAGTGATGGTTTTGTCCTCCACGGCATACTCCTCCTGCCAGACCGCCTCATAAATCTGCTGCTTTGTAAACACCCGCTTGGGCCGGCCCGCCAGCAGCTCCACAATCTTGAATTCGTGGGCGGTGAGATTGACCGGCTGGCCGGCGGCGGTCAGGGTCATCTCCTCCAGATTCAGCGCCCAATCCCGATAGCGCAGAAGGCCGCCTCCCGGGGCGGCGCTGGCGTGGCGGAGCTGCACCAGAATCCGGGCCCACAGCTCCTCCAGCTGATAGGGCTTGGTAAGATAGTCGTCCGCCCCCAGGCCCAGCAGCTCCACCTTGTCGGACAGCTCGGTTTTGGCGGACAGGACAATCACCGGCGTCCGGCTGGTTTTGCGGACTTCGGCAATCAGCTCGCTGCCGGACAGGCCGGGAAGCATCAGGTCCACCAGCAGCAGGTCGATTCCGCCCGCCTGCCAGAGCAGCCGGCCCTCCGTGCCGGAAAACGCCTGGATGCACTCGCAGCCCTGGCGGCGCAGATATTGGGCGGTGGAGCTGTTGATATCGGTATCATCTTCCACAAGCAAAACACGGGGCATAGGATGGCCTCCTCAGTCAATTTCAAAAATTATACTCCATTTGGAAATGAAAGAAAATACCCTTGCGGCAAAATCTTCTGCATAATATGAAGCCTCCCCCTCAGTACCCGTACCGCTTCCGGTATTTCAGCAGCAGCGCCGCCGCCATGATTGTCCCCAGCAGTTCGGCCACAGGGGTGGCAAGCCATACGCCGGTGACGCCCCCCAGCAGAACAGGCACAATCTGAATGCTGGCAACGGTAAACAGGAACGACCGGGAAAACGCCAGGATTGCGGACACCACACCGTTGGACAGGGCGGTGAACATACCGCTGGCAAAGACGTTCAGCCCCACGAACAGCAGAGCGATGGAGCACAGGCGGTTCCCTGTGACGGCCAGCTCATACACCGGGCTGTCCGGCCGGGTGAAGATGCTCACCAGAGGCACAGTCGCCAGGAAGGAAACCGTCGTACACAGAATGGAGGTCCCGATCATAAAGCGAATGCTGAAGCCCACCAGCTTTTTCAGTTTTTCATGGTTTTGCTCGCCGTAGTAATAGGAAATCATAGGGGCCACGCCGTAGGAATAGCCGATGAACAGGGCGCTTACAAACATCAGGACATACATGATAATGGTGATGGCGGCCACACCGTCCTCTCCCACATAGTTCAGCATTGCCAGGTTGAACAGCAGGGTGGTCACGCCGGACACCAGAGAGGTGGCCAGCTCCGACATACCGTTGGTAGAGGCGTGGAACAGAACCCCGCCCCGAAATACCGGCTTCTGGAAGTGGAGCAGGCTGTCCTGTCTGCGGAACACCAGAAAGCCCACCACAGCGGTGATGGAGTAGCCCAGGCCGGTGGCAATGGCTGCGCCCTGAATGCCCAAATCAAACAGAGAGATCAGAACGTAATCCAGAATGATATTGGTTACGCCCCCCGCCACCGTACAGATCAAAGACAGCGTGGATTTATCCGCGGCAATCAAATAGAGGGAGAAGTTATACATCAGCAGGATGGGAATGGTAAACAGCAGATAGTTGCTCAAATAGGAGCGGCAGTAGCCCATCACCGCCGGAGAGAGGCCCATGGCCCCCAGCAAATCCTCCATCCAGACGTAACCCAGCGCCATCATAACCGCCCCCACCACCGCATTGGTGAGAATCAGCAGGGTAAAATCCTGCCGGGCCTCCTGCTCTCTGCGCTCCCCGATCTTCTTCATCACCACGGCGCTGCCGCCGGAAGCCAGCATTCCGGATATGGCCGTAATCAGGCTGATTGCCGGGGCTGTGAGGTTGATGGCAGACAGAGCCTCCATGCCGATCAGGTTGGAGACGAACAGCCCGTCCACCATCGTATAGAAGGTATTGAACACCGTCATAACGATGGTGGGGAAGGCAAAGCGCAGAATATTTTTGCCCGTAACAGGCAGATGGTAAGAGTCCAGTTTGGTTTCCATTGAAATTCCTCCTTTTCTGTGATAAAATCATAAACCGTGTGGCTGCCACGCAGTCAAGGCTTTTTTGCGGAAAAGGACGAAATTTTATGGAACCGAAAAAACAATGGATGACCTCCGGGGCCTTTGCCGCTTTATGCGGCACAACCAAGGAGACTCTGCGGCACTATAAGGACGTGGGGCTTCTGCTGCCCGCCCGTCAGGGAGAAAACGGCTATTTGTACTACGATGTGGAGCAGTTTTACGATTATTACGCGATCTCCATTTTTCGCCAGACAGGAACCTCGTTGGAGGAGATCCGCCGCTGTCTGGGAAAGCGGGACCCCGCCCAGACGGCTGAGCTGCTGCGGGAGCAGAAAAAGCGGCTGGAGGCAGAGAGGAAAAAATTGGATCACATGGATTTTTTGCTGTCCAGCACCCTGCGCAATCTGGCCTTTCGACCGGGCCCGGATCTGGCCGTTCGGACAGCCTGGTTTGAACGGGAGCATCTTCTGGCCCTGCCGGTGAGGGAACTGGAAGAGCTTGTCTCTCCCACAGCCAGTGAGGATGAAATGCTGATTGCTGTGCTGGAGCGGTGCCAGACGCTGAGCGGTCAGTATGGAATCCAGACGGATTTTCATCTGGGGGCCATCCACCCGCCGGAAAACAGCGGCGCGCCGGGGGCAATCAGCCATCTCTATACCAGGATCAAAGAAAAAGCGGACTTCCCCTATTATAAGGAGAAGCCCGCCGGGAACTATTTGTATCTCTGCTGCTGGGGCCGCTGGGACATCTCCGCAGGCTATGCCGCCCTCAATCGCTGGATTCTTGCCCATGGACTGCGCACAACAGGCGATTTCTACGCCTGCGATTTGGCCGGGTTTCTTCTCAATTCAGTGGAGAAAAACGCGGCATCCATGATTTCCGTGCAGTTTACTGCGCCGGAACAATCTCGATCCAGTAGCCGTCCGGGTCATGGATGAAATAAATCCCCATCTCCGGATTTTCAAAGCAGATGCAGCCCAGCTCCTGGTGCCGGGCGTGGAACGCCTCATACTCGTCGGTGACAAAGGCCAGGTGATACTCCAGCTCGCCCAGGTTGTAGGGGGTCTCCCGGTCCCGCAGCCAGGTCAGCTCCAGCTTGAAGTCGTTCTCCTGGTTGCCCAAAAAGACCAGCTTGAAGGAGCCGTCCGGAGCGCTCTTCTCCCGGACCGGGGCCAAATCCAGGGCCTTTTTGTAAAAATCCAGACTTTTCTCCAGGTCGAACACGTTGAAATTGAAGTGGTCAAAACGAATCATAGCGCGCCTCCTTATTTGTAATCTCTCAAATAATATCGGTATATTTTGATTCTGTCAAGCGGTATCGCAGCTCGTGGAGATGTTTTCCGCCAATTTCATCCTCTCGAATTCCGCAGCATACAAAGCCCTGCCTCTCATAAAATCGAATGGCGCGGAAATTTTCCTCCAAAACCCACAGATAGATCTCCCGGAAGTTCAGTTCCGCCAAAACCCGCACAGCCGTATGCAGAAGCGCCCTTCCGTACCCCTTTCCCACGCAGTCCGGCAGCAGGTAAAGAGAAACAATCTCTCCTGCTCCGGCAAAAATATGCTCACGGGCCTTTCCAAAGCTGGTGGTCCCAATCAGCCTCCCTCCCTCTGCCAAAACGAGGGTGTGGTCGAACCTCTCCAGCGCACCGGCCCACCGCCCCTCCGGGATGCTGTCCAGGTAAGCTTGGGGAATGATTCCCCGGTATGCGGATTTCCAACTCTCTTCATAAATGCGGCTCAGCTCCCGCCGGTCGTCCGACGGTAAAATTTCTCGAATTTCCATATTGACAATTCCCCCGTTCTTTGCATATAATAGATTAAATTTACATCTGAGCAGGCTTCGCCTCCGCCGGTCCGCAGCGGGGCGAGAAGCCGGGCCGGTCCTCCGGCAGCAGATGGGCTAAATGCGCATCTGTGGGACAGACTATGTTCCACAGGTGTATTTTTTTATCTCTTGGAGGTTTTCTTATGAACCAGCAGCAGCGGGAACAGGCGATTGTCAACCGGATCTCCACTGTGGGGATTGCCGGCAATGTGGCGCTCACTGCCTTTAAGCTCTTCGCCGGCGTGGCCGGCCACTCCGGGGCCATGATCTCTGACGCGGTCCACTCCCTCTCCGACGTATTTGCCACATTGATCGCCTTTCTGGGCGTGCGCTTCTCCAGCCGGGAGGCGGACCAGGGCCACCCCTACGGCCACGAGCGGATGGAGTGCGTGGCCTCCCTGGCCCTGGGGCTGATTCTGCTGTTCACCGGCCTTGGCATCGGCTGGAACGGCCTGCAAAATATCTTCAGCGGCGCAGACGGCCCCCTGGCTGTCCCCAACGCCCTGGCCCTCACCGCCGCCCTGGTCTCCATCGTCACCAAGGAGGCCATGTACTGGTACACCCGGCACTACGCCAAAATCCTCAACTCCGCCGCCTTTATGGCCGACGCCTGGCACCACCGCTCCGACGCCTTCTCCTCCATCGGGTCCCTGATCGGCATCGCGGGGGCCATGCTGGGCTTCCCGGTGCTGGACCCCATCGCCAGCGTGGTGATCTGCCTGTTTATTTTAAAGGTGGCCTGCGATATTTTAAAGGATTCCTTGAACAAGCTGCTGGACGCCTCCTGCGGGGCGGAGGTGGAGGCGGAGCTGTCCGCCTTCATCGCCACCCAGCCGGGGGTGGTCCGGCTGGACCTGCTCCATACCCGAATGTTCGGCAACAAGATTTACATTGACACCGAAATCGCCGTCCAGGGAGACCAGTCCCTCCGGGATGCCCACGCCATCGCCGAACAGGTCCACGACCAGGTAGAGGCCGCCTTTCCCAATATCAAGCATATTATGATTCACGTCAATCCAATTTAAAAATCCAAAAAGAAGGGGGCCCTTTGGCCCCCTTCCCATTTATCCATTGAGTTTTTGAATGGCCGCTTTGGCGGCCATCTGTTCGGCCAACTTCTTGCTGTGCCCCTGGCCGGAGCCCAAAGGCTCGCCGTTAAGCTCCACGGTGACGAAAAACTTCTTGTCGTGGTCGGGGCCCTCTTCCCCGGTGAGGCAGTATTTCAAAACCTGGCCGCTCTCCCGCTGCACCAGCTCCTGGAGGGCGGTTTTATAGTCCCGGCCCGCGCCCAGGCCGGACAGCTCCCGGCTGAGGATATACTGCTGGATAATCTTCCGGGCAGAGCCAATCCCCCCATCCAGATAGACCGCCGCCAGCACCGCCTCCACCGCGTCCGCCTGAATAGAGGGCCGGCTCCGGCCGCCGCCGGCCTCCTCCCCCCGCCCCAGGCGCAGGTAAGCCCCCAAATTCCAAGCCCTGGCCACCTCCACCAAGCTCTCCTCACACACCAGGCTGGCCCGGGTCCGGGTCAGCTCCCCTTCGGGCAAATCCGGGTGGGTGCGGTAGAGGTGGTCGGCCACCACCATGCCCAGAATCGAGTCCCCCAGAAACTCCAGGCGCTCGTTACTGCTCAGGCGGCCCCGGCTCTCATTGGCGCAGGAGCTGTGGGTAAGGGCGTTTTCAAGCAGCCCCGCGTTTTGAAAGGAATAGCCCAGTGTCTGCTGTAAATCCTTCATTAGTCCAGCTTGTTCTGCAAAAAGCGAACCAGATCCCCCACCGTTACAATGGTGGAAATCTCCTCTTCGCCCATCTCCTCAATGCCGAACTCTTCCTCCAGAGCCATGGACAGGTCCACAATATCCACGGAATCCGCGTTCAAATCATCTTGAAAGGCAGTCTCCATCGTGATGCTGTCAGCCTCCACATTAAACTGCTCCGCAATCAGACCAACCAGCTTTTCAAAAATCATGTTAAAATCGCTCCTTCTTCATTCTCGTGCCTCCCGGCACTTTTCTAACTACAGATTATAGGCACAAACGGCGCTGTGTCAAGATGGCAAAACGCCTATTCTTGGGTTTTTTTCAAAGGCTCCAGGCGCATCTGGTCAATATGCGCGGCGATGCTCTCAATCATTCCCGACTGGCTGTACTCCACCGCCTGCCGCACGGCGTTTCGGATGGCGTAGGCGTCGGAGGAGCCGTGGGCCTTGATCACCGGCTTGGAGATGCCCACCAGGGCGGTGCCCCCCACTTCACCGGAGCTCATAATTTTCTTAAATTCCTTCAGACCGCCGGACACCAGCAGGGCGGAAAGCTTGGTGAGCAGGTTCTTTTTGAACATTTTTTTGATCTCCCGGGCCAGGAACAGCCCCGTGCCCTCCATAGTTTTCAAAAAAATGTTCCCCGCGTAGCCGTCGGCCACAATCACGTCCACCGCGCCCTCCACGGCCTCCCGGGCCTCCACATTGCCCACGAAGTTAATCCGGCCCTCCCGGCCCGCCGCTTCCAGCAGGGGGTAGACCTCCACTTGCAGGTCCGTGCCCTTGCTGGGCTCCGCGCCGATGTTCAAAAGGCCCACCTTGGGGTTCTCCCGGCCCAGCAGCTTTTCGGCGTAGAAGCTGCCCATATAGGCAAACTGCAATAAGTATTCCGGTGGACACTTCACATTGGCCCCGCAGTCAATGAGCACCGCGCCGCCGTTTCCTGTGGGGACCACGGGGGCCATTGCCGCCCGGCGCACTCCTTTGATCCGCTTATTGATGAGGGTGGCTGCCGAGAGCAGGGCGCCGGTGGACCCGGCGCTTACAAAACCGTCTCCCCGGCCCTCCTTCAGCAGGCTCAGGCCCACGGTGAGGGAGGAATCCTTTTTGCGCCGGAAGGCGTTGGCGGGGTCGTCGCAGATTTCCACCACCTGGCTGGCGTGGGCGATTTCCACCCCTTTGGGCAGCTCCTGCCGGCCGTTTTTCTGCAAAACCTTCAAAATATCCTCGCCCCGGCCCACCAGGATAATATCCACGCCGAGCTGCTCGCTGGCCTGGAGGGCGCCCAGCACCGGGGCCTGGGGGGCGTTGTCGCCGCCCATCGCGTCTACAATGATTTTCATATGCTGCCTTCTTTCTGGTTCCCGTCCAGGGGGCGGGGCTCGTCGGTGAGTCCAATGAGATCATCGGCGGAAATGTTGTAATATGGTCTGAATTTTGCGGAAGAACCCTACAAATCCAACTCCCCAAGCTTCTCCAGCGCCCGCTCGGCCAGCTTCGCGTTCTTGTTCCGCTTGCCCTTCACCCGATAGCCCAGCTGGGGAATCAGGCCGAAATTGATATTCATCGGCTGAAAGTTTACCACACTTTCCTCGCTGATGTAAAGAGCCAATGCGCCCATGGCCGTCTCCCCGGGAAAATTCAGGGGCGGTTTGCCCTCCAGCCGCCGGGCCAGCTCCAGCGCCGCCAGACACCCGGAGGCCGTGGACTCCACGTAGCCCTCCACCCCGGTGATCTGCCCGGCGAACATCAGCCGTTCCTGGCCCCGCACCCGATAATACCGGTCCAGCAGACGGGGAGAATCCAAATATGTGTTCCGGTGCATCACCCCATAGCGGACATATTCCGCGTTTTTCAGGGCGGGAATCATGGAAAAAACCCGCTTCTGCTCCGGCCATTTCAGATGGGTCTGAAAGCCCACCAGATTATAAATGGTGCCCTGGGCGTTGTCCCGCCGGAGCTGCACCACGGCGTAGGGCTCCCTGCCGGTCTTGGGGTCGGGCAGGCCCACGGGCTTCAGAGGACCGTAGCGCAGGGTATCCTCCCCCCGGCGGGCCATCACCTCCACGGGCATACAGCCCTCAAACACCCCCGCGTCCTCAAAGCCGTGGACGGGCGCCTCCTCCGCCCGGGAGAGCTCCCGCCAAAAAGCGGCGTATTCCTCCTGGGACATCGGACAGTTGACATAATCCGGAGTCCCCCGGTCGTAGCGGGAGGCAAACCAGGCGCTGTCCATATCCACGCTCTCGAAGGTCACCAGAGGGGCGGCGGCATCGTAGAAGTTCAGATACTTGTGCGCGGGGAACAACTCCGCGATGGTCTGGGAGAGCGCATCGGAGGTCAAGGGGCCGGTAGCCACAATGACCTGGCCCTCGGGAATTTGGGTAACCTCCCCCTCAATGACGGTAATATTGGGGTGATTTCTGATTTTTTCCGTCACAGCGGCGGAAAACGCGTAGCGGTCTACTGCCAGCGCCCCGCCGGCCTCCACTTTGTGGGCCTGGGCGCAGGCCATAATAAGGGACCCGCAGCGGCGTAATTCCTCTTTGAGCAGGCCCACGGCGTTTTCCAGCTGGTCGGAGCGCAGGGAGTTGGAGCAGACCAGCTCGGCAAATTCCGGGACGTGGTGGGCGGGGGACATTTGGTTCGGCTTCATCTCGTAGAGGTTGACTATAATCCCTTTTTGTGCAAGCTGCCAGGCCGCCTCGCAGCCAGCCAGTCCCGCGCCGATAATTTTTACGGTTTCCATATGCAGTTAAACCTCGTCTTTTCGTCCCACAATGTAATCTATGGAGACATTGTAAAAATCCGCCAAAAGAATCAATGCTTTTATATCTGGTTCATGGGTCTCACTCTCATAACATTGATACCCTCGAATACTCCGATCCAAAAGGCTTGCCAAATCTTTTTGGGGGACCTTTCTTGTTTTTCGCAAAAATCTTAAGCGTTCACCATACATAGTTCAATATACCTCTTGACACGCAGATTTCCTGCGTGTTATAATAAGCGCATAAAACCTGCGTCTTAGGAGGGAGTGTATAACAATGTTTGACCTTACAATCTCAACATGGAATTAAACCTCGTCTTTGTGCCCCACCAGATAGTCCAGCGACACATTGTAATATTTTGCCAGTTCTGCCAAAACAGACGCATTGGGTTCTCGCTCTGCCTCTTCATATCGCTGATATGTCCGCTCGGCGATATGAACAGCCTCCGCAACCACTTTGCGCGATACATCTTTTTGTTTCCGCAGCATGGTTAGCCTCTGTGCTAATATTTCCATCTTTTGAATTCTCCTATTGACAAGACCATTCGGTCCGAATATAATGGTTTCATATTCGGACCGTTCGGTCTAAAGGGGGTTTTACTATGACTAATCTAATGGAAGTTCTATTTCAATTTCTCCAGGAAAAACGGATCCCAGAATACCTTGCCCAAAATCCAGATTACCAGAACAGTGCCCATCAGACTGAGCTTTATTTGGAAAAATTTTCTAAATCCCTGGATTATTCCACTGGATTGCTTCTCGACCAATATCTGGAGGCCGCCTATAAGGAAAACCGACACATTGAACAGGCACTCTTTCAGGCCGCACTAGACCTGGGTCGGGAACTGCGTGAGGTGCTGTAATATTCCCCCTCGCTCAAATATCACATGTAGGGCCGCCCCTACAGGGAGGTTGTTTTGGTAGACGCAGATTTCGCCGTGGATTTCTTCGCAGTCGTTTTTTTCGCCGTTGCTTTCTTTGCGGTGGACTTTTTGGCGGTGGTTTTCTTGGCGCCAGTCTTTTTTGCCGCGGTTTTCTTGGGCTTCTCCGCCGCCTCCGCCGGGGCCTGCTCCCCTTCTGCAGCGGGCTTCTTCACCCAGCCGCCCCGCTTCTCCTCCGGAGTGAAATTGCTGCATCCCTCGTTGATGCAGAAGGATTTTTTGGCTCCCCGGCCAGACTTTTTGAACATAGTCCAACCGCAGGCGGGGCAGTTGTCCTTCACCGGCACATCCCAGGTCATGAAGCTGCACCGGCGGCTCTCGTCCTTGCTGTTCAAAAATTCGCAACAGTAATAGGTATACTGCTTGTTCGTCTTTTTGCTGGTGCCCGTGCGTTTCACTAGCCGTCCCCCGCACCTGGGGCACTTGCCGGGCATCTCCACCACCAGCGGCATTGTAAAATCACAGTCCGGCCACCCGGGACAGGCCAAAAACCGCCCGAACCGTCCGGATTTCACCACCAGGTTCTTGCCGCACTGGGGACAAATCTCCTCCGAAACCTCGTCGGGGACCTTGATCCGCTCCCCATCCAGCTCCTCCTCGGCCTTCTTCAGCTCGCTCTCAAAGCCGTCGTAGAAGTTGGTCAGCACCTGCTTCCAGTTGGCGTTACCCTCCTCCACCTGGTCCAGACGTTCCTCCATCTGGGCGGTGAAGGCCGGGTCCACAATGTCCTGGAATTTGTCCTTCATCAGCCCCGTTACCACCTCACCCAGGGGGGTGGGCCGCAGGGCCTTGCCCTCTTTTACCACATATTCCCGGTTTAAAATGGTGGAGATGGTCGGCGCGTAGGTGGAGGGCCGTCCGATGCCCTTTTCCTCCAGGGCCCGGATGAGGGATGCCTCCGTATACCGGGCGGGGGGCTGTGTAAAGTGCTGGCCGGGCTTCAGACCCCTCAGATCCAGCGGCTCCCCCTCCTTCAGGTCGGGCAGGGGGGACTGAACTCCCTCGTCGTCCTTGTCGTCCTCATACACCGCCTTATAGCCGGAAAATTTCAGGCTGGACCGGGTGGCCCGAAACACATAGCCGGCGCTCTCGCTGTCAATGGAAATGCTGTCATACACGGCGTTTGCCATCTGGCAGGCCAAAAACCGGCTCCAGATCAGCTTATAGAGCTTGTATTGCTCGGCGGTAAGGCTCTTTTTGATCTCGTCGGGCACCAGATTCACGTCCGAAGGCCGGATGGCCTCGTGGGCGTCCTGGGCGTTGCCCTTGGATTTGTACCGCCGGGTCTGGGGGGGGTAGTATTCGCTCCCGTACCGGGTTTCAATAAACGTCCGGGCGGCGCTCAGCGCCTCCTCCGACAGCCGCAGGGAGTCGGTACGCATATAGGTAATCAAACCCACGGTGCCCTCCCCCTGGATGTCCAGACCCTCATAGAGCTGCTGGGCGATGGACATGGTCCGGGCGGGGGTCATGTTCAGCTTGTGGCTGGCCTCCTGCTGGAGGGTGGAGGTGGTAAAGGGCGGCGCGGGACTGCGGTTTTTCTCCTGGCGCTTCACCTTGGCCACGGAGAATTTCCCCGCCTGGACCTCCTTCATCACCTGCTCCGTCTCCTGTTGGGAGTGGAGCTCCATTTTTTTCTCCCGGCCGTAGAACTGGGCCTGAAAGCTGCCCATATGGGGGGAAATCCGCTCCAGATTGGCCTCAATGGACCAGTATTCCTGGGGAACAAAGGCCCGGATTTCTTCCTCCTTTTCGATGACCAGCCGGGTGGCCACCGACTGCACCCGTCCGGCGGACAGGCCCCGGCGGATTTTCCGCCACAGCAGCGGGGAGAGCTGATAGCCCACAATCCGGTCCAGAATCCGCCGGGCCTGCTGGGCGT
>CAJUPG010000066.1 GCA_910588455.1 uncultured Oscillospiraceae bacterium
CCACGAGCGCTGCTCCGTGGTGGAGGTGATGGGCCGTCACGCGGGCTATCTGGCCCTGTACGTGGGCATCTCCGTAGGCGCCACCGCCGTGCTGATCCCCGAGCGGCAGGTGAATCTGGAGGAGGACGTGGTGGAGAACATCCGCCGGGCCCGTCTGGCGGGGACCACCCACTATATGGTAGTAGTGGCCGAGGGTGCGGGCAGCGCCTTTGAGATTGCCGACCAGATTCATGAGATGTCCGGCATCGACCCCCGGGTCACCGTGCTGGGCCACATCCAGCGGGGCGGTTCCCCCTCCGCCCGGGACCGGGAAACCGCCAGCCGCATGGGCTTTGCGGCGGTCCACGCCCTGAAGGTGCGCAAGGGCAACCGGATTATCGCCAGCCAGGACGGACGGATCGTGGACCTGGATATGGAAGAGGCCCTGGCTATGACCAAGAGCCTTCAGATGGACCGGTACGACATCCTGGAGGCCCTGACCAACAACCACCGGGGCAAATACTTATAAGCATGACAAACGGCTGGCGGAAGATTGCTTTCGCCAGCCGTTTTTTCAGAAGGTCATGTGCAGCGCGATGTACACCAGCAGAGCGGCCTCAATCACCCCGACGATAATCAGTAGAAAAATCAGGAAGATCAGCAGGATACTGGGCTTTCGGCGCTCTTTTTTCGGTTTTGGGGGCATTCCCTCCTCAGGGGCCCCTTTTTTCTTTCTGGTTTTTTTCTCCTTTGGCTTTCTCGCCATCTCGCTCACCTCACTCCCGAGAGGATTTTCTCCATTATACACCAAATCAGGTGGGTTTGCCAAGAGGGAGTTTTAAATCAACAGATAAACTAAAATCAAAATAAGTCCCACACTGGTCATAAACAGCCCAAAGGACAGGCTTCCGCCGATAATGGCGCTGTTTTGCGAGATATCGTCGTAGAGCATGGCCAGCTTGTGGCGGTAGTTGGTCCGGTTGTGGAACACCGCGGCGCACCGATCCAGAATGCCCCCCAGGGCATAGGTAAAGGCGTTGCCCTCCTCCAGCTCGTGGGGAATGGGGGTCTCCCGGTAGACGGTTTTCCGCAGAATCACAATCACCCCATCCACCAGCCGGTCCAGAATCCGGGAGAGGGACCCCAGAATCACCGGCAGGATGGCCGTAAGCACCGGGCGGTATACCAGGTCCTCCAGGTCCAGCCACCAGGGCCAGCGGTTCTTCCGGTCCATCCGGCACAGCCGCAGCAGCAGATACACGGCCAGCCCCACCCCGGCGGAGATCAGCGCCCCCCGGAGGTTTTCCCAGGAAAAGTAGTGCACCCGATGCTCCAGCGCACCCGCCCCCAGAAAGGCCTGGCCGAAGTCCGCCACCCGGTCGGCGGTCCGGTTGGGCACCGCCCCCAGCAGGGGGAGCAGCAGGGCGCTCACCGTAAGCCCCAGGGCGGTGGGGGCGCTCATATAGCCCGTTATGCCGTCGAACCGGGCCTGGACAGCCGGGTCCAGGTTTTTCTGCCAGAACAGTATGACATACAGCTTGGCCATATAGGCCAGCGTCAAGCCGCCGCTGAACAGGAACAGGGCCTCCACGCCGGACGCCCCCAGCTCCACAAGCCCCTCATGGAGCAGGGTTTTGCTCACATAACCGTTCCAGAGGGGCACGCCCCCCACCCCCAGCGCCCCCATAAGGAAAATGAAGTGCAGCAGGGGCTTGTTTCGCCCGAAGCCCCGCAGGTCGTTGAGATTGAGCCTGTGGACGTTCTGGAACACCACGCCGGCGGCCAGAAACAGCACCAGCTTAATCAGAGAGTGGTTGACCATGTGCAGCAGGGTCCCCCGGGCAGCCAGGGCGTTTTCCGCCCCCAGCAGGCTGCTCGTCCCGATCCCCACCAGGATAAAGCCGATCTGGGACACAGAGGAGCAGGCCAGCGTCCGCTTCAGATCCATGGAGAACACCGCCAGCACCGCCCCCAGCACCATGGTCGCGCAGCCCAGGAGCAAAATCAGCCGCCCCCAGCCCGCATCTTCCGAAAAGAGGTTCACAGACAGCATCAGAATGCCGAAAATGCCTGTTTTGGTCAAAACCCCCGACAGCAGAGCGGAGGCGGGAGCCGGGGCCGCCGGGTGGGCCTTGGGCAGCCAGATGTGCAGGGGGAAGGAACCGGCCTTGGCACCGAAGCCGAAAAGCAGGCAGAGGCCCCCGATGGTGTGGAGGGTCTGATTGTGGGTCTGGGCGGAGAACAGCAAAAGACCCATGAGCATCACCAGTCCGCCGGTGACAGACACCGCCAGATAGGTGTCCCCGGCCCGGAGGGACTCGGGCTTCTCGTCCTGGGCCACCCACACGTAGGAGGCCAGGGACATCACCTCAAAGAACAGGAACACAGAGGTCAGGTTCTCCGCCAGAAACACCCCGACGGTAGCCCCCAGGGTCAGCAGGAAGAAGAAATAGTACCGGTTGCGGCGGCGGTAGTGCTGGAAGTACCGGGGAGAGGCCAGTGCGCAGATCAGCCACATAAAGGCGGTAATCAGGGCGTACAGCCGCCGGAAATTGTCCAGCACCAGGGCGATCCCCAGGCCGCACACCCCGGGGATGAAGAGCGCCAAATCCGGCAGGGTGAAGAAGTACCCCAGCAGGCCCAGCTCCAGGGCGGTCACGGCAATGACCGCCCAGTCCCGGGCCTTTTTGGCCCCCCGGCCAATGGCCCAGCACACCAGGGCCCCCGCCAGGGGAAGCAGGATGGGGAGCAGTAAAATCCAAGGCGTCATCGGTTCTCCCCTCCTTTTAAATCTGTCCGCCGGCCACGCCGGCGATGAATTGCAGAAGGGGCGTACTGCAAAGCCCCAGGAAAATTACCACGCCCGTCAGCAGGAGAATGGGCAGAAGCATCAGCCAGCTGGGGTCCTGGACCCCCTCCAGGGTGCTCTCGTCAAAGTCCGCCGCCGGGAAAAAGGCCCGCACCACAATGCTCAGCAGGTAGCAGGCGGTCAGCAGGGCGGAGGCCAGCAGGGCGCCCACCCCCGCCAGCGCCAGGGGGCTTCCGCTGCTTACCGCCGCCTGGGCCAAGCTCCATTTGCTTACAAACCCCGCCAGCCCCGGTACTCCCATCAGGGCCAGGGAGGCCGCGGTAAAGCAGCCAAAAATGACGGGCATCCTCCGGCCCAGGCCGTTGAGCTGATGGACGTACTGGCGCTCGGTCTGGTGAATCACCGCCCCGGCGCAGAAAAAGCCGGTGATTTTCATAAAGGCGTGGCACACCAGATGGGTAATGGCGGCAGCCATCCCCAGGGGGGTCATAATGGTCACCCCGAACAGAATATAGGACAGGTTGCTCACCGTGGACCAGGCCAGCCGGCGCTTGAAGTGGGTCTCCTTCAGCGCCCGGCTGCATCCGTAAAGAACGGTGAAGATCGCCAGCCCCATCACCACTCCCTGGGCCCAGGTGCCTCGGAGGAAGTCCGCCCCGAAGCTGTAGTAGGTCAGCCGGATCAGGGCGAAGGCGCCGGCCTTTACCACCGCCACCGCATGGAGCAGGGCAGTAACCGGCGTGGGGGCCACCCCCGCCGTGGGCAGCCATCCGCTGAAGGGGAACATGGCCGCCTTGACCGAAAAGCCCAGAAAGGCGATCACGTAGATCACCAGCAGGATGTCTCCCCGCTGGGCGATGGTTTCCGGGGTGAGCACACCCCCCAGGTGGAAGTCCACCGACACCCCGTACATCATCAGATACACCAGCCCCAAAAAAGCGAAGGCCGCGCCGCCCAGAGAGTAATACAGGTACTTCCGGCTGGCCAGCACCGCCTCCCGGGTCATGGTGTGCAGCACCAGGGGGAGGGTGAACAGGGTGAGCAGCTCGTAGAAAAAGTACATGGTGAGCATATCCTCAGAGAAGGCGATGCCCAGGGTGACCCCGTAGGTCATGGTGTAAAACATGAAAAATGTCCGGGGATGGGGGTCGTCCTTCATGTATTCAAAGGCGTACAGGGTGGCCATAGGCCACAGGACTGCCACCAGACCTCCGAAAATCCGCCCCAGACCGTCCAGCCGCAGGGACAGAGACAGGTTGTTTACAAACAGCACAATGGGAAACCGGCCCTCCGGCGGGGTAATCACCGCGCTCAGGGCGAACACACTGGTGAGCAGCACCACCAGCATTACCATCATCTCCATCAGCCGCAGGTACTTGGACGGGAGCAGAGGAATGAGGATACTGCCCAGAATGGGGAGCATAATGGCACAAAACAGCAGCATAAAAAACTCCCTCCTCTTATCGCAGCGTGTCCAGCAGGATGGACAGCAGATTGGGGAACAGACCCAGGACCGCCGCCAACCCGGTCAGCGCCAGAATGGGCAGAAGCATAGCGGCCGGGGCCTCCCGGACGGACAGGGCGGAATAGTCGAAGCTGGCCCCGGGAAAGAAGGCCCGGATGGAAATGGGCAGCAGATACCCCGCCGTAAGCAGGGCGCTTACCAGCAGGCACACCGGCCCCAGCCAGGAGAACACCGCCAGGCCGGAGTCCAGGGCCCCCAGGCACAGATACCACTTGCTTACAAAGCCGCACAGGGGCGGAATGCCCACCAGGGACACAGAGCAGAGGGTGAAGCACCACATGGTCACGGGCATCCCCTTGCCCACCCCCCGCAGCTGATCCACCTGGGTGCGGCCCGTCTGGGTGATTACCGCGCCGGCGCATAAAAACAGGCAGCTCTTCATAATGGCGTGGAACACCACGTGCAGCAGCGCCCCGGCCACGGCCATGGGCTGCATCAGGTACAGGCCGAACAGCACATAAGAGATCTGGCTGACGGTGGAGTAGGCCAGCCGGCGCTTGAAGCCCCGCTCCAGAAAGGCCAGCATGGAGCCCATCACCACCGTAATCAGGCTGAGCACCAGCAGAGTGGTCTGAACCCAGGTATTTTGGAGAAATTCTGATCCAAACAGATAAAAAACCACCCGAAAGGCCCCGAACACGCCGATTTTGACAATAATGCCCGACAGCACGGCGGAGGCGGAGGCGGGGGCCACGGGATGGGCCGCCGGCAGCCAGCCGTGGAGGGGGAACATACCCGCCTTCACCCCGAAGCCCAGCAGCATCAAAAAGGCCGCCAGCAGCAGAAGGCTCTCCTGTCCGGCCAGCTTCTCCGGGTCCAACACCCCACCGGGAGTAAAGTCCAGGGTGGTGCTGTGGGCGTAGAGGACAAAAAAGCCAAAGAGCACACAGTAGGCCCCGCACAGGGAGTAAAACAGGTATTTCAGCCCCGCCAGCACCGATTCCCGCTTCCGGTCGTGAAGGACCAGGGGGAAGGTGAGCAGGGTCATCATCTCATAGAACAGGTAGAAGGTGGGCAGATTGCCCGCGAAGCACAGGCTTACCAGCACCCCGTAGACCGCCAGAACAAAGCCGAAAAACCGCCGGGGGGCCGGCTGATGCTTCATGTACGCCCCGGCATAGACGGCGGACAGCAGCCACACCAGGGTAACCAGCACCACCAGCATCCGCCCCGCCCCGTCCGGGCGCAGGGACAGGACAAGCTCCGGGGTCAGATGCAGCAGCACCAGCTCTCCGCGGACCAGAAAAGCGCACACCAGGGCCGCCCCGCCCGAGGCCGCCAGCGCAAACAGGCTGTAAAATGTGATGGCGCCCCGGTGGTTCACCGGCCACAGCAGGAGCAGAAGCCCGGCCAGCAGAGGGAACAGGGTGGGCAGCAGTAACATCCAAGGTTGATTCATGTGGCATCCCCCTCTCAGCCGAACATATCCAGCCCTGCCTGAATCCAGGACACGATCGGCTGGGACAGCATCCCCATGGCCACGTTCAGCACCACCAGAGCCAGCAGGGTAATTTTGCGGGTGCCGAAGTGCAGGGGCTGCGGCTGATACTGGCTCTCCCCCCGCTGTGGCGTGTAGATGCGGATCACGGTTTTCATGAAATAGATGGCGTTTAAAATGGTGCTCACCGCCAGCACCAGCAGGGCGGGCAGCGTCTTATAGGTGTGCCCCACCGCGGCCTGGGCAAAGAGCAGCTTGCTTACAAAGCCGGCAAACATGGGAATGCCCACCATGGACAGACACCCCGCCGAGAAGGCCACCCCGGCAATCTTGTTCCGGTAGCCCGCCCCGGTCAGGTCCAAAAAGCGCTTGCTGCCGCCGGAGGCGTCGGTCAGGCCAACGGCGGAGAGAAACAGCAGGGACTTGGTGGCGGCGTGGGCAATGATGTGGTACACACTGGCAATCATGCCCAAATCCGAGCCCAGGCCGAAGCCCATATAGATGTAGCCGATCTGGGCCACGCTGGAAAAAGAGATCATCCGCCGGATGTCGTTCTCCCGGATGGCGCTCAGAGAGCCGAAAATCATACCCATCAAGCCGAACAGGAACAAAATGTGGATAACCTGGCTGTTTTTGATCACGTCCAGACCGATTACCCGGTAAAAAATCTTGATCTGTAAAAACAGATAGCCCTTGGACACCAGACTGGACAGCATGGCGGAGGAGGACACGGTGGAATAGCCGTAGGCGTCCGGGAGCCAGGAGTGGAAGGGAAACAGGGCGCTTTTGATGGCCAGACCCGCCGACATCAGCCCGATGGTGGTGAGCAGAGGGGCGGTGTAGGTGCCGTCGGCCACAATCAGGGCCAGGGACTGCTTGATATTGGACATGAGCAGGTGGCCGGTCAGGTCGTACAAAATGCAGATGCCAATCAAAAACAGGCCCGAGCCCAGCAGGGACATAATCATATACCGCACCGCCGCCTCGATGGCCCGGCCGATTTCCCGAATCATGATAAGGCCGCAGGCGGCGATGGTGTTGATCTCCACAAAGACGTAGGCGGTGAACAGGTCGTTGGTGTAAACCATCACCAGCAGGGAGCTGAGCAGCAGGTTGGTGAGGATGTAGTAAAGATTTTGCTTCTCGGGACAGATTTCCGCCTCCAGCTTGGCCCGTCCCCCCACCAGGGACAGCAGCATAATCACCGCGAATACCAGGGCCATCCCGGCCTCCAGCACCCCCGCCCGAATCTCGTTGCCCCAGGGGGCGGGAAAGTGGCCCATCCAGTAGACGAAGGGCTCCCCGGTTCGGCTGAGGAAGAGCAGCAGCACCCCGGACATGGCCCCCACCGCGGTGACCACGAAGGTGTTGAGCCACTTGGCGGCCTTTCCGGGCAGCACGGAGCTGATAATGCCGGCAAACATGGCCAGGACGATGGAGAAAAACGGGACGTTTTGTACAAAGGCCATAGGCGTGTTCCCCTCCTTAGTTCTTCTGATGCTCCTTTTTGATCCGGGCGGAAATCTCATCCAGATCCAGGGTCCGATACCGCCGGTACAGCCGGATGGTCAGGGACAGCATCAGCGCCGTCACCGACACGGACACCACAATGCCCGTGAGCACCAGTCCGCTGGGCACCGGGTTGATGTAGGCCTCCACTGACTGCACTCCGTCCACCACGATGGGGGCGGCCCGGCCCATGATATAGCCCTTCTGGGCCAGAAACAGGTAGATGGCCGTGTCCATAATGTTCAGGCCGAGAATTTTTTTTATCAGATTCCGCTGCAAAAGCAGGTTGGAAAAGCCGATGCCAAACAAAATCATGGCGATGCTCTCGCCGTAGTTGGCCAGCAGATTGCCTCCCAGCATCAGAAGCCCCCCTTTCGAAACAGGGCGTAAAAGGCGTACATGGTGCAGGCCACCACCAGCCCCACGCAGATGTTCAGGGGCAGAATGAGGCCGCTGCTTAAAATGGCCCCGGGGGTCCCCAGGGGAATGCCGCTGTCCAGGTGGTTGGCCCCGGTATAGAACGAATAGCTCTTGGCCAGACAGTAGAAGGTCAGGGCGCAGAAGCAGATGATTTTGTAGGTTTTTTCCGTAAAAAACCGCTGAATGTTGGCAAACCCGAAGGCGTTGACGTATAAAATCAGCCCCGCCCCGATGATGGTCCCCCCGGAGAAGCCCCCGCCGGGGGACAGGTGGCCGTTCAAAATGACATAAATCCCGAAAATCAGAATGACCGGGACCAGCAGGCCGGCCACCTTCATCAAAATCACATCCTCCCGGCCCGGATGGAGCTGATTGTCCGGCTCCTCCTCCTGGCCGGAGGAGCCCCGCAGGAGAATCATGACAGTAATGGTGGCCACAAACAGCACGTTGGACTCCCCGAAGGTGTCGAAGGCCCGGTAGTCCAGGATCATGCCGGTGACGATGTTCACCGCACCGGTCTCCTGAAGGCCCCGCTCGATGTAGCGGGCGGACACCTCGTTGCTGTCCGGATTGGCGGGGTTGGACGGGTCGCCGGCCTTGGGCAGCCAGGAGACGGTAATGAGCATGATACTGGTGAACACGATGCAGAACACCACCGCCGCCACCCGGTACAGCCGCTGAAACAGCCGCAGCTTGTAGTTCTGCTCAAGCTGAAAGACCTTTTCCCGCAGAAAGGCGTGCTCCTCCTGGATTTTTTGCAGCTCCTCCTCCGACGGCGCATACTCCAGCTGGGGGCGCAGCTCCACCCGGTTCAAAAGGCTGTCCCGCTCTCCGTGGAGCCAGCGGTCAAAACGGTCGTGCTTCATTTTTTCTCATCCTCCCCGCCGATGGCCTTGATTTTTTTCAGGGTGACAAAAAACAGAATGCTGGTGACCCCCGCGCCCACGGCGGCCTCGGTAATGGCCAGGTCCGGGGACTCCAGCAGCATCCAGATAATGGACATCACCAGGCTGTAGGACATGAAAATCAGGATGGAGTTGAGCAGCTTTTTGGACAGGGATACCGCCACCGCGCACACCACCAGAAAAATCATCAGAATATAGGTAAACGTCTCCATCAGCGCTTCACCTCACATTGCTGCTCCAGCTCTTCGTCAGTGACAACCTCCAGCCGGGCAATCAGATGGGAGGACACCGGGGAGGCAAACCACAAAAAGACCACCACCAGCAGCATTTTCAGACTGGTGAAGTTGAAGCCCGAGAAGATAATCAGCCCCAGCAGGGACACGCCGATGCCCAGGGTGTCCCCCATGGCGGCGGCGTGCATCCGGTTGAGGACAAAGTGAAAGCGGTACACCCCAAAGACCTCCAGCAGAAAAATGGAAATGCCTGTCAGAAGCACCAGGGTGCCCGCGATAAAACGGACCCACTCCCAGATCACGGCTTTTTCCCCCTCTCCTTCTTCTCCAGATAGATACCGATATACACCTTGGTGAGCACCACCACCGCCAAAAAGCTGATCATGGCGTAGATAATACAGATGTCCACCAGGTAGCCCTCATGGAGCAGCAGCGCCAGAATGGCAATCATCACCATGGTCATGGTGCCCATCATGTTCACGGCCACCACCCGGTCGGCCACCCGGGGCCCCCGCACCGCCCGGATCAGGCACAGCACCAGCAGCACCGCCATCACCGTCAGACTCCCGATGAACACCACCTGATAGGCCCGGTCCAGAATGCTCATAGCGCCCTCTCCTCCATTCGATGCAGCAGTTTTACAAAGTCACTGTCCTCCATTCCCTCCGAGAAGGAGCGGTCCAGACAGTGGACCAGCAGCTCGCTGCCCCGGAGCCCGGCGGTGATGGTGCCGGGGGTGAGGGTGATGGAGTTGGCCAGCACCACCAGGGCGGTCTGGCTGCGCAGATTTACCCGGAAGCGGACCAGAACGGGCTCCGGCTCCAGATCCGGGGCCAGAATCAGCCGGATGGTGGCGGCGTTGGCCTTGAAAATCTCCCGCAGCAGCACCACCAGGTACAAAACCATCAGAGGCAGGCACCGCAGGACAGTCCGGTCTTTTTTGGGGCTCCAGTCCATGAAGCGGCACACAAACGCGTACACCGCCGCCGCGACGGCCAGGCCGAACAGGACGATCTCCAGGGTGATCTGGCCATTAAAAATGAGCCAGACCGCAAAAAAAAGAAGATACATGGGCAAATTTCTCCCCTCATATGTCCCTTCGTTGGTTTACATAAAAATAGGGGCGTTCTAAGGCGCCCCTATTATAACACTTTACAAAAAATATACCAGAGAAAAACCAAAATTTTTACGGGAACTTTTCAAATAGGGGGCATTCCCGGCCCTCATTCCGGCAGATACACCGGGCTCTGGGTCCATTCCCGCCCCCCCTGCCGCAGCTCGGAGAAGCACAGGTCGTACAAATCCGTGCACCGGGCCTCCAGCTCCATCAGTTCCTTGGCCTGGGGGGACAGCCGGCGGGCATGGGCGGGCTTGGCCAGCACGGGGAGCGTCCCCTTTTTATTGACCTGCCGCAGAATCTCCCGGCCCCGGCGGTTGAGCGCCAGCACCCGCAGATAGGGCACCCCCTCCGGCTTGTCCCTGGCTTCCAGGTTCAAAAAGGCCCACAGGGTCAGCCGGCGGATCCGGGCGTGGGTGTACCGCTTGGTCTTGGCCATCAGGTAGAACTCCTCCAGGGAGCAGGCCCGCTGGGCGGCGGCGGCCAGCCGGTCGGGCAGGCCCTCCCCCGCCCCGCTGTCCGGCAGGCAGGCGAAATCCCGGGCTCCCATGGACCGCAGCCGGTACAGCACCGCCCGCTCAATCTGCCCCATGTGGGCGGGGGGCAATCCCTCCGGCCAGGGGGTGGGCAGGAAAAAGGAGGCGTTCCAGCCCTGACCCGTGCGCATCCACTCCCGGAGGATGGACGCGGAGGCGTACCCCTGGGCGGGCCGGGGGTCGTTGTGGCCCGCGCCGGCCCGGGGAACCGCCAGCACCTGTCCGTTCCAGCCCAGCGCCCGGCCGGTCCGGAGGTACTCCACCCCCAGATTGTCGTTGGGGTGGGCCAGCACCCGGGCCTCCTCCGCCCCCAGCAGGTCCGCCGCCGCCGCCTGCCGGCACACGGCGAAGGGCTGATGGGAGTTTAGATGTACATGGAGCCGTCTGGCAAAGTCGGGACTGTCCAGACATTGGGCGGCTCGAAGCAGGGGGGCGCTCTCCCCGCACTCGCTTCCAAAGCACAGGGTATCTACTACCCCGCTCCCCGCCAGCACCTCCATGCCCCCCCGTGCAAAGCCTTCCGCAGAGGAGAGCGCCCAGGGGGCGGGCAGCTCCAGGATCAGGTCCGCCCCTCCCTGAACCGCCCAGCGGGCCCGCCGCCACTTGTCCGCAATGGCGCACTCTCCCCGCTGGACCCAGTTTCCCGCCATAACCGCCATTACGGGGGTCTCCTCCCCAAAGTGCTGGCGGATCTGCCGGATCAGGCGCTGGTGGCCTGTGTGAAAGGGGTTGTATTCTGCAATAATTCCTGCAACTGCCATAAGCCCTCCTTTCTGGAGTAAGAAAATTTCAGAACAGGACCCACTTTTTTTTGAAAAAGCGGTTGTCCTTTTGGAATAACTGCGGTACAATCATAACAGACAGCCGGACATCTGGCAATAAAAAATTGTGAAGTCCGTCTAATTATTTGTTATTTTTGAAAGGAGAGCGATTCCCATGAACATTTTAGTCATCAATGCGGGCAGTTCTTCCCTGAAATACCAGCTGCTCGACCCCGACAGCCAGCAGGTGCTGGCCAAGGGCCTGTGCGAGCGCATCGGCATTGACGGAAAGTTTACCTACAAGGCCCCGGGCAAAAATACCATCGACGCGGTGGACGTGGCCATGCCCACCCACTCTGAGGCCATCCAGGCTGTGCTGGATGCCCTGGTGGACCCCCAGAACGGCGTGATCTCCTCCATGGAGGAAATCGGCGCGGTGGGCCATCGGGTGGTCCACGGGGGCGAGAAGTTCGCCAGGTCCGTGAAGATCAACGAGGAGGTCAT
>CAJUPG010000067.1:0-8939 GCA_910588455.1 uncultured Oscillospiraceae bacterium
CAGCAACCACGCCTCCAACTACCTGCCCCTGAAGGGCGGTCTGCCGGAGGACAAGCAAAAATTCCTGGATCTGCTGGACCAGGCTCTGGCGGGGAAAATCCGCCTGCGGAAAACCCTGAACCGCGGAATCTGACATGGAGCAGCTGCGGCAGGTGGAAACGCCTTTGGGCGTAATTTCCTATTTTTTCGTCCAAAAAAAGATTAAAAATTTAAATTTGCGTATCAACCGGCACAATGAGATCGTGGTGTCGGTCCCCCTCCGGGTTCCCCCGGAGCGGGCGGACGAGTTCGTGCGGGACAAGGCCCGCTGGATTGAAGGGGTCCTGGAACGGCGGGAGGAGGACCGCCGGGAGCTGGAACCCCTGCCCGGACAGGAGGAGTGCAGAACGCGGCTTCGGGGCTGTGTGCTGCGGGTGTATCCCCTGGTGGAGAGCGCCGGAGTCCGGTTCCCCCAAATTAAAATTCGGTCCATGAAAAGCCAGTGGGGCAACTGCCACTGGCGGCAGGGGTACATCACGCTGAACACCGCCCTGGCCCGGTGCCCGGAGGCCCTGCGGGACTATGTGGCCCTGCATGAATTGGTCCACTTCCTCCACCACGACCACGGCCCCGGGTTTTACGCCCGTATGACCCAGCTGATGCCCGACTGGCAGGCCCGGCGGCAGGCATTGCGGGGGTGCTCCTGGGTGCTGGAGGCGTAAATTTTCCAAAAATTGCAGGCAATACATCCCGCCGCTTTTCACATACTAGCTCTCGGATGGAACCTCCAAGCAAGAGCGGGAGGAAATTTTGCGATGGGAAAGAAATGGATGATTTTGTCCGTGGCGGCGGCTCTGGCGGTCAGCTTGACCGCCTGCGGAGCCAGAGACATGGACAGAGACTTGACGACCAATAACGACGGCTATACCGCCGGCCGGACCACCCACAGCCGCAGCAACAGCCGCGACCAGGACTTGATCCAGGACGGGCGGTATACCGCCTACTCCGATGGCCGGGTAGCGCCCAACACCGGCTGGAACCTGAACCGGGAGCTGGACCGGATGGACGACGGCCTGCGGGACGGAATGCGCGACTTTTGGGACGACACCAAAAACGCGGCCCGCGACCTGGGCGACGGCATCCAGGACGCGGCCAGAGAATTTTAAAGAGAACTGAAACAGGCAGGGGCCGGGAATCGCTGGATTTCCGGCCCTTGTCATTTGCCCCCGGGTGTGCTACCATTAAGAAAAAGGGGGCGTTTTTATGAAATTCAAATTCCACGGGCAGGCCGCTACCCCGGAAGAGCTGGAGCGGCAGTACCAAGACGCGGAGGTGGACGTGGGCTCCGTCCGGGCGGGGGCGCGCTGCCTGTTTTATCCCAAGTGGGGCCAGGCGGAGTGCCTGTTTTATGAAAATCTGGTGCAGATTTATCTGCGCAAGGAGGAGTGCGTCACCCGGCTGTGCTGCGGCACGGCGGACCTGTCGCCCATTTTCCTTATGGCGGTGGAGGACAGCGGAAAAATCCGAAAAACCCAGATTCACAGCCAGGACATGGGCAAAACCCTGCTGGATTACGTGGCCCGGCGCGCGCCCCATGTGAAAATCGGGTTTTCAAAAGCTTGACATAAACTGTATTTTTTCTCGAAACCTCTTGCGTCCGGCCGAAACACGCAGTATAATAGCCAAGGAAGCGGACCGGATAGGGCAAACCGGCATAACGGCTGCAAAACCCGGACCGCGGAGGTTTTCATAATTATGGTAAAAGCAATCGTAGGCGCCAACTGGGGCGACGAGGGCAAGGGCAAAATCACCGACCTGCTGGCCGGACAGTCCGACGTGGTGATCCGCTTTCAGGGCGGGGCCAACGCGGGTCACACCATCATCAACGACTTTGGCCGCTTCGCCCTGCACACCCTTCCCTCCGGCGTCTTTTCCCCAAAAACCACCAATGTCATCGCCAGCGGCGTGGCCCTGGACATCCGCAAGCTGGTGTCCGAGCTGAAAGCCGTGGAGGACGCCGGCGTACCCGCCCCCCGGCTGCTGGTGTCCGAGCGGTGCCAGGTGCTGATGCCCTATCACGTGCTGCTGGACTCCTATGAGGAGGAGCGGTTAAGCGACAAGGCCTTCGGCTCCACCAAGTCGGGCATCGGCCCCTTCTACTCGGACAAGTACGCCAAAATCGGCATCCAGGTGTGCGAGCTGTTTGACGACGGTCTGCTGAAGGAGCGTCTGGAAAAGGTGTGCACCCTGAAAAACGCTGTCATCACCGGGCTGTACCAAAAGCCCCCTCTGGACCCCCTGGACCTGTTCGCGGAGATGCTGGAACAGCGGGAGCTGATCCGGCCCTACCGGGGGGACGCGCTGGCCTTCGTCCAGCAGGCGCTGGACCAGGAAAAAACCATTTTGCTGGAGGGGCAGCTGGGCACCATGAAGGACCCGGATCTGGGTATCTACCCCATGGTCACCTCCTCCCACACCGTGGCCGCCTACGGCTGCGTCAGCGCCGGCATCCCCCCCGCCCAGCTTCAGGAGATCATCGCCGTCACCAAGGCCTACTCCAGCAGCGTGGGGGCCGGTCCCTTCGTGTCCGAGCTGTTCGGCAGCGAGGCCGAGGAATTGCGCCGCCGGGGCGGCGACAAGGGCGAGTACGGGGCCACCACTGGCCGTCCCCGCCGGGTGGGCTGGTTCGACACGGTGGCCACCCGCTACGGGGTCCGGATGCAGGGAGCCACCCAGGTGGTGCTCACCTGCCTGGACGTGATGGGCTATTTGGACCAGATTCCCGTGTGCGTGGGCTACGAGATCGACGGCCAGGTCACCCGTAGCTTCCCCACCGCCCCCCAGCTCAACCGGGCCAAGCCGGTTTTGCAGACCCTGCCCGGCTGGAAGTGCGATATTCGGGGCTGCACCGACTACAGCGCTCTCCCCGCCCAGGCCAGGGCCTACGTGGATTTTCTGGAGGCGGAGCTGGGCGTACCCATTAAGCTGGTCTCTACCGGCCCCAAGCGCCACGAAAACGCCGTGCGCCGTCCCTGATTCCATTGGGCCGGATACCAAAGTTCACTTGGTATCCGGCTTCTGCGCATCTCAAGCCCTACATTACTGGAAAGGATTCACTTATGAAGCGACTGATTTCGGGTATGCTGGCCCTTGGGCTGGCCCTTACCCTCAGCTTCCCCGCCGCCGCCCTGGACAGCCAGGAGACTCTGGAGCTGCTGGAGCTGTATTATGTCAATGACATTCCCCCGGAGGTCTATCAGCTGGACAGCCCGGAGGAAATTCTGGAGGCCCTGGGGGACCCCTACACCGAGTACCTCAGCGCCCAGCGGTACGCCGCGTTTATGAGCTCGGTCAACGGCCAATCTCTGGTGGGCCTGGGGGTGATTGTTCAGCAGGAGGAGGACGGCAGCCTGCGCATCCGGGAGGTCCTGCCCGACTCCCCCGCCCAGGTGGCCGGTCTGGAGGCGAACGACCGGATTTTGTCCATCGACGGTGTAAAAATCACCGCGGAGACCAACTACCTGGCCATGCTGGCCGGGGAGGAGGACACCAGCGTTATCCTCTCCGTCCAGCGGGAGGGGGAAACGGCGGACTACGTGGTCATCCGGGGGGCGGTGTCCGTGCCCATCGTGGCTTCGGAGCTGGTGGACGGCGTGCCGGTGATCGAGTGCGTCAGCTTTGGCGACAGCACCGCGGAGGCCTTCTATCGGGCACTGGTGGAGTACGCGGACCAGCCCGGGGCCTGGGTGGTGGACCTGCGCAGCAACGGCGGGGGCAGCGTGGAAGCCTCCGTGGGGGCTGCCGCCTGGTTTGTGGGAGGAAACCGGATGCTTGTCTTTTTCCGGGACAGCGACGACCAGTATTCCAGCCTGTACTCCTACTCCTATGTGCCCGATTTGACGGACCGGCCCGCCATTATCCTCACCAGTGAAAACACCGCCAGCGGGGCGGAGCTGTTTTCCGCCGCCCTGCGGGACCATGAGGCCGCCATCGCCGTGGGCCAGCGGACCTTCGGCAAGGGGGTGGCCCAGTCCCTGCTGGACAAGGAGAGCTTCCCGGAATATTTCGACGGGGACGCGCTGAAAATGACTACGTCCCGGTTTTTCTCCCCCAACGGGAGCACCAACGACACCGTGGGCGTGATCCCCACCCTGGTGATTTCCGACAAAAACGCCCCCGCCGCCGCCCTGCTGCTGGCTCAGGGACGGCCCAAAACCGTGAAGGCGACGCTGCAAATCGCCCTGGCGGGGCAGAATTTCTTCGTTCACCTGGACATGGCAACAAAGGAGGAGTACCGGGAGGCCTTTACAGAGCTGCTGGAGGCCCTGCCCCCCAGCGCGGTGCTGGCCACGGGGAACAACACCGGAAACTGGAACCCCACCACCCCTAAAAAGCTGGCCCGGGAATACGATCTGGACTTCCACAGCCGGGAATACTCCGACGTGACGGCGGAGCACCCCAACGCCCACGCCATCCAGACTCTGGCAGCGCTGGAGCTGCTGGAGGGAGGCCGGAAATTTGAGCCGGACAAAGAGGTTACCCGGGGGGAATTTTTTGACATGGTAGGTTGTGCTCTGGACATGGACCGGGCGCTTATGGCAAAAAACGGCCTAATTAGCGGCGACGGCCGTGGTCTGCGGGAGGACGCGCCCATCACTTACCAGGAGATGTGCGCCGCGCTGGCGAAGGTAGCCGGCTGGGCCTGTATGGACGGGTTTGACTACAACCGCATTCTTCCCGGGAACGAGGCCGTGGCGATTTCTTACCCCGCCTTCTCCCCCTGGGCCCGGAACGCGGCCTATGTGCTGGACCAGATGGAGGCGCTGGACTTGACCCTGGCCCCCAAAGCAAACGCCACCCGGGGACAGGCGGCACAGCTGCTGTATGATACGCTGCGGGCGTCCAATCTGCTTTGGGAGTGAGTGTCAGCCCATCAGCACCCCCAGGACATCCTGCCGCAGTCCCAGACCGAAGAGATAATAGGCTTTGGTGAGAAATGACCAGTAATAGTTTATCGTCTCCTCCATCTGGGAAGAAAATGAATGGCCCATGGATGCTTCCACCTGCCGGAGCAGGGCGTAGCAGTCGGTTTGGGCCTGCTCCAGTTCGGGAAGCTGCTTGCAGAAGGCATAGATTTCGTCCTCCAGTCCTGGATTTTCCAGAAAAAGCTTTTTGATTTTTTCGTGCATTATTTTTCCTTCCTTTCTTTTAATTCTTAATATTATTGATATCATTAAAACTGAGAATATTATAAAATATTCCTATGTTTTTGTCAATAGGAAGTGAGTCTGTCATGCTAAAAGATTTTCCCCCCCGTTTAAAAGCTCTTCGCAAAGAATTTGGCCTGAACCAAACAGAAATGGCCCATGATTTAGATCTTTCTCCCAGCGGCTATCAATGCTATGAGCAAGGCCGGGGCTATCCCGACGTCCCCCGCCTCTACCAGCTCGCCGAATACTTCGGCGTAAGCATCGACTATCTCCTGGGCAGAACCGAAAAACGAGAAATCAATCAATAATTTGCATATTTCAGAAAGGACTTGATTCAAATGAGCACCAAAATTGACATTATCTCCGGGTTTTTGGGGGCCGGCAAAACAACCCTCATTAAAAAGCTCCTGGACGAAGCCTTCCAGGGAGAAAAAATCGTCCTCATTGAAAACGAATTCGGCGAAATCGGCATCGACGGCGGCTTCCTCAAGGAAGCGGGAGTGGAAATCACCGAAATGAATTCCGGCTGCATCTGCTGCTCTCTGGTGGGCGATTTCGGTACCGCTCTGGGCCAGGTGCTCACCCAGTACGCCCCTGACCGCATCATCATCGAGCCCTCCGGCGTGGGCAAGCTGTCCGACGTGATCGCCGCCGTGGAGCGGGTCAAGGACGCGGGCGCCCCCCTGGAGCTGAACAGCTTTGTTACCGTGGTGGACGCGCTGAAATGCCGGGTTTATATGAAAAACTTCGGCGAATTTTTCAACAATCAGGTGGAGCACGCCTGCGCCATTATCCTCTCCCGCACCCAGAGCATCGCCCCCGCCAAGCTGGATGGCGCGGTGAAGCTCCTGCGGGAGCACAACCCCAAGGCGGCCATTTTGACCACCCCCTGGGACAGCCTCACCGGGGCGCAGATTCTCTCCGCTATGGAGGGCGGGCACTCCCTGGCTGGGGAGCTGCTGGAGGAGATTGAGCACCACCACCATCATCATGACCACGAGCATCATCATGAGCATGACCATGAACATGAGCATCATCACGACCACGACTGCGGCTGTGACTGCGACGCCTGCACGGCCCACGGCCACGAGCATCACCATCACCACCACGACCACGACGCCGACGAGGTGTTCACCTCCTGGGGCCGGGAGACCCCCCGCAAGTACACCCATGAGGAGCTCCAGGACATCCTGGCCACCCTGGCTACCGGCGAAAAATACGGCGTTATTCTCCGGGCCAAGGGGATGGTCCCCAACGCGGACGGCGAGGGCTGGCTGCACTTTGACCTGGTCCCCGAGGAGTGCGAGATTCGCAGCGGCGGCGCGGACTACACCGGGCGGCTGTGCGTGATCGGCTCCGCGCTGGACGAGGCGGGGCTGGAGCAGCTCTTCCAGCTGGCGTGAGGTTTTGTCTATGAAGGATACACGTATCCCCCTCTATCTTGTCACCGGCTTTCTGGACAGCGGCAAAACCACCCTGCTGTGCGACACGCTGAATATGGACTACTTCGACGACGGCCAGCGGACGGTTCTGCTCATGTGCGAGGACGGCGAGGAGGAATACCCGCCGGAGAAAATGTCCAAATTAAACACCAGAGTCGTCCCCGTCCAGAAGCCCGAGGACTTCACCACCGATTTTTTGGACGAGGTTGACCGCCGCTATCAGCCCGAGCGGGTTTTGGTGGAGTACAACGGTATGTGGCCCATCGACCTGCTCCGCCAGCTCCACCTTCCCCGCCGCTGGGGGCTCTACCAGGCCATCCACGTCATCGACGGCGCCACCTTTGAGATGTACCGGGCCAATATGCAGTCCATGATTATCGACGCGGTGTCTGAGGCGGACCTGGTTCTGTTCAACCGCTGCACCCCTGAAATGCCCCTGTCCGGCTGGAAGCGGTCCGTCCGTGCGGCCAACCGGATGGCGGAGATTGTCTTTGAAAACGACCGGGGGGAGGAGCTGGAGGTGGAGGACATTCTCCCCTACTCCCTGGACGCCCCCCATATCACCCTGGAGGACGACGACTATGGCATCTGGTATCTGGACGCTCAGGAGCACCCGGAGCGCTATACCGGCAAGACGGTCACCTTCAAGGCCCAGGCCATGACCGGCTCCAAGCTGCCCCGGGGGAGCTTTGTGCCCGGTCGGAATGCTATGACCTGCTGCGCGGACGACATCCGTTTTTTCGGCTTTTTGTGCCAATATCCCAAGGCCCGCTCTCTGCGGAAGGGGGACTGGATTCTGGTGACGGCGCAGGTCAAATTTGAATACTCCCCCATCTATGAGGAGGAGGGGATTATTTTGCAGGCCGTCTCAGTGGAGCCCGCAAAAGCCCCGGAGGACCCGTTGGTTTATTTCCGGTAAAACCGAATTTATACTGTCTGGAGGTCTTTTGTATGAAAAGAAGAATCGGCATCCTTACATCCGGCGGCGACTGTCCCGGTCTGAACGCCACCCTGCGGGGCGTGGCCAAGGCCCTCTACCAGCGCATGGGTGAGGACGTGGAGATCATCGGCGTCATCAACGGCTATTCCGGGCTCATCAAGGGCGAGTGGCGGGTGATGCAGCCCCGGGAGTTCAACGGCATTCTCACCGTGGGCGGCACAATCCTGGGCACCAAGCGCACCCCCTTTAAGCTCATGCGGGTCGTCGGCGAGGACAACGTGGACAAAGTGGCCGAGATGAAAAAGCATTACAAGGAGATGAATCTGGACTGCCTGCTGTGCCTGGGGGGCAACGGCACCCACAAGACCGCAAACCTCCTGGCGGAAGAGGGCCTTAATATCATCGGCCTGCCCAAAACCATCGACAACGACATTTATGGCACCGATGTGACCTTCGGCTTCCACACCGCCGTGGATATCGCCACCGAGGCCATCGACCGGGTCCACACCACCGCCGGCAGCCACAGCCGCTGCATGGTGGTGGAGCTGATGGGCAACAAGGCCGGCTGGCTCACCCTCTATGCGGGGATCGCCGGCGGCGCGGACATCATCCTCCTGCCCGAGCGGCCCTACTCCATCGAAAGCGTCTGCTCCGCCATCGAGCGCCGTGCGGAACAGGGAAAATCCTTCTCCATCCTGGCGGTGGCCGAGGGCGTGTTTGATGTGGCCGAGGCCCGGATGAAGCGCAAGGAGCGCATGGCAAAGCGGGCGGAGCAGGGCTACTCCACCGCCACCAACCGCATCGCCAAGGACATTGAGGAAATGACCGGCTTCGAGACCCGGGTATGCGTCCCCGGGCATATGCAGCGGGGCGGCAGTCCCTCCCCCTACGACCGCCTGCTGGCCACCCAGTTCGGCGCCTACGCCGCCAAAATGGTGGAGAACGAGATTTACGGCATCACCGTGGCCATGAAGAACAACCACGTGGAGGCCAATAAGCTTTCGGACATCGCCGGCAAGGCCCGGCTGGTCCCGGAGAGCCATGGAATGCTGGACGTGGCCCGCCGGATGGGCATCAGCCTGGGATAAGCTTCACCAGCCCATATCCAATAATAAAACATCCGGGGAAGGTCAGCATCCAGGCCAGCACAATGTCCCCCACCGCCTTCCAGTCCGCCTGAGAGCCCACCCCCAGCAGGACCGCCGTCCGGGTGTGGGTGGTGGAGGCGGGCCAGCCCAGAGCCGTGGCCGCCAGCAGGCAGGCCCCTCCGGCCAGGTCCGCCCCAAATCCCTGCTTGGGGGTGAGCCGGACCATCTCCCGCCCCACCTTTTGAATGATCCGCTCCCCGCCCAGGAGGGTCCCCAGGGC
>CAJUPG010000067.1:8949-11125 GCA_910588455.1 uncultured Oscillospiraceae bacterium
GAGGTCGAGGCCGACGGGGGCCATACAGCCCGCGCACAGCACGGTTAACCAAAGGGGAATAACAAACGTCTGCTCGTCCTGCCTCCCCTGGGCCAGCGCCGCCCCCAGCAGAAACACCCCAATGAATTTCTGCCCGTCCTGGGCCCCGTGGAGGAAGGCGGTGAGGGCCGCTCCGGGAATTTGGGCCAGCTGAAACACTCTCTCCTGCGCCCGCACCGGACGCAGGATTTTTTTTGCCCAAATCCCCGCCCACAGCCCCAGGCCCGTGGACAGAACCAGTCCCGCCCCCACCCGGGCCCAGGCCTCCCAACGCACACAGGACAAGCCTCCCTCCAGGGCCGCGGCGGCCCCGGTCAGGCCGGCCACCAGGGCGTGGCTCTCACTGGTGGGAATGCCGAACGCCCACGCCGCCCCGGCCCACAAAACCACCGCCGCCATCGCCGCGCACAGGGCCGGCAGAGCCCCGGAGCCGGGAAAGGCGGCGATGGAATAGATGGTTTCCGCCACCGAGGCATTGACCGCGGTGACGCAGAACACCCCCAAAAAATTGCACACCGCCGCCAGCAGCACCGCCTTCCGGAAGGACAGGGCCCCGGTGACCACCGCCCCGGCGATGGCGTTGGGCGCGTCCGTCCAGCCGTTCACCAGCATCACCGCCAGGGTCAGCACCACCGTCGCCGCCAGAGGGGGATTTTGCAGCATTTTGGCGCAAAAATCAAAAAAAGAAAGGGACATGGACCTCACCTCCATGTCCCTACTGTATGTCCGCCCTCTTCAGGGTATGTCCCGGGACGCTGGCGGGCAGAATGGCTTTCCTTCCATACTTGGCCCGGATGGCGTCCATCGCCAGATCCAGCCGCTCCAACCGCACCCGCCGGTCCGCCCCGCTGTCGAACAGGTCCAGCTGCTCCCCCAGCTCCTCCGCCGGAATCAGGCCGATGGCGGTGACCGTCAGGGCCCGGACGGGGCTGTTCATATTCCAGCACTGATCCGCCAGGGCCATCACCGCCTCCGCCAGCTCCCGGGCCAGCCAGGTGGGCCGCTCCAGCCGGGTCTGGCGGCTCAGGTTGCGAAAATCCGGCGACCGGATGGACAGGGCCACTCCGGAGCCCTTCATACCGTGCCGCCGCAGCCGCGCCCCCACCTGGTCGCACAGCATCACCACCCCGGAGCGCACCGCCGTCCGGCCCAGCAGGTCCCGGGGGAAGGTCAGGCCATTGCCCACGGATTTGGGAGGCGTGTACTGGTGGGCCGGAGCCACCGGGGACCGGTCCAGGCCGTTGGCGTACCGGTGGAGCAGCATCCCGTTGCGGCCCAGCAGGGCGGTGAGGGCCTCCGGGTCAAACCGGGCCAGGTCCCCGATGGTCTTGACCCCGAACCGCTCAAACACCTGGCAGGCCGCCCGGCCCACATACAGCAGGTCGGTCACCGGCAGGGGCCACACCAATGTCCGGAAATTTTCCTGGGTAATGCAGGTTGTTGCGTCGGGCTTTTTGTAGTCGCTGCCCAGTTTGGCAAAAACCTTGTTGAAGGACACCCCTACGGAAATGGTCAGTCCCAGCTCGCTGCGCAGCCGGTCCCGGAGGCGGTCCGCCAGGGCCTTCCCGTCTCCGCCGAACAGGTGCAGGCTCCCGGTCACATCCAGCCAGCTCTCGTCGATGCCGAAGGGCTCCACCAGATCGGTGTACTCCTCATAAATCCCGTTGACCCGCCGGGAGGCCGCGTAATACTTCTCCTTGTGACTGGACAGCAGCACCAGCTCCGGACATTTCTGCCGGGCCTGCCAGATCGTCTCCGCCGTTCGGACCCCGAAGCGCTTGGCGGGCTCGTTTTTGGCCAGAATGATGCCGTGGCGGGTGGTGGGGTCGCCGCACACCGCCACGGGCAGGTGGCACAGCTCCGGGTGGTCCAGCAGCTCCACAGAGGCGAAAAAGCTGTTTAAATCGCAGTGGAAAATAACGCGCTCCACGAAAAATCCCCCTTGCAATTTTCTCCCTTCTATGATACACTTGTTCCCGTAGTTTGTCAAACGAAAGTTCTATCTTCTGGAGCTGATTTTATGGACACCATCCCCGCCAAGCACATCCTCCACCGCAACAAGTCCACCGAATGGTTCGGCTGCGACCACACCATGAACCTCTACCGGGGCTGCTGCCACGGCTGTCTCTACTGCGAC
>CAJUPG010000068.1 GCA_910588455.1 uncultured Oscillospiraceae bacterium
AAGTCAAGCGCTTTGAAAACCCCCACAACTACTATGTGGACCTGTCCCAGAAGCTCTTTGACATCAAGCAGGACCTGCTCAACCGCCACGAAGGTATGTGAACCTATGGGGAGACGGCGCTTCCGCGCCGCCTCCCCTGCTTTTGAACACAAAAAAACGGCAGACCAGAGAAGCCTGGTCCGCCGTTTCTGCATTTGGAGCGAGTGACGAGGCTCGAACTCGCTACCTCCACCTTGGCAAGGTGGCGCTCTACCAGATGAGCTACACTCGCAACAGCAAAATATATTATAGCACATTTTTTGAAGCTGTCAACCCCCAAATAAAATTTTCCAGGCTGTTTTGAAAAAATCCCCTGTGCCGGAATTTCCGGCGCAGGGGATTGCAATTACCGCAGATAGGACAGCGGATTCACCGCCGAGCCGTTCACACGGACCTCGAAGTGGCAGTGGGGGCCGGTGGACCGGCCGGTGCTGCCCGCCTTGGCAATGACCTGTCCCTTGTACACCTTGCTGCCGACGGTCACCAGCAGGTCGGAGTTGTGGGCGTAGTAGGTTTCCATCCCATTGTCGTGGGTGATGATGACCAGCTTGCCATAGCTGCCCTTCCAGCCGGCGAAGGTGACGGTGCCGCCGTCGGCGGCCTTGATGGACGCACCGTAGGAGGCCTGGATGTCCAGGCCGGAGTGGTAGCTGTACTTGCCGAAGATATACCGCCCGCCAAAGTAGGAGTTGATCCGCCCGGAGATGGGCCAGGAGAACTGGCCGGTGGAGGCCGTCTTGGGCTTCTCCTTGGTGCCCACGGCCTTGGTGGTGGTGGTGGGCTCCCGGACCGTCTCCTTGGACTGGATGTCCCGCTCGCTCTCTTTGCCGTTGACATAGGTGACCTGGGCGGTAACCAGGCTTTCGCCCTCCTCTCCCTGAACCAGTATCTTGGAGGAGCCGATATACATACTGTCGTCCTTGACCTCCTCCACGGGGCAGGGGATGGGCTCAGTATAGGTCTCCTGATCCACCGTGACCACCCCCAGCACGGGAATCTCCTCCTTGACGTTGAGCACATCCCCAATCATGAGGCGGTTGATGTCCACGTCCGGGTTGAGCTCCTGCAAATCGGTGATGGACATATCGTTGGCGTAGGCGATGGCGCCGAAGGTGTCCCCCTGGACCACGCTGTAGGTGGTCTCGCCGGTGGTGTTGGCGTTCAGCGCCTCCCGCAGCTCCTCCTGGTCCATGATGTGGTCGGTCATGTAGACGTATTTTACATCTACCTTGTGGTCAAATTCGGCGGAAATGGTATTTTCCGTTGTAAATTCGGCCTTCATCTCATTCAAAAGGCTGTCCAGCTCCTGCTGGCTGCCGACCACCCCTACCGGGTCTCCGTCGATGAGGACCTGATACTTACGCAGCTCGCTGCTCTCCTGGTCCAGCTGGGCGTAGAAGTAGTCCTCAAAGGTGGAGGAGGGGGTCAAATCTGTCTTGAGGGTCAAGGCGAACTGATAGTCCACCTGGCTGTCCAGCTCATAGTGATAGCCCAGCAGGGTGCTCCCCGCGTGCTCCACGCTGGCCACGGCATCCTCCACCACGCTCTGGTCGGCCACTACCCCCAGCTGCTTGCCGTCTACGGTCACGGCGAAGCTGGAGGTATACAGGGTGGTCAAGGTAAGGGCCGCGCCCAGAGCGCAGGCCACCGCCAGAAAGGAGATGGGACCGGCCACCGCGCTCTCGGCGGCCAGGGAATGTATGTGGTGAGCGGCCCGGCGGGCATGAATCCGGGCCCACTCCTGAAATTCGTGCAGGTTTTCCTGGAACTCTGACATGGCTGTGCCTCCTGTGCTCCTCTGCAAAAGTTACAGAAAGGAACAGAATGGTTACAAAACAGTTACAAGCCATATCATACACATTTTTCCCCTTGCCGTCAAGTCCCGCTTTTTGAACTTTTTTGAAACAGCGCCAGCGTCCGGTCCAGCATCTTCCTCTCTCCGGCCGTTTCTCCGGGGTAGGGATACTTCTGGGCCCGTTTTTCAAACTCGTCCCGGAGCTTTTGGGCTTTTTCCAGATCGTTTTCCTCCAAAAGAGCCAGGACGTACTCCTGCCGGCAGCGGGAGATGAAGTAGGGGCGGGTGGACTTTCGGAATTTTTGGGTCTGCCTGTCCAGGGACTCCAGCGCCCTCTCTCCCAGCAGCCGCCGGCAGCATCGCTGCTCCAAAAGGCTCTCGTACCGGAGCAGCTGGCTCAGGGCCGGACAGGCCAGCAGCCGGTCCAGGTCCGCCTTTGCCCCGGCAAAATCCCCCTGCTCCATTTTGCGCCCCGCGTAAATGCAGGCCACCGCGCCAATGAGGGGATTGTTCCAGTCCTCCGTTTTCAGGGGCGCAAAGAACGCCTCCGGGAAGTCGGAGAGGGTTCTGCCCTGGGCCTGGGCGGCGTTGATCCGCAGCTGCGCCGCGAACGCCCAGCGGCTGTCGGGATTTTTGGCTAAAACGAGGGCGTTGCGGCCATCGTTGTCCAGGCCGCCCACCCGCAGGGGAATCAGGTTGGTCAATCCGATCACCACCCCAAACACCGCGAACAGCACGAAAAACGCCTCCGCCAGAGGGGGCAGGGGGACGCGCCAGAGCAGCAATCCCGCCAGGGCGGACAGCATCAGGTTGAACAGGCCGCCCCCCAGGTTGTAGAGGAGCACCGGGTAGTCCTCCCCGTCGGGAGGGCACATGAGGCACTGTCCCCCGGTGCCGGGGATCTGATAGCGGCTCAGGGTCCACTTACCTTCCCGGCGCAGAAGTATCCACCTGCCCACCCGAAAGGAGGTCATCCTATAGCCGGACAGCCGCCCGAACAGCAGGTGGCCCCCCTCGTGGAGCACCACCTGCAAAAAGTAAGCGAACCAGAGCTCCGCCAGCAGAAGCAGGGTACTCCAGCCATCCGCCATAGCGGCCGCATAGAAGCCCCCCAGGGCTCCGGCCAGGGCAGCCAGGATAAAAACCAGGATTTTGCTCATTGGGCTTTACGCAGGATGCCCATGGGGGTGCTCTCGCTGGACTGGCCCAGGGGGTTGTCCCCTAACGCCTTGGCCAGCCAATCCATGGAGGGCTCCTTTTCCGAGAAGCCCAGGATATTGGCCCCCAGATCGTTGATGTCCACAATGGCCACCGGATGCCCCAGTACCTGGGCCAGCTTTTTGGAGGTGCCCATGGGGTCGGCGGGGGTCAGGACCACATAGTGGTCGTAGGGCGGGATGGTCCCCTCTGTGGGGCCGTCAATGCCCCGGGCCTTGGGACCGGCTACGATATAAAACCAGCCCTTTTTGCCCAAAATCTTCCCGATCACGCTGCAAAAGGCGGCGAAGAGAATCCGCAGCACGCCGCACTCCTGCAAGGCCATCTCCATGGTCTCCGGGATGCCCAGGCCGATGCCGGCGGGGGTTTTGGTCACGTGGCGGCTGAGGGTGACAGCCAGCTTCCGGGGCTTGATGTCCTCCATGGGGATGGCCCGGCTCTGGGTGCAGGCCACCGCCTTTTCGGAGATAAACAGAATGTCCCCGGGCTGGAGCTGGCTCTTGGCGTACTGAAGCACCACGGCGGACATCTCGTCCTGCTTGGTAATCAAATGGGTTTTAATGGGGATGCGCAGATAGTCTATGCCATCCACGGCGCGGATGAGCTGCTTGCCGGGATTGGCGGCGGGTTGATTCATGTGTTCTTCGCTCATGGTTCTGGGTCCTCCCTGCATCTTTTGTTTTTCTAATCCTAGGCATTATAGCACGTTTTTAGACAGACCGCCACGTCTGCGGGGAAAATTTAAGAAAAAACCTGTTTTGCTCAACAATCAATCTCCGGCAGAGGGCGGCGGCGGTGCTCCTTGGGCTCCCAGGCGGGCAGGGGCAGCCGCTGCATAGCCCCGAAGGCCCGGGCCTTCAGGCCGGGATAGCGGCCCTGCAATTCGTAGACCAGCTCCTTGATCTCCTGCCGCTTGGTGTTCCCGTCGGCGGGACAGGGATTTTTTACCACCGGCAGCTGAAGCCGCTGGGCGGTGTGCCGCACCAGGTTTTCCCCGCAGTAGAGCAGGGGGCGGATCTGGGTGATGCCCGTCCGGTCCAGGTAGGTCACCGGCTGGAAGCAGGACAGCCGCCCCTCGAAAATCAGAGACATGAAGAAGGTCTCGATGGCGTCGTCGTAGTGGTGGCCCAGGGCGATTTTGGAGATCCCCCGCTCCTGCAGCGCGGCGTGGAGGGCGCCCCGGCGCATTTTGGCGCACATGGAGCAGGGGTTCTTCTCCCGGCGCAGGTCGAAGATGATATGCTGGATCTCCGTCGGGATTAAATGGTAGGGAATTTCCTCCGCCTCACACAGCCGCGCGATGGGCCCGTAGTCCGCGCCGCCGCCCAGGTCCAGGGTGACGGCCTCCACGGTGAAGGGGACGGGATAAAAGCTGCGGAGCTTCGCCAGGGCTTTGAGCAAAAGCAGCGAGTCCTTCCCTCCGGACACCCCTGCGGCGATGCGGTCCCCGGGGGAGATCATGTCGTAATCCTCCGCACACCGGCGGACAAGAGAGAGTATTTTTTCCATAAAAGCCTCCTGTGAAAAGTAAAATTAAAAATGAGATTTCCGGAGTATTTTTTAGATTTCTATAGAAAACAAGAGTTTTCAGAAAGCTGCTGAAATTCTTTCTTGACAGCGGGCTTTTGGAATACTATAATACAAAACGCTTCAAATGTATACTACGTTTTTGGAAATAGGAGGTTTCACCCATGTCCACTTTTATGGCAAACAAGGGGAATATCCAGCGCACCTGGTACGTCCTGGACGCCGCGAACAAGCCCCTGGGCAAAACCGCTGCCGCCGCCGCTACCCTGCTGCGGGGCAAGCATAAGCCCGAATTCACCCCCCACGCCGACTGCGGCGACTTCGTTATCGTCATCAATGCCGACAAGGCGGTGCTCACCGGCAAGAAGCTGGACCAGAAGTATTACCGCACCCACTCCGGCTGGGTGGGCGGCCTGAAGGAAGTACAGTACCGCACCCTTATGCGGGAGCGCCCCGAGCTGGCCATGAAGCTGGCCATCAAGGGTATGCTGCCCCACAACACCATCGGCAAAGATTCCCTGGGACGCCTGCGGGTGTATAAGGGCGCCGAGCACGAGCACGCCGCCCAGAAGCCCCAGCCCTGGGCTCTGTAAGCAAGGAGGTTAGACGAGTATGTATCAGAGCAAAAAGCCTTATTTCTATGGTACCGGCCGCCGGAAGTCCTCCGTTGCCCGCGTTCACCTGTTCCCCAACGGCACCGGCGCGATCACCATCAACGGCCGGGATATCGACGACTACTTCGGCCTTGAGACCCTGAAGCTTATCGTCCGTCAGCCCCTGGTCACCACCGGCATGGTGGGCAAGGTGGACATCCAGACCACTGTGTCCGGCGGCGGCGTCACCGGACAGGCCGGCGCCATCCGCCACGGTATCGCCCGGGCCCTGCTGCTGGTGAGTGAGGAGTACCGCCCCGCCCTGAAGGCCGCCGGGTTCCTCACCCGCGATCCTCGTATGAAGGAGCGCAAGAAGTACGGCCTCAAGGCCGCCCGCCGCGCCCCTCAGTTCTCCAAGCGCTGATTGTTCAAAACCTCCGGAGCCTATTCGATGGGCTTCCGCAAAACTGGTTCAGACTGAAATTGCGAAATGTGCACTTGTCAGGTGGGCTTGGTTCGCAAAAGAGCTGGCGAAACGCAAAATGTTTCGCCAGCTCTTTTGCTGTTCCTATGCAGGAATAAATTGGAATTTCCGCCTGAAACAGAAACTGTGCGGTCCGCAGCCGAATAACGCCCAGGGTTTGTGGCATACTGAACCTATTCCAACCAAGGAGGGTTCCCTATGCCCGATAAAACTGAAGCCTTTCTCCACAGCAAAACCAAGGAAAACCTGATGCGGGCCTTCGCCGGGGAGAGCCAGGCCCGAAACCGCTATACCTTCACCGCCGGAATCGCCCGCAAAAGCGGCCTGGAGGTCATCCGCGCCCTGTTTCTCTTCACGGCGAACCAGGAAAAAGAACACGCCGAACAGTTCTACAAGCAGCTCCGGGACCTGGGCGGTCAGACCGTTCAGATCGACGGCACCTACCCCGTGGACCTGTACACGGACCTGCTGGACTACCTGCGCGCCGCCCAGCACAACGAGTATCAGGAGTGGGAGCATGACTACACCGCCTTCGCCCGCACGGCCATGGAGGAGGACTTTCCCCTGGTGGGCAAGCTGTTTGAGAACATTGCCCGGGTGGAGAAGGTCCACGGGGACCGGTTCGGCCGGTTCGCGGATCTGCTGGAACAGCACAGGCTGTTTTCCGCCGGCACCCGGGTGGAGTGGATGTGCCTGCACTGCGGCTATGTGGTGGAGTCCACCGCCGCCCCGGCCAAATGTCCGGTGTGCCATTCGGACCAGGGCTTTTTTGTGCGGATGGACCTGCTGCCCCTGTCAGGAAAGCTGCCATAGGACGAAAAAACGGCTCTGCGCTGGAAATTGCAGCGCAGAGCGTTTTATTGCCAAAGCTTATTTTTTGGAATCCAGCCGGCCCAAAAGCAGGACCATCAGGGCGATCAGCCCCAGCACCACGAAAATGCCCAGCATTCCCTGTCCCAGCATCTCCAGCGCGTACATCACGTTTTCAGTGTTCACAGCAAATTCCTCCTAACAAATCAGCCCAGATTGGCGAAGTATTGCAGCACGACCCCGCCGGCCACCACGGAGGCAATCTGCCCGGACACATTGGCGGCAATGGCGTGCATCAACAGGTGGTTCTGAGGGTCCGCCTCCTGGCCCAGCTTTTCAATGACCCGGGCGGACATGGGGAAAGCGGAGATGCCCGCAGCCCCCACCATGGGGTTGATTTTATTGCCCGGCGTAACGAGATTGAGCACCTTGACAAACAGGACGCCCACGATGGAATCCAGCACAAAGGCCAACAGGCCAAGGCCCAGAATCAGGAAGGTGGCCGGCTGGACGAACTTGTCCGCCTGCATGGAGAAGGAGATGGAGATGCCCAGCAGCAGGGTAATGAGGTTGGCCAGCTCGTTCTGGGCGGTTTGGGACAGGGTTTTCAGCACGCCGCACTCCCGGATCAGGTTGCCGAACATGAGAAAGCCCACCAGCGCCACAGAGGAGGGGGCCACCAGCCCCGCCACCACCGACACCAGGATGGGGAACAGAATCCGGGTCCGGCGGGACACCCCCTCAAAGCTGCCGGACATCCGCATGGCCCGCTCGCTCCTGGTGGTGACCAGCTTGATGGCGAAGGGCTGGATAATGGGCACCAGAGCCATATAGGAGTAGGCCGCCACGGCGATGGCCCCCACGTAATTGGAGTGGAGCACCTGGGACACCAGCAGGGAGGTGGGGCCGTCCGCCGCGCCGATGATGCCGATGGAGGCCGCGTCCTTCAGGTCAAAGCCCAGCAGGGCGGCCAGAATGATGGTGAGGAAAATTCCCGCCTGGGCGGCCGCGCCGCACAGGAACAGCCGGGGGTTGGACAGGAGGGGGCCGAAGTCGATCATGGCCCCGATGCCGATGAACAGCAGGATGGGCATGGCCTCGCTGGCCTCAATCCCCACCTCAAACAGCCATTGAATGATGCCGTGGGTCTCGCCCACCCCGGCGCTGAACTGATCCACAACCCCGGACAGGGGGAGATTGACCAAAATGGCCCCGAAGCCCATCGGCATGAGCAGCGCGGGCTCAAAGTCCTTTTCGATGGCCAGCCAGATCAGCGCGCCCCCTACGGCGTACATGACAAGCTGCTGCCAAGTGATGGATAAAAGTCCCTGCCATAAGAATTCCATTGTACACACTTCCCTTTCTCTCTAAGTCTGCCACGGCGGGGAGGGTTTCAAACCAACAAAAAAGACCTGCGCTCCCCGAATGGAACGCAGGTCTGGTCAATTAAGGCAGGACCAGGACGGATGGGCCGTCCATGCTTGTTGGCCGGTGCCGCGCAAAAGGCGCTGACTACTCCCCTTTGTTGTGGGCGTATTCTATCACAAAATCGAGACCCTTGTCAAGAGCGGGATACTTGAAAAAATCCCTCCGTTATGGTATCCTGTCCACAAAGAATCCTCATAGATTGGAAGGAGTGCTTCTGCCCATGTCCAAACACGTGGATACCCGCTACACCCAGGACCGGGAGCTGTCCTGGCTGCGCTTTAACCAGCGGGTGCTGGAGGAGGCGCGGGACGAGAGCGTCCCCCTGCTGGAGCGGCTGAAATTCGCCGCCATCTTTACCAGTAATCTGGACGAGTTCTTCATGGTCCGGGTGGGGTCCCTCTTCGATTTGACGCTTTTGAAGGAACCCCATATTGATGTGCGCACCGGAAAGACCCCCCAGCAGCAGCTCCAGGCCATTTTCAAGGCGGTGGAGCCCCTCTACAAGCAGCGGGACAAGACCCTGGAGCAGCTGGAGGGCCGGCTGCGCTGGTGCAACATCTGCCGGCTGTCCATGGCCGAGCTGGACCACAAGGCCCGCAAGCAGGCGGAGCGGTGGTTCCGGGACCAGGTGCTGCCGGTGCTCTCCCCCCAGGTGATCGACCTGCACCACCCCTTTCCCCACCTGCCCAGCAAGAGCCTGAATGTGGCCCTGGCCCTGCGCCGGGAGAACAAGCACGCCTTCGGCCTGATCCCGCTGCCCCAGGGCCTGCCCCCCTTCTTCCAGCTGGAGGACGGCGGCGGGGTGCGCTTTGTGCTGTGTGAGGAGGTGCTGCTGGAGTTCGCCGACCAGATTTTTGAGCAGTATGCAGTGACCGAAAAGGCCATCGTCTCCGTCACCCGGAACGCGGACATCAGTCCGGAGGACGAGGCCTATGAGGTCAATGAGGACTACCGCCAGCATATGCGGAAAATTTTGAAAAAGCGCAGCCGTCTGGCCCCGGTGCGGCTGGAGGTCCAGGGGAACCCCAGTGAGGAGCTGATCTCCTATCTGTGCCAGCGGCTGAACCTGGGGCGGGAGCAGGTGTTCAAGACCAGGGCCCCCATTTCCCTGAAATACGCCTTCGTTTTGGAGAGCCTGCTTCCTCCGGAAAGCCTGCCCTCCCTGTGCTATCCCTCCTACCTGCCCCAGTTCCCCGCCATGCTGGAGCCGGGCAAGCCGGTGCTTCCCCAGGTACTCAGCCGGGATATCCTGCTGTTCTACCCCTTCGAGCAGATGGACCCCTTTTTGCAGCTGGTTCGGGAGGCTGCCAACGACCCCCATGTGCTCTCCATCAAAATCACCATCTACCGCCTGGCCTCCAAGGCCAAGCTGGCGGAGTATTTATGCGCCGCCGCGGAAAACGGCAAGGCGGTCACGGTTCTGATGGAGCTGCGGGCCCGGTTCGACGAGCAGAACAACATCCGCTGGGCCGAGCGGATGGAGGAGGCGGGCTGCACTCTGCTCTACGGGGCGGAGGGCTTTAAGGTCCACTCCAAGCTGTGCCTGATAACCCGCCGGGAGCACGGGCGCTTGCAGTGCGTCACCCAGGTGGGAACGGGCAACTACAACGAGAAAACCGCCGCCCTCTATACGGATCTGTGCCTGATGACCGCCGACCCGGCCATCGGCGCGGACGCGGCGGCGCTGTTCCAGAATATGGCGGTTTCCAATCTGCGGGGCAGCTACAAAAGCCTGCTGGCCTCTCCCTGGGGCCTGCGGGAAAAGGTGATCGCCCTCATAGACCGGGAGATTGCCAAGGGGGAGGAGGGCTTTATCTTCCTGAAGCTCAACTCCATCACCGACCGGCTGCTCATTGACAAGCTGGCCCAGGCATCCCAGGCCGGGGTGGAAATTGTGATGAATGTCCGGGGGATCTGCTGCCTGCTCCCGGGGGTGCCGGAGCTTACGGAGCGCATCCAGGTCTTTTCCATTGTGGGCCGGTATCTGGAGCACGCCCGGATCTACTGCTTTGGCCGGGGCCAGGGGGCGGATTTGTACCTGTCCTCCGCCGACTTTATGACCCGGAACACCGAGCGGCGGGTGGAGGTGGCCTGTCCGATCCGGGACCCTGCCGCCAGGCGGAGGGTGTTCCGCATCATTCAGACCCTCCGCTCGGACACGGAGAAGGCCCGGGAGCTTTCCGGCGACGGCACATGGCGCCCCCGGAAGGGCGAAGGGCCGGGGGTGGACGCCCAGAAAAGGTTCCAGGAAGAGGCCCTTTCCGCCGCCCAACGCCGGCCGGAGACCCCCAAGCCCCATCTGCGAAAAAAATCCTCTGTCCTGCAAAAATACCTGCATAAGCTGGGAAAATAAGAAAGCGCGCAGGGACGCATCCTGTCCCTGCGCGTTCTCTTTTGTATCAATAGGCCAGCTTTTCCTCCAGCCAGCCCTTCAGCTGGTTGATGGGTACGCGCTCCTGGCTCATGGAGTCCCGTTCCCGGATGGTGACGCAGTTGTCGGCGGGGTTTTCGCTGTCTCCCACGGTCTGGAAATCCACCGTCACACAGTAGGGGGTGCCGATTTCGTCCTGCCGGCGGTAGCGCTTGCCGATGGAGCCCGCGTCGTCGAAGTCCACCATAAAATACTTGGACAGCTGGGCCTGAATCTCCCGGGCCTTGCCGCTGAGCTTTTTGGACAGGGGCAGCACCGCGCACTTGAAGGGGGCCAGGGCCGGGTGCAGGTGCAGCACCGTGCGCACGTCGTTTTTGGCCTCGTCCACGACCTCCTCGTCGTAGGCGTTGCACAGGAAGGCCAGCAGCATACGCTCCACACCCAGAGAGGGCTCGATGACATAGGGGATATAGTGTTCATTCTTCTCCTGGTCGAAGTAGGTCAAATCCTTGCCGGAGGTGGTCTGATGGGCGTTCAGGTCGAAGCTGGTCCGGCTGGCCACGCCCCACAGCTCGCCCCACTCGGTGAAGGGGAAGGCGAACTCAAAGTCGGTGGTGGCGTTGGAGTAGTGGCTCAGCTCCTCGGGGTCGTGGT
>CAJUPG010000069.1 GCA_910588455.1 uncultured Oscillospiraceae bacterium
AGCTTCCGTCGGTGTAACCGTCGAAAATGCCCAGCCCGGAAGTGACCTCAACAGCCTCCTGATTGACAATCGAGTCGTAATCGGTGAAGCTGCTGCTGCTCGCAGCGCCGGCGCCGGTAACCATCATGCCCAGGAGCATAATGGAGGCCAGAGCCAGACTGAGAGCGCGCTTCAGGTTTCTCATTTTGGAGTTCCTCCTTTTTAAAATGTTGGGCTTTTCGCCCTTTTTCGAGGTTTTGGAGAACTTTTAGGCCCACTAGGCCGGTATAACGCCCCTTACAGCAGAAAAATAGTTGTGAAAACAAGCAAAAAGCCCGGAAATCCTGCGGATTTCCGGGCAAAACGTGACCTTGGTAGACATTTGGTAGACCTGCGTCAGAAGGCAAAAATGCAACCCCTTGCGGCGCAAGGGGTTGCATTTGTTTTTTGGTAGACTTTTGGTAGACTTGGGGCTATTACATCCCCTACTCATCCTGCTCCTGAAGATTTTCCAAGGCTACCCGGGTGGCCTCAATGACGAAGGCAGAAAAGCTTACCTCAGTGCCGCGGATGGCCTCCTCCACCTGGTCAATCACATCATTGGGGAATCGAATTGACTTGGAGGTTGTCTGTGGAATAGCTGGAAGTTTAAACTTTCTCATAATTTCACCACACGAAATACTTTGTGCTTTACATTTTGCACTACAGTGTGATATAAATATATAAGACAAAACAAAAGACAATATGTATTACGATGTGAATGTTATGAACATACTGAGAACCGTTCTCGCAGAATTGATTCGCTCCGGTAAGGTTACCGTCGAAATCCCAAACCTGGACATGGAACAGCTTAAAGCATATCTATATAATGAATCCAGACAAACATTACAGGATATTTCATATCTGGTTTATGAGGAAGAGCTAACCGATGCGGCAAAAATAAAGTGCATCCGTGAGCGCCTGGAACATAATCCGTCTATGTACCCTACCGCAAAACCCACTGTACCATAAGCAGCAGCCCAAACCCTGGAGCGCCTAATAGACCAAGCACCAGTGCGTTCACCCAATTTACCCCCAGGGTAATACCAATAAATTGGCTCACCTGACTGAACAGAGCCAGAATGCCCAGTCCCACCACAGAGCGCATTGCTAACCGAATCAGCCACGCCAGGGGGCGGTGCAGCACCAGAAGCGCGAACAGCGCCACCAGTCCCGCTGCGCCGAAGGCGGGACTGGCGGCGCTCCAGGGGCTCATCCGGTTCCCTCCAGCTCCTTTACCCGGCGCAGCAGGTAGTTGTATCGGGCATGGAGGGCGTTGATCTCGTAGACATAGGACTCAATCAAATCCCCATCCCCGGCGTTGTTGAAGCCGCTGTAGGCCTGATTGAGCAGCATACGGGTGTGGGCCAGAGACTCCATCAGCTGTGTGCGCTCCGGGTTTTCCGGGGGGCTCTGCCGGCGCAGGAAAGGGAATATACGGGCGGTTTGTGCCATAGAACTTCACTCCTTTTGTATGGATCAGCCTGTTTCATTCTATGACTAGTTTGGACAAATATTCCAGCTTTTAGTCCGGCCGTTGACAATTTGACAAAATCCCCCTATAATGACAGAGAATTTGACGGGATAAGAGGGATCGACATGATCGGACTGGGAACCATAGTCAATACCGCCGCGATCGTGGCCGGAGGAATCTGCGGGCTGCTGTTCGGGCGGTTTTTTTCCGCCCGGAATCAGGATACGCTTTGCAAATCCTGCGGCGTATGCGTTCTGCTGATCGGCGTGGCCGGGGTTATGGAGGGAATGCTCTGCGTGGAAGGGACAGGGCTGTCCAGCGGCGGCTCCATGAAAATCGTGGTCTGTGTTGCCCTGGGGGCCCTGATTGGGGAGCTGCTGAACATTGAGGCCCGGTTTGAGGACTTCGGGGAGTGGCTCAAGCGCCGGACAGGCAACGCCGGAGACAGCGGGTTTGTAGCCGCCTTCGTCAATGCCTCCTTGACGGTGTGTATCGGAGCGATGGCGGTGATTGGTGCGATTCAGGACGGCATTCTGGGGGACCCGTCCATTCTCATGACCAAGGCCGCGCTGGACTTTATCATTATTATGGTGATGGCTTCCTCTATGGGCCGGGGCTGCATCTTTTCCGCAATCCCGGTGGCGGCCCTCCAAGGGGGTGTTACCGCTCTGTCCCGGCTGATGCAGCCTATTATGACCCCGGCCGCCCTGGCTAACCTGTCTCTGGTGGGCTCCATTTTAATTTTCTGTGTGGGAGTCAACCTGGTCTGGGGCAGGAAAATTGCTGTGGCGAACCTGCTGCCGGCCATTGTGGTGGCGGTGGCCGCCGCCTTTGTATAACAAAAAACCCACCTCCGGCCAGCGGAGGTGGGTTTAATCAATCAGTCCGTAACGTAGGGAAGCAGAGCGACTTGACGGGCGCGCTTGATGGCCTCCGTCAGCTGGCGCTGATGGTGGGCGCAGGTGCCCGTGGTCCGGCGGGGCAGAATCTTGGCCCGCTCAGAGGTGTACCGGCGCAGCTTGGCCGCGTCTTTATAGTCGATGTGCTCCACCTTATCCACACAGAAAGCGCAGACCTTGCGGCGCTTCCGGCCGCGGGGGGGACGGTTATCACGTTCCATAGCCATGAAAAAAACCTCCTTTTGTGACCCAAAATGGGGTCGTAGTTAGAACGGCAGCTCGCCGTCATCGTCAGAGAGATCGGCAAATTGGTCGCCGCCAGGGGCGGGACTGTAGCCGGGATTGGGGGCGGCAGGGGCGGGCGCGCTGTTGCTGTAGCCGCCGGAGTAGCCGGAGGAATAACCTCCGCCGTTCTCCGCGTCCCGCTTGGAGTCGCCAAAGTAGATGTTGTCCGCCACAATCTCGGCGGAGCGGCGCTTGCCGCCCTCCTTATCGGTCCAGTCCCGGATTTGCAGCCGGCCTTCCGCCACGGCCATGCGGCCCTTGGTGAAGTACCGGGAGACAAATTCGGCGGTCTGCCGCCAGGCGACAACATCAATAAAATCAGTTCCCTTTTCTCCGGTGTTCCGGTCCTTGAAGTCCCGGTCCACCGCCAGGGTGAAGGAAGCCACGGGAGTCCCGGTCTGGGTGTGGCGCAGCTCGGGGTCTCGGGTGAGACGGCCCATGATAATGATCCGGTTTAACATGGTCCGGTCTCCTCCTTTACTGCTCCTTGCTGATAATCATAGAGCGCATCACGCCGTCGGTGATCCGGAACACACGGTCCAGCTCGGCGGGGAGCGCGGCGGGGGCGGTGAACGTCATCAGGACGTAGTAGCCCTCATTCAAATCGTTGATGGGATAGGCCAGGCGGCGCTTGCCCCACTGGTCCACTTCGGTGACGGATCCGCTGTTCCCAACCAGATTGCTGAACTTCTCCACCAGAGCGGCGGTCGCCTCTTCGGTGAGGTTGGGATCCAGGATATACATCGCCTCATAATTTCCGTTAATCTTTGCCATAATTCTTGCACCTCCTTATGGACATATGGCTCCCGCCCGCAGGCGGGGGCAAGGATGATTTCCTGTCCGTTTTCAGACGGACTATTTTATTATAAGAAAAAATCGGAAAAAGTCAAGGGATTTTTCCATGAAAAGAGGCAAATTTCAGATTATTTTACCGGCGCCGGCGGCTGAATGACAAATTCCAGACTGCCCGCGGCCCCATATGCTGCCTGATACTTGCCAATGACCACAACCGCCTGGCCGTCCTGGTTGAAGTAGAAGTCCGTGTCTTCCGAGATCAGGTCCGGAATGGACAGGTCCTCCCACAGTATGCTCCGCTCCTCCTCACTCCAGGTTTCGATGGAGTCCTGAATGCTGTTGGCCACAATCTGCCGGTAGTCCTTTCCAAACAAGTCCTTCAGCGTAATGACTTCCCCGCTGTTCAGGTCAAGGTTGTAATACAGGTCGCAGTTATAGGCGGAAAATCTGGTTTCTCGCTGGAACACGACGAAGGAGACGCACTCCGGACTAACATATTTGATCTCATAGTCGATGGTGATCCCCAGGGGGATAAACTCCGCCGGGTCCCCGCCCGTGGACACAAACGCGTCGTAATAATCCTTGGCCCGGGCCTCGCTTTCCTGTATACAGTCCTGGACCACCCGCTGGATCTCCTGGTTTACCAGGCTCTCCAGATCCGGCTGCTCGGTGTGGGCAATCCGGGGAATTTTCACATCAACGTATTTGATCTCGTCCTCTGTGTGGTACTCCCGGAACAAAAGCACCTGGCACAGCTCCCCCACCACCGGAAGCCGGCAGGCGGCGGAGGCGAAGGCCGGCGACAGATTCAGGGCTGAGACTGTGCACAGGACCAGTACGGCGGCGATGGAGCCCGCCTTTTTCCAAACACCCCAAGTCCGCCTGCGCCGCTTGGACAGGCCCTCGTCAATGGCCTGCCCCACCACCGCGTCCAGGTTTTCAGGGATAGCAATCTTATCGTAATTCGTGCGGTCAATCATGATCCAATACCTCCATATCCAATTTTAAAAGCTTCAATGCCCGGTATAATCTGGATTTTGTCGTGTTCAGGTTGGCGGATGTAATGTCCGCGATCGCCTCCAGCTTCATGTCCTCAAAGAAACGGAGGATTACAACCGTTTTCAAGTCCGCCGGCAGCTTGTCGATGGCGGCATACAGGTCGATGTATTCCTCCTGGCGGGCGTCCGGCGCGGCCTGGGCGGGTATCTCCTCCCATGACAGAACATTTTTCCGCTTTCGGAGAAAGGAGAGGCTCTCATTGATGAGAATTCTGTAAAACCATGTGCGCATATACGCCGGGTTTTTCAGCGCCGGGCAGGATTGCAGCGCCTTGACCACCGCGTCGTGGACCAGGTCCAGCGCATCCTCCCGGTTTTTCACGTAAGTATACGCAATGCGGTAAAACCGCTCCTGATTGGTCTGGATCAGCGCAACCAGTTCCTGTACCGTATCCATCGTTTCAGCCTTTCTGTGTAAAATAGACGCTTGCAAGCACATCTGCTCTATTAGACGCTTCTGAAGGGGGAAAAGTTGACAGGACAAAAAATTTTTTTTGCCCGGACGCGGCAGTTGACATCCGCATCCGGGCAAGCTATAATCACATTCTCAAATTACAAACGTTGGAAAAGAGGCAGGCCGCTATGCGCTTTCGAAATCACCCCGGGCAGATGTCAGATTCTGCTCTGGTTATGATCCCCCTCACCCTGTCCGGCGGGCTTCAGGACGCGTACTCCTATTTTATGCGGGACCAGGTATTCGCCAACGCCCAGACCGGCAACATTGTGCTGATGAGCCACGAGCTGTTCTCCGGGAATTACGGCGGCTGCCTGCGGTATCTGATTCCGGTGCTGGCCTTCTCCCTGGGGGTGCTGGCCGCCGACCTGATCCGGGCTCTGCGCCCCGGGGGCGGGCGGGTCCACTGGCGGCAGCTGGTGCTGGCGGGGGAGATCCTTCTTCTGGCCGCGGTGGGGTTCATCCCGGCCCGGGGAAACTGGCTGGCCAATGCCCTGACCTCCTTTGCCTGCGCTATGCAGGTGCAGAGCTTCCGGGTGGTCAACGGCAGCGCCTATGCCAGTACCATGTGCATCGGCAACCTGCGCAGCGGCATCGCCCACCTGAGCGCAGCCCTCTGCCACCCGGACCGCCGGCGGCTGTGGGAGGCGGGGAAATACGGCGGAATTATCCTGCTCTTCGGACTGGGCGCGGGACTGGGCAGCGTATTGCCCCCGTATTTGGGCCTGGGCACCATCTGGATCTCCTGCGCCCTTCTGGGGGTGGATTTCTTGCTGATGCTGGGTCCAAAGGGGGACAGCAGCCGCTAAATACTGGCGTATTCCCCCTCCCAGACGATCTTTCGATACTGCTCCGGGTCCGTGTCCCCTTCGGTGGAGAACAGCAGCACCTGGCTGTCCCTGTCCAGCTCCAGGGCGCGGCGCAGGGGCGCATAGGCGGGGTCCTCCAGAAGGACGGACAGGGCCCCCATGCCCACGGCCCCCGACTCCCCGGAGGTGACCGCCGGGTCCCCCTTCACCGGGGCGGCCAGCATCCGCATCCCCCGGGCGCTGACCCAGTCGGGGCAGGAGAGAAACGCGGCGGCGCGGCTGCGCAGGAGGTCCCAGGAGACCGGATTGGGCTCGCCGCAGGCAAGACCGGCCATAATGGTCCGCAGATCGCCCCCCACCGTCCGGGGCGCGCCGTCCCCGGCGGCGGCCCCCCGGTAGAGGCAGTCCGCCGCCCGGGCCTCCGCCACAATGAATTTGGGGGGATTTTCGGGGTACAAATTGGAAAAATACCCCACAACCGCCCCGGCCAGAGAGCCTACGCCCGCCTGCACCAGCACGTGGGTGGGCCGGCGGCCCAGATGCTCCGCCGCCTCTCCGGCCATGGTGCCGTAGCCCTGCATGATCCAGGCGGGGATTTCCTCATAGCCCTCCCAGGCGGTGTCCTGAATGACCACTCCCCGGGGCGTTTGGGCGGCCTCCGCGGCGGCCAGACGCACGCAGTCGTCATAATTGACCTGCTCAATGGTCACCTGGGCCCCCTCCCGGGCGATGTGGTCAAAACGGCGCTGGGAGCTGCCTTTGGGCATACGGACCACCGCCTTCTGGCCCAGCTGGCGGGCCGCCCAGGCCACGCCACGGCCGTGGTTGCCGTCGGTGGCGGTGAAAAACACCGTCTGGCCAAATTCCGCCCGGAACGCGTCGCTGGTCAAATAGTCATAGGTCATTTCGGCCATGTCCCGCCCCAGCTGGCCGGCGATACAGCGGGCCATCGCAAAGGAGCCCCCCAGCACCTTAAAGGCGTTCAGCCCGAAGCGGTAGGATTCGTCCTTGACAAACAGGCCGCCTAGGCCCAGATGCCGGGCCATCCCGTCCAGCCGGGCCAGGGGCGTGGGGGCGTACTGGGGAAAGGAGCGGTGAAAGGTCCGGGCCTGCTCCACGTTTTCAGGGGTCATGATGGACAGATGCGCGTCCTGGGCGGGGGGCATCTGGTTCAGGGTCCATTGGATGGGTTCGTTCATGGGTGGAAACCTCCAGTCATGCCGGTTCGGGCAAATTTTTCATGTCTCTATCATACCATATCTTTCCGGAATTGTATCCGGAAATTTTTTTATTTTTACGTGTATGCAAACGTACACCTTTTGGGGGATTCCCACCACTTATGTAAAAACATTTTGAGGAGGAATTCCATATGTCAGCCAAGCAAACCCAAAATTACAATCTCTGCCAGTGGGAGGCCCAGGACAAGGTCCTGCGCACCGATTTCAACGAGGACAACGCAAAAATCGACGCGGCCTTGACGGGTCTGCAAAACCGCCTGGACACAACCAACACTAAACTGAACGCCGCCTATTCCGCCGAAAATCTCCCGGTTTGCGCGGGGTACTACACCGGCAACGGCGCGCCGTCCCAGTTCATCCACACCGGCTTTCGGCCCAAGGCCGTGCTGGTAATCAGCAACCTGCGGGAGTGGGATTTTAACTCGAACTCCTGCTCCATGGCAGCAGAGGGCGTTGAATTTTCCCTGAGCTTCATCACCCTTGGCGGGAGCGGCTTTTCGGTGAAAAGCGGCCCGGTGGGGAGCAAGCAGCTCAATGGCAACACCGCGAATGCAAGATATTTCTACATCGCGGTACGCTGAAGGAATAGGAACCCCCCCGGGAGATTTCTCCCGGGGGGGGGGGGGTAACGCTTAATCAGGCGTTAGTTTGATTGTCGTTGGTCTGCTCGTTGTTCCCTTCGGTACCTTCACTGCTGCCGCCTCCGGCGTTACCGCCGTCAGTACCGCCGTTGCCGGTGTCAGTACCGCCGCCGTTTCCGCCGTCGCCGGTGCCGCCGCCGGTGCCGTCACTAGAACCGCCGCCAGCTCCACCGTCACCAGTACCGCCGCCGGTGCCGCCACCAGAACCGTCGCCAGCTCCACCGTCACCAGTGCCGCCGGAAGGAGCAACCGCTTCAGGCGCGCCATCCGTGCCGGGCTTCGCGGTCATCATCAAACTCTGGGGGAAGGTGATCTCGCCCTTACCACCGCAAAGAGCGGCAATTTCCTGGATGCTCGTACCATAGGGCACGAACTTGTTCTCGCCATCTACGACGATTGCAAAGCCGGTCGCATCCGCAGGCGCATTCTCAGCCTTCTTGATGGTATCTCCGTTGAAAGCGAAGAGCTTGCTGGAGTCGCTATTGGCAATTACCGTAACTCCCATGCTGGTCAAAGCGGTTTTCACAGCTTCCAGCGTCGCGTCAGTGCGGGTAGTGGCAGCCTGACCGATCTTGGTGAGGCCGCCGTACAGAGTCATGCCCTGGGCGGGTCCACTGTAAACCGGCGGATTGTCTGTGGGATTACCAAAGTTCACAAATGTGACCTGGTTCGTATACATTCCCTTGTAAATCTCGTTGGCATCAATGTCATCTTTGTCCATCAGACCGGGACTTGCCCAGTGATACTGGTCAAAGGAGTTATCCAGTCTCCAGCTCCAGCCCATCCGCAGGATGGCATACGCAGGCGCGTCCTGACCGGCAGAGGTGATTTTCTGCGTCATGGTCTCGGGGGTCTCACCGTAGCTGACGGTGGCGTTTGCAACCTTGAAGACCATGCCCCACTCCCAGCCGATGGTTACCTCGGTGGTGCCGCTGGAAATGGTATGATTCATAGTAATGGCCTTGCTGCCGCGGTGGCCGTTGTAGGTGCTGTCCCAGCCTCTGCTGTTCCCGTCCTCGGAAACTGTAATGATGTAGTTCTCCGCGTCCGCAATAGCACCCTCCAGCTTGCTCTGGATCACCAGGTTCGCGCCCACGGGAACGATGTTGTTCAGCTCAACCTTGACGGTGTTATATTTCACCTCGAAGCTGCCGGGGGTCTGGCCAGCGTTTTCAATCGCGCCGGTAGAATTGTTCATTACGGTCATCTTCACAACCGCGCCCTTGCGCAGAACAACGTCCTGCGTCAGCAGGCTGTCCTTGATTTTCCAGGCGTTGCTGGTGTAGGAGATGTCGCCAGTTGTAACGACCTTGCCGTCAATGGCATACACCACAGTGCCGTCAGTGCCCAGGTTCTTCAGACCGGCGGCAGTAAGGTCGGTAGAAGTGCCCGCAGTCTTTTTGTCCACATACACCTTGCTGCCGTTGTAGGCCACGGAGACCATTTCAATGGTGTTCAAGGTGTAGTTGCCAAAGATCCAGTTAGCGTTCTCGCCCACGCGCACGGTGCCCATAACCAGGTTTGCGTCCACGTTGGACTCGCCGGTCAGCTTGCGGATCTCGTCCTCAACGTAGCTCTTGGTCAGAGGACGGTCCACCGCATGGTAGCGCACGGTGAAGGTATTGCCGCTGTAGCTGGCCCACTGGGTGCTGCCCACCACGTTGTCGCCGCTGTTCTGGCCCTTGGGGGAGAAGCTGGTCACAAACACGACCTTTACCTTGTAAGCGTCGTCGCCGGTGGTCTTGTAGGTGTAGGACACGCGCACGGTGTCACCGGCGATGCAGTGACGGGCGATGTCGGTGATGGAGTCAATGTTGTTGCCGGTGGTATCCACAACCAGAGTATTGGCGGTGATACCGGCCACAGCATCGACGCTGGTGTAGAAGTTTTCCTCAAACTCGTCGTGCTTGGCCTCCGCGTTGAGCACGTAGATGTTCTTGGCGCCGTCCACCAGATTGTTGTTGTCGGTGAGCTTCTGGTCCGTACCGTGGTTCACGCGGTCGGTGATGGTGTACTGCTCCTCAACGTCGTCCTTGCCCAGCTTGTAGTAGCCGGTGGCATGGTCGTCCACCATGTCGGTAGCGGTCTCGATGTCGTAATACTTGCCGCCGTTGTTGTACACAGCCTGATACAGCTCGCCGTTGGCGTCGTACATATCGTAGGTGATGGCGATGTTCTCGGTATTGGCACGGCTGGCCACCTCAACGCCGCTCTTGTCGGTCAGGTGATAGCTGCCTTCCTTATAGAAGTACATGGTATCGCTGCTGCCCATGTCGTAGCCGTAAACCAGAATCGCGCTGATTACGTCGCGGTCCTTGGCGTCCTGAGCGGGGGTCACGAACACCTGCTCAAAGGTCTCGTAGTTGTTGTTCTCGTCCTTGTTGCCGCCGCGGGTGATGCCCACTGCGTTGGACAGACCGGTTTTCACGCCCACGGAAAGGCTGCTGCTGTAGGCGTAGGTCTTGCCGGTGGTGTTGGGCTTGTTGTCCGCGTCAGTCCGGCAGCCGTCCACGTAGAAGTACGCGGTCTTGCTGGTCTGATACATATCGCGGCCATTGCTCTGCTTCACGTTCTGGCCGTCGGCGCGAACCAGGGTGGAGTGGCCGGGGATCAGGCGCACGCCGGGCTGGTCGGCATTGGCGGTCTCTTCAATGGCCAGAGTTTTCAGCACCACAGAGTCGTCGCCCCGCAGGGAGACCTTGTAAATGCCCAGGCCGGTGGTGTTATCGCTGGGCGTACCAGCCACACCGTTCAGATACAGCTGGCCCTTCGCGCCGCTGATCCCGGTGGGGGAGCCGTCGCCGACAACCAGGCTGTTGGTGTAGTTGTCGTGGGGATCATAAACAGCGCTGTTATCTGCGTAAGGATACGTGCCGCTGGCGCTTACAACACCCTTGTTCAGCATATCGGCAATGTCGCGGGCATCGTCCTCGCTGATGGTCATATCCAGACCCTTGAAGGTGTTGGTAGCGTAGCTGCCTGCAGAGGTGTTGACCTTATACACGCCGGAGGTGCCGTCGATGAAATGC
>CAJUPG010000070.1 GCA_910588455.1 uncultured Oscillospiraceae bacterium
CGTCGTCCGTGTACCATTTGAGGTTGGAAAAGCCGTTCTGTTTTGCGTAGGCTTTAAGGATTCGCTTCTGAGAAACGATTTGTCAAGGATAAATTCACCATATACGAGACCTAGAGAATCTTTAAATAAAGGTCCTCATCTGCACAGGACAACAAGGAGTGCGCAGGAAAGCAGGCCCCAACAAAGGAGGAGCGGCATAATCATGCTCTTACGGCAGGATATAAGCTGATCAGGCCCAGAAAACGGCAATAAAACTGCTGCAGAACCGGCGGACAAATTTCAGACGATCTGTTAAAGACTGGGCCAACTCCGGCCAGACAGTACCTGCCAACGTGGGGCAACCGTTCGCTCAAGAAATACAACTGTGCGCGCAATGCGAATTACACAAAGTTTTTTCCACGCTGTCCGGGGCTTTTGGCGTAGTCACTGAAATCCGCTCCTTGGAACGATTTCCCCGATAAAAACCGTTGACAGGCCGGCATTTCCACTCGTATAATCAGGCAAGAGAGAGCAAGGGCGCCCCCTCAAGGAGTGCCTGTTGCTCTTTTTCTGCATAACAACGCTCATACAAAAGAGATAGATGACAAGGGCTTCGGGCCGGAAGGAGACAGCAATGGGAACCTACAGCAAAGAGGACATCCTCCGTTTGGTGGAGGAAGAGGATATCCAATTTATCCGGATGCAGTTCACCGACCTGTTCGGGCAGCTGAAGAATGTGGCCGTCACAGCCTCCCAGATCGGGCGGGCGCTGGACGGGGAGATCATGCTGGACGGCAGCTCCATCCAGGGTTCCGTCCGGGTAGAGGAGTCGGACCAGTACCTGCGCCCGGATCCGGCCACCTTTGCCATCCTGACCTGGCGGCCCCAGTATGGAAAGGTGGCCCGGCTGATCTGCGATATTTACAACCCGGACGGCACTCCCTTCGATGGGGATCCCCGGAATATTCTCAAACGGGCGCTGCGGCAGGCAAAGTCAATGGGCTATGACTTCCATGTGGGACCAGAGCTGGAGTTTTTCCTGTTTCAGACCGACGAAGAGGGACGCCCCACAGTCAAAACTTCCGACAAAGCCGGGTATTTTGATCTTGGTCCCCTGGACCTCGGTGAGGGCACCCGCCGGGAGGTTGTCCTGGCACTGGAGAAAATGGGGGTGGAGATCGAAGCCAGCCACCACGAGACCGCCGCCGGGCAGCATGAAATCGACCTCAAGTATGCGGACGCCCTCACCGCAGCCGACAACATTATGACCTTTAAGCTGGCGGTGAAGACTCTGGCGCAAAAGAACGGCCTTTACGCCACCTTTATGCCCAAGCCCCTCCGGGATGCGGCGGGAAACGGGATGCACGTCAATATGTCCCTGTTCCAGGACGGGCGCAACCTGTTTTACGATGAAAGCGGGGAGCGGAAGCTGTCCCTTCTGGCCCGGCAGTTTATCGCGGGCCTTCTGGAGCACGCCGGTAGCTTCTGCGCACTGACTAATCCCGTAGTGAACTCCTATAAACGGCTGATCCCCGGGTATGAAGCCCCCTGCTGCCTGGCCTGGTCGGAATCCAACCGTTCCGCCCTGATCCGCATTCCCGATCCCAGGGGCCAAGGGACCCGGGCGGAGCTTCGCAGCCCGGACACGGCCTGCAATCCCTATCTGGCCTTCGCCGCCTGCCTGGCTGCGGGACTGGACGGCGTGACGCGGGGACTGACGCCGCCGCCGGCAGTGGCGGGAAACCTGTATGCCATGCCGCTGGAGGAACTGGCGGCGCGTGGCATCCGGCGCCTGCCAGTCTCGCTGGATGCCGCTGTCTGCGCCATGGAGACAGACAAAGTGATCATGGAAGTCCTGGGTCCATATGCCGCCCGCTATGCTGCCGGAAAACGGCAGGAGTGGGAGGAATACCGGACGCAGGTCTCCCAGTGGGAGCTGGACAGATATCTGGCAAACTGCTGAGCCGTTTATCCCAGGAGGGAGGTGGAGCATTTGACACGCATTGTAGCAGCTTTTACCGGAGAGGAGATGCGGCGGAAAACCCTGCGCCTTCTGGCTTTGGAGGGGCTGGAGACTGCGGCGGTCTGTACTACCGGCGCGGAGGTGATCCGCACGGTTCGTCAAATGGGCAGCGCCGCCGTCATCTGCGGATTCCGGTTTCAGGATATGACAGCGGATGCCATGGCAGCGGATCTCCGGGGCTTGGCGGCTGTCATGGTGGTAGCAAAGGCGTCTTATTTGGATCTGTGCGGCGGTGAGAACCTGTTCAAGTTGCCGGTCCCAGCCTCCCGGGCCGAGTTTGCCGCCACACTGGGCCTGTTGCTGGACTTTGAAAAGGCCCATCTTCGCCATCCGGTTTCCCGGCGGCGGGAAGAAGACCAAAATCTGATCCGCCGGGCCAAGGAACTGCTGATGGATGTCAACCGCATGACCGAGGAGGAAGCCCACCGCTTTCTCCAGAAGCGCAGCATGGAGCGGGGCGTCCGGATGGCAGAGTCTGCCCAGTGGGTGATTGATTCCTATACCCTGTAAGAATAGAATTTTAGCGGAAACGGAGTATTTCTTATGACATATACCTCACCATTGTACCGTCCCCAATTTGAGCATGACGCCTGCGGCATTGGCGCGGTGGTGGACATCAAAGGAAGGCAATCGTATTCCACAGTGGATAACGCCCTGCGGATCGTGGAGAAACTGGAGCACCGGGCCGGCAAGGACGCCGCCGGGGAGACCGGCGACGGCGTGGGCATCCTGCTCCAGGTTCCCCACAAGCTGCTCAGCCGCTGGGCGGAGAAATTAGGCATCGCCCTGGGGGATGAGCGGGACTACGGCGTGGGCATGTTCTTCTTCCCTCAGGACAAGCTCAAGCGGGCCCAGGCGAAAAAGATGCTGGAGATCATCGTGGCTAAAGAGGGTATGGCGTTCCTGGGCTGGCGGGATGTGCCGGTTCACCCGGAAATCCTGGGGCAGAAGGCACTGGACTGTATGCCCCGCATCTGCCAGTGCTTCGTGAAGCGCCCTGCGGACTGCGGACGGGGCCTGGATTTTGACCGGAAGCTCTACGTGGTCCGGCGGACCTTCGAGCAGTCCAATATCAACACGTATATCCCCTCCTTCTCCAGCCGGACCATTGTCTATAAAGGGATGTTCCTGGTAGGACAGCTCCGGCAGTTCTACGCCGACCTTACCGATCCGGACTGCGAGAGCGCCATTGCCCTGGTACACTCCCGGTTCTCTACCAACACCACTCCATCCTGGGAGCGGGCACACCCCAACCGGTACATCCTCCACAACGGGGAGATCAACACCATCCGGGGCAACGTGGACCGGATGCTGGCCCGGGAGGAAACCATCTTCTCCCCACTGATGGACGAGGACATGGATAAGATTCTGTCCGTGGTGGACCAGCGGGGCAGCGACAGCGCCATGCTGGACAACACCCTGGAATTTCTCATGATGAACGGCGTGGAGCTGCCCCAGGCCGTCATGATGTGCATCCCCGAGCCTTGGGCCAACGACAAGCGCATGGACCGGGAAAAGCGTGACTTCTACCACTACTATGCCACCATGATGGAGCCGTGGGACGGCCCCGCCGCCATCGTGTTTTCCGATGGGGATACCGTGGGCGCGGTGCTGGACCGCAACGGCCTGCGGCCCTGCCGGTGGTACCTTACCGATGATGGGCAGATGATTCTGTCCTCCGAAGTAGGCGTGCTGGACGTGCCGCCGGAGAAAATTGTAAAGAAGTCCCGGCTTCAGCCGGGCCGGATGCTGCTGGCGGACCTGCGCCAGGGGCGGCTGGTGGATGATGAAGAACTCAAGCGGACCTGTGCCGCCCGGCAGCCTTACGGCGAGTGGCTTGATGCCAATCTGGTCCATCTCCGGGATCTGCCCATCCCCAACCGCCGGGTGGAGACCCATCCCCAGGCGGTTCGTGACCGGCTGTATAAGGCATTTGGATATACCTATGAGGAAATCAAGGACTCCGTTCTCCCTATGGCAAGAGACGGGGTGGAGCCTACCTCCGCTATGGGCGTAGATACGCCCCTGGCAGTGCTCAGCGAGCGGCATCAGCCCCTGTTCAACTACTTCAAACAGCTCTTCGCCCAGGTGACTAACCCGCCCATTGACGCCATCCGGGAGGAGACTGTCACCGATACCACCGTCTATGTAGGCCCCAGCGGGAATTTTCTGGAGGAGAAGGCATCCAACTGCACGGTGCTGCAAATCCCCAACCCCATCCTCACCAGCGTGGAGCTGATGAAGATCCGGCACATGGACCGTCCCGGCTTCCATGTGGAGACAGTCTCCCTCCTGTACTATAAAGGCTCGCCCTTGGAAAATGCCTTGGACCGGCTGGTGGTCAACGTGGACCGGGCCTACAAGAAGGGTGCCAATATCCTCATTCTCTCCGACCAGGGCGTGGACGAGAACCATGTGGCCATCCCGTCCCTGCTGGCGGTAAGCACCCTGGAGCAGTATCTGGTGCGTACCAAGAAGCGCACGGCTGTCTCCATGGTGCTGGAGAGCGCGGAGCCGCGGGATGTCCACCACTTTGCCACTCTCCTGGGCTATGGCGCACAGGCCATCAATCCCTACCTGGCCCAGGAATGCGTAGAGGAGCTGGTGGAGCAGGGGCTGCTGGACAAGGACAAGGGTGTGGCGGTCAGCGACTACAACAGCGCTGTCCTCCACGGCATTGTGAAGATCGCCTCCAAAATGGGCATCTCCACCATCCAATCCTACCAGTCCGCCCAGATTTTTGAAATCGTGGGCATCAACAAGGCAGTCGTGGAAAAATATTTCACCAACACCATCAGCCGCGTGGAGGGGATTGGCCTAGAGGAAATCGGCGAAGGGGTAGAATGGAACCACAGCCAGGCGTTTGATCCCCTGGGTTTGGGCTTCGACACCACCTTGGACTCCATGGGGGCCTACCGTCTCCGCTCCGGAGGGGACAAGGAGGACCACATGTATAACCCCCGGACGATCCTCCTTCTGCAAAAAGCCGCCCGGGAGGGCAGCTATGAGATATTCAAGGAATACTCGTCCCTGGTGGACTTTGCTGACAAGCCCCATACCCTCCGGGGCCTGCTGGACTTCTGCCCGGCGGAGAACGGCGGCATCTCCATCGACGAGGTGGAACCGGTGGAGAGCATTGTGAAGCGTTTCAAGACCGGGGCTATGAGCTACGGCTCCATTTCCCAGGAAGCCCATGAGTGTCTGGCCATCGCCATGAACCGCATCGGCGGGAAATCCAACTCCGGCGAGGGCGGTGAAGCCCGGGAGCGGCTGAACGGCGAACGGTGTTCAGCCATCAAGCAGGTAGCCTCGGGCCGGTTCGGCGTGACAGCGGAGTATCTGGGCAGCGCCCGGGAAATTCAAATCAAAATGGCCCAGGGAGCCAAGCCCGGCGAGGGCGGACACCTGCCGGGGAAGAAGGTTTACCCCTGGATCGCCAAGACCCGGTACTCCACTCCCGGTGTCAGCCTGATCTCTCCCCCGCCCCACCACGACATCTACTCCATTGAGGATTTGGCCCAGCTCATTTACGATATGAAGAATGCCAACCGCCGGGCCAGGATCAGCGTTAAGCTGGTCAGCGAAGCCGGGGTGGGTACTATCGCGGCAGGCGTAGCCAAAGCGGGCGCCCAGGTGGTACTCATCTCCGGCCATGACGGCGGCACCGGCGCGGCTCCCCGCAGCTCCATCACCGGCGCGGGCCTGCCCTGGGAGCTGGGAGTGGCGGAAGCTCACCAGACGCTGATCCAGAACGGCCTGCGCTCCCAGGTGGTCATTGAGGCCGACGGCAAGCTGATGACCGGGCGGGACGTGGCAATCGCCTGTATGCTGGGGGCGGAGGAATTCGGCTTTGCCACCGCTCCCCTGGTGACCATGGGGTGCTGCATGATGCGGGTGTGCAATCTGGATACCTGTCCGGCGGGCATCGCCACCCAGGACCCGGAATTGCGGAAGCGATTCGCCGGGAAACCGGAACATGTCATCAATTTTATGTATTTTGTGGCACAGGAGCTGCGGGAGTATATGGCGGAGCTGGGCATCCCCACGGTGGATAAGCTCGTAGGCCGGAGCGACCTGCTGCGGGTACGGGAGAAGCTGGTCACCCACCGGGCGGAAACCCTGAACCTGAGCGGCATCCTCCACAATCCCTACGGGGCGCGTGTTCCCCACTTCGATCCCGCCGCCGCTTACGACTTCCATCTGGAGAAGACGGCGGACATGAGCGTACTGATGGGGAAGCTGGGGAAAAGCCTGAAAAACAAGAAATCCGGGCGGCTGGATATTGAGGTATCCTCCACGGACCGCTCTTTCGGGACTCTCTTCGGGTCCGAGATTATCCGCCAATGCGGGAACAGTTTGCCGGACGACAGCTACTTCATTTCCTGTAAGGGCGGCGGCGGGCAGTCCTTCGGGGCGTTCATTCCCAGGGGCCTGACCCTGGCGCTGGAGGGCGACAGCAACGACGGCTTTGGCAAGGGCCTTTCCGGCGGCAAGCTGATCCTCTATCCCCCTAATGGCAGCACTTTCAAGCCCGGGGAGAACATCATCGTGGGCAACGTGGCCCTCTATGGGGCTACCTCCGGCAAAGCATTTATCAACGGTATGGCCGGGGAGCGGTTCTGTGTGCGCAACTCCGGCGCATCGGCAGTGGTGGAAGGTGTGGGGGACCACGGCTGCGAGTACATGACCGGAGGACGTGTGGTGATCCTGGGTCCCACGGGGAAGAACTTCGCGGCGGGCATGTCCGGCGGCGTGGCCTATGTGCTGGACGAGCGCCACGATCTGTATTTGCGGCTGAACAAGGAGCAGGTGCAGGCCGCCGGGCTGACAGAAAGCCATGACATCGCGGAGCTGCGCGCCCTCATCAAGGAGCATGTGGCTGCCACCGGGTCCCCCAGGGGGAAAAAGATCCTGGCGGCGTTCCAGTCCTACGTCCCCTGTTTCAAGAAGGTCATGCCCAAGGACTACGACAAAATACTGCGGGCCATCGCCCAGCGGGAAGAGAAAGGCATGAGCCGGGAGCAGGCGGAGATGGACGCTTTCTATGCGGTAAGCAGGGGGTGAGAGAAATGGGAAAGATCACAGGATTTTTAGAATATGTCCGGCAGGAGGCATCCAGCCGTCCTCCGGAGGAACGGGTACGGGACTGGAAGCCGTTCCATCTTCCCGTGCGTGCGCCCGTCCGGCGGGAGCAGGGGGGACGGTGCATGAACTGCGGCGTACCCTACTGCCAGTCCGGCATCCAGTGGGAGGGCAGCGCCTTTGGCTGTCCCCTCCACAACCTGATTCCCGAGTGGAACGACATGATCTATGCCGGGAATCCCAACCACGCCCTCAGCCGTCTGCTGAAAACCAACAATTTTCCTGAGTTCACGGGCCGGGTCTGTCCCGCTCCCTGTGAGCGGGCCTGTATCTGCGGTATGTACGGCGACAGCGTGACGGTACGGGACAATGAGCTGTACATTATTGAGGACGCCTTCGCCCGGAAAGCGGTTCACCGCCGCCGTCCGCCCCAGTGGTCAGGGAAAAAGGTGGCGGTGGTAGGCTCCGGCCCGGCGGGACTGTCTGCCGCCGATCAGCTGAACCACCGGGGACACTCTGTTACCGTTGTGGAGAGGGAGGAACACTGCGGCGGCCTGCTGACCTACGGCATCCCCAATATGAAGCTGCCCAAGGATGTGGTCCGGCGGCGGATCGAGCTGATGACCGACGAGGGGGTCAGCTTTGTCACCGGCATGGATGCTGCCGACCGCTCAGTGGCACATCGGCTGCTGGCGGACTATGACGCGGTGGTTCTCTGCTGCGGCGCGGAGCGGCCCAGGCCGCTGGGATTGGACTGCGAGGGCGTCTCCGGTATCTGCTACGGCACGGAATTCCTGAAAGCCGCCGTAGAGCGGCAGCAGTTCGGCAAAGACCCGTCAGCCCCCACGGCGGAGGGCCGGGATGTGGTGATTGTCGGCACTGGCGATACCGCCAGCGATTGTGCAGCTACCGCCCTGCGGCAGGGATGCAGGTCCGTCACACAGCTGGTGCGCCGCCCGGCGGCGGACTATCTGAAAAACGGCGCTCTGCCCATGGACTACGCCCACGAGGAAGCCATAGCCGTCTTCGGCCATGATCCCCGGCGGTTCGGCGTACAGGTAAAGGAACTGGCAGCGGAGAATGGCGTCCTCACTGCCTTGGCCACCACGGATGGGGACATCATCCCCTGCGGCCTGCTCATCGCTGCCACCGGCTTCGCGGGATGTGCGGGTGATGTGTGCGAAGCCTTCGGCGTGGCCTATGATAGAACGGTCAACACAGCCAATGGCGGATTTTCCACCAACGTGGAGAAAGTCTTCGCGGCAGGGGATATGCGCCGGGGCCAGTCCCTGGTGGTGTGGGCTATTGCAGAGGGCCGTTCTGTGGCGGCAGAGGTGGATGCCTACCTGAGCGGCTACACGAATCTTGTGCGAGTTGTATAAATTTTGTAGAAATTTTTGCACGATTCAGATAAATCCTTGTGGACCCCGTCCATTGACGGTGGCTCTGCATCGTGGTAAAGTGTTTCCATCGCAAGGGCAAAGGCGCCTGAGAGGTCGATCTCTCGGGCGTCTTTGCCTATTTTTGTTTCGGAGGGATCACTATGTATTCATCTGTCAGCACCATATGGGTCCTGCTGGGAGCCGCGCTGGTCTTCCTGATGCAGGCGGGCTTCGCCATGTGCGAGGCGGGCTTCACCCGGGCCAAGAATACCGGGAATATCCTCATGAAGAACCTGATGGACTTCTGTATCGGCACCCCTACCTACTGGGTGCTGGGCTTCGGGCTGATGTTCGCCGGGAGCGGTGCATTGATCGGTGGGCTGGACCCCTTTGTCCGGGGGGATTACAGCGGGATTCTGCCTGATGGGGTGCCCCTGTTTGCCTATCTGATCTTCCAGACGGTGTTTTGTGCCACGGCAGCCACCATCGTCTCCGGCTCTATGGCTGAGCGGACGAAATTCATTTCCTACTGCATCTACTCCTTCTGCATCTCCGCGTTCATCTACCCTGTTTCCGGCCATTGGATCTGGGGCGGCGGCTGGCTGAGCCGGCTGGGCTTCCACGACTTTGCCGGTTCCACGGCGGTCCATATGCTGGGCGGCGTGTGCGCCTGCATCGGTGCGGCTATTCTGGGTCCCCGGCTGGGCAAATATGACCGGGACGGCAAGCCCCGGGCCATCCTGGGCCATAGCCTGTCCCTGGGCGCACTGGGCGTCTTCATTCTCTGGTTCTGTTGGTTCGGATTCAATGGCTGCTCCACCGTTTCCATGGAGGGGGACGATGTGATCGCCAGCGCGGGCCTTATCTTCGTCACCACCAACATGGCACCCGCTGTTGCCAGCGTGGTCACTATGGTCTATACCTGGATCCGCTATAAGAAGCCGGATGTGGGCATGACCCTCAACGCCGCCTTGGCAGGACTGGTAGCCATTACTGCCGGATGCGATGTCGTCTCCCCTGCGGGAGCCGCTGCTATCGGCGCCGCCGCAGGACTGCTGCTGCCTATCTCCGTGAACTTTTTTGATTCCGTGCTGAAGATCGACGACCCGGTGGGCGCGGTTTCTGTCCATGGTGTCTGCGGCGCGATGGGTACCATCCTGACGGGCATTTTCTCCACCAGCGAGGGGCTGCTGTACGGCCATGGGGCCAGATTCCTGGGCATCCAGTGTTTGGGCGTACTGTCCACAGCGGCCTGGGCGGCGGTAATGATTGTCATCGTTTTCCTGGTTATCAAGCACACCATCGGTCTGCGGGTCTCTGCGGAGGAGGAACTGAAGGGTCTGGACATTACCGAGCACGGCCTGCCTTCCGCCTACGGCGGCTTCGCCTTTGTCTATGACGATACCCCGGACGGCCTGCCGGTCGCGGTGTCCGATGGCATCCCCGTGCAGGAGGCAGTGCCGGTGGAGGTCGCATCTTCCGCCATTCCCCAGCCGGTGCTGAAGGATGGGGTGAAGCTGACGAAGGTGGACATCCTGTGCAAAATGGAGCGGTTCGACGCCCTCAAGCGGGCCTTGTTTGACATCGGCATCACCGGCATGACCGCCGCCAACGTCATGGGCTGCGGCGAGCAGCGGGGCAAGACCGAGGGCTACTTTCGGGGCGCGAAGGTGGAGGCTACCATGCTGCCCATCATCCAGGTATCCATCGTGGTCAGCAAAGTCCCGGTTGCCCAGGTGGTCAACACCGCCAGGAAAGTGCTCTACACGGGCGCTGTCGGCGATGGGAAAATCTTCATCTACAATGTGGAGAACGTGGTGAAGGTCCGCACCGGCGAGCAGGGCTATGACGCCCTGCAGGACGAGGATGCGAAAGCATGATTTATTTTCTATGGTAAAGGAGCAGTAAGTAATGGAAAAAGTAACGGAATTATTTGGCAGCATGGTCTTCAACGAGGAGGTCATGAAGCAGCGCCTGTCTACCACCTGCTATAAAGCGTGGAAAAAATGTGTGGACGAGGGCACGCCCCTCTCCCTGGAGACCGCCCACGAGATGGCGGCGGAGATGAAGAACTGGGCCA
>CAJUPG010000071.1 GCA_910588455.1 uncultured Oscillospiraceae bacterium
ACCCTGAACTACGCCGGCGACCAGCTGGCGGGCAAGCAGGCCATGAAGCTGGCCCGGAAGGCCGGACTGAATGTCCGCCAGGTCATTACCGGTGAGGAAATTCAGTACGACCCCAACGGCGAGGACAACAAGCGGGGTCTGGCCGGAGCCGTGGCCCTGTACCACATTGCCGCCGCCGCCGCCCGGGAGGGCAAGAGCCTGGATGAAGTGGCCGCCATTGCCCAGCGCTACGCCGACAGTATGGCCTCCGTTACAGTAAAATCCACCGATGCCACCCATCCCCAGAACGGTATGTCCTTCGGTGATCTGGGGGAAACCGACCTGATGGAGATCGGCGCCGGACAGCACGGCGAGGGCGGCGGCGTCCGGGTGCCCATGATGTCCTCCAAGGACACGGTGGCCGCAGTGGCCCAGGCCCTGTGCAGCAGCCTGGAGCTGAAGGCAGGGGACAAGGCCTTCGTTATGATCAACGGCTGCGGGGCCACTACCATGATGGAGCAGCTGGTGCTGTTCAAGGATACGGTGGAGTTTTTGAAGGCCAGAGATGTGGAGGTTGTGGCCAGCATGGTGGGCGAGATTCTCACGGTACAGGAGGCCGGCGGCTTCCAGATGAACATCGCCAAGTGGGACGAGGAGTTCATCCGCCTTTGGAACACCCCCTGCCACACTCCCGCCTACAGCAGAGTGTAAGCTCTGCTCCCAAACAGAATCCGTCAAGGAGGAACAATTATGTCAGCCGAGTATATGCACATCGGGATTCCTATCACCAACCGCAAGCCCAACATGGTCTATAACGAGGGGGCCAAGTTCTGGGTGAGCTGCGTGGACGACTACGACTACAAAATCGAGTATCTGAAATTTGAGGAAGGGACCCCCTTCCCCGAAGAAATTCACCGCAACCCCCATGTGGCCTATAAAGTAGACCAGCTGGAGAAGTACATCGCCGACGCGGACAGCGTGATCTGCGGTCCGATGGAGGCCAACGAAAAGGGAGACCGGCTGGCCTTTGTCTGGAAGGACGGCGCGATCCTGGAGCTGTACCAGGAGGCGTAAGGCGCGGGAAAAAGCAGACAAAAAGACGTCCGGCCAGGATGGCCGGACGTCTTTTTCGGTTGCCCCGTTACTGCATTCCGTTCAGATTTTTGAACAGAACCTCTGCGTCGGCGGAGGCTACCAGCTTGTCGGTGTCTTCATCAGTAGAGGCAATGGCCACGATGCGGCCCAGCACCTCAAGGTGCTCCTCGCCCTTGGCGGCGATGCCCACCACCAGCTTGACCTTGTCGCCGTTCCAGTCGATGCCCTCCGGGTAGGTCATTACCACGACGCCAGTGCGCTTAATGAGGGGTTTTACGTCGTTGGTGCCGTGGGGGATGGCCACATGGCTGCCGATGGCCACGGAGAAGCTGGCTTCCCGGTCCAGCATACCTTGGATATAGGCTTCGTCTACATAGCCGCTTTCCACCATCCGGCGGCCGCAGGCGCGGATGGCCTCCTCCGGGGTGACGGGCTTGCAGCCCAGCACGATGTTCTTGCGCTCCAGGAGGGTGTCTCCGGCGGGGGCGGCCGCCTGGGCCTTGGGCGCTTCCACAGGAGCGGGGGCGGCCCCGCCCTTCCGGGCGGCCAGCAGTTCGTTCACCAGGGCGTCGTACTCAGGCGCACCCATAAAGTTGTGGATGGGGATAATCCGGGCCTGGGGAGCCCGCTGGGCGGCCCGGCCGGACAGCTCATGGTGCGTCACCACAATCTGGCAGTCCCCGGGGATCTCGGAAACCGGGTGGTGAATTACTTCAATGCCGGTAATGCCCGCGTCCTTCAGCTTGTTGCGCAGCATGGTGGCCCCCATGGCGGAGGAGCCCATGCCGGCGTCGCAGGCAAAGACGATTTTCTTCACGGAATGGATATCTACAGAGGCGCCGGTGGTGGATTCCACAGCCTGCCCCTTGCTGGCGGCCTTGGAGGCGGCCACCTGGGCCTGGGCCTCCGCCAGACTGGCGTCCTTGCCAAAGAACTTCAGCAGGAATACGGAGATGGCGAAGCTGACTGCGGCGGCCACGGCGATGCCGGCGATGTTGGCCACATAACCGCCCTTGGGAGTCATGAGCATCTCGGCAATGATGGAGCCGGGGGAGGCGGCAGCCACCAGGCCGCCGTTGAGCATGGACAGGGTGAAGATGCCGCAGACATTCCCGATCATGGGGCCCAGGATAACGATGGGGTTCATGAGCACGTAGGGGAAGTAGATCTCGTGGATGCCGCCCACAAACTGGATGACGGCGGCGGCTCCGGCGGAGGAGCGGGTCTCACCCTTGCCGGCTACACAGTAGGCCAGCAGCAGGCCCAGACCGGGGCCGGGGTTGGATTCGATCATAAAGAGGATGGACTTGCCCATCTCCATGGCCTGTTCGGTGCCGATGGGGGTGAACACGCCGTGGTTGATGGCGTTGTTCAGGAAGAGGACCTTTGCAGGCTCCACCAGCACGGCGGTGAGGGGCAGCAGGCCGTTATTCACCAGCAGGCCCACCCCCGCGCCCAGCACGTCGGTGATCTTTACGCAGGCCGGGCCGATGGCAAAGATGGACAGTATGGCCAGAACGCCGCCGATGATGCCCACGGAGAAGTTGTTCACCACCATCTCGAAGCCGGCGGGAACATGGCCCTCCATGGCCTTGTCAAACCGCTTGATGCACCAGCCGCCCAGAGGGCCGCAGATCATGGCTCCGATGAACATGGTGCTGTCTGTGGAGGCGATGGCGCCCAGGGTGGCCAGGGCGCCGGCCACCGCCCCCTTCTGGCCGCCCACGGCCTTGCCGCCGGTGTAGCCGATGAGGATGGGCAGCAGATACGAGAGCATCGGGCCCACCATTTCGTTGATGGTGGCGGCGGGGCCCCACTTGCCCAGCCAGCCATCCGGGATAAACAGGGCGGCGATGAGACCCCAGGCGATGAATGCCCCGATGTTGGGCATGACCATGCCGCTGAGGAAGCGCCCGAATTTTTGTACGCGTTCTTTCACGGAAAAACGTCCTTTCCTTATGAAATCATGATTGATTCACGCTTGCTTTCAGGTAACCCTCTACGCCGGAGGCGGTGGACAGGCCCAGGGCCTCCTCGGTAATCCGGCGGAAATCCTTCTCGTGCCAGCGGTGGATCTGGGCCCGGGTGGCCAGCACAGAGGCGGAGCTGACCGAGAACTCGTCCAAACCCCAGCACATGAGCAGGGGGATGAGCCCCGGGTCGGCGGCGGCCTCGCCGCACATCCCCACAGGAATCCCCGCCCGCTTACCGGCGGAAATCACGCTGCGGATGGAGCGCAGCACCGCGGGCTGGAAGGGGCTGTACAGCTTGGCGACCTTGGCGTTGCCCCGGTCCACCGCCATGGTGTACTGGGTCAAATCGTTGGTGCCGATGGAAAAGAAGTCGCACTCCTGGGCCAGCAGGTCGGCGATGAGGGCGGCGGCGGGGGTCTCGATCATAGCCCCCAGGGCGATGTCCTTGTCGTAGGGCACCCCGGCCTCGGCCAGCTCCTTCTTGCACTGCTCCAGCAGCTCCCGGGCGTCCCGGACCTCCTCTACGCAGGTGACCAGGGGGAGCATGATTTTGATGTTCTTTTCCTCCGCCCCCGCCCGGAGCAGGGCCTTGAGCTGGACCTTGTAGAGCTCGGGGCGGTCCAGGCAGTAGCGGATGGCCCGGTGGCCCAGGAAGGGGTTCTCCTCCTTCTCCAGCCCCAGGTAGTCAATGGCCTTGTCGCCCCCCACGTCCAGGGTGCGGATGATGACTTCTTTCCCCTCCATGGTTTTGGAGACCGCCCGGTAGGCTTCGTACTGGATGGTCTCGTCGGGAGCGCTGGTCCGGTCCATGAACAGAAACTCCGTGCGGAACAGGCCGATGCCCTCCGCGCCGGACTGGGCGGCGGCCTCCGCCTCGGCAGCGGAGCCGATGTTGGCGTACAGATGGTAATACTTCCCGTCTGCGTCGGCGGTGGGTTTGTCCCGGTAAATTTCCAGCGCGGCTGTCTTTTCCTGATAGCGTTTCTGCTTGGCCAGGTACTCGCTGCGGGTGAGCGCGTCGGGGTTGAGGACCGCCACGCCCTCGCCGCCGTCCACAATCAGGCCGTCGCCGTCCTTAATCAGCTCCAGGGCCTTGGGGATACTGAGCACGGCGGGCAGCTGAAGGGCCCGGGCCAGAATGGCGGAATGGCTGGTACGGCCGCCGGTCTCGGTGAGGATTCCGACCACGTTTTCCTTGTTCAGCCCCACGGTCATGGAGGGAGTCAAATCCTTGGCCACCAGAATGGTGCCGGCGGGCAGATGGCTCAGGTCAATGCCGCTCACCCCCAGCAGGATGGACAGCAGCCGGGTCCGGATGTCCCGCACGTCGGTGGCCCGCTGGCGCATCATTTCGTCCTCTACCCCGGCGAACATATCGGCGTACATGGTGCAGATGGCGTCGGCGGCCCCTTCGGCGCAGGAGCCTCCGTCAATGGCCTCCTGCATCTGGGATTGCATAAAGGGGTCGGCCAGCATGGTGATCTGGCCGGTGAGGATCTCCGCCTCCTTGGGGCCGGTCTGCTCCCGAATGTGGTCGGCCATAGCGCTGGTGCGGGCGTTGAACTCCTCAATGGCGGCCTGGAGGCGGGCCTTTTCCGCCTCCTTCCCGGAGTAGGGGACCTGGGAGTAGTCCAGGCTCTCCTCCCGGACGCAGACGGCGCGGCCTAAGCCGACGCCGTCTGACGCGTTGATTCCTTTCAGAACCATGGTGTGCTCCTCCCTTTACAGGTCGCCCAGGCCGGACTCCACCAGCTTGACGGCGGCCTCCAGGGCCTCGGCCTCCTGGGCACCCTCGCAGCGGATTTCAATCTCGCTGTCCATCTTGATGCAGGAGGCCATCAGGTTCATGATGCTCTTGGCGTTGATGGTCTTGTCGCCGAAGAGAATGGTGACATTGCTGTCGAACTTGGCCATCTCGGCCACGAACAGCTGGGCGGGGCGCATATGCAGGCCCTGGGGATTGATAACTTTGACTTTCTTGGATACCATAGTGAATACGTCCTTTCAAATTTTTATTATCTCATACTGTCACGCAGTATTTAGAGAACACGTTAAACCGCCGTAACCTCGGTGCTGTCCAGATATTTCTGCTCCGGCGTCTGGTCGGTGATGATCCGGGCGGCGGACAGGGGCAGGATGGAGGCGGCGGTCACCCGCCCGAATTTGCTGGAGTCGGCCAGCATATAGACGGCCTGCGCCCGGGAGGCCGCCAGAGCCTTCAGGGCCGCCGCCTCCGGGTCCGGGGTGGTAAAGCCCTGGGTGACGCTCACGCCGCTGGTGCCCAGGTATGCCTTGGTAAAGTTGTACCGGCGCAGCCCGTCCAGGGCCTCCGCCCCCATCACGTCCACCGTCCCCGGCTTCAGGGCGCCTCCCAGGAGATAGACCTGGCGCTCGTGGGCGGAGAGCATCCCGGCCAAATCGATGCTGCTTGTGACAAACAGGGCGCCGGAGTCCTTCAGATGGCTGGCCATGTGGAGGGTTGTGGTTCCGGTGTCCAGATAGACCACGTCGTCGTCGCCGATCAAAGAGGCGGCGTAGCGGGCGATGCGCTCCTTTTCCCGGGCGTAGCGCTGCTTTACGTCCAGGTCCGGCTCCCGGGCCAGGAACTCCTCCTCCTCCAGACTGGTCGCGCCGCCGTGGATTTTTACCAGCCGGCCCTGGCGGGCCAGGGCGTTCAGGTCCCGGCGGATGGTGGCCTCAGAGGCGCCTGTGGTCTGGCAAAGGTCCGTCACACTGACGGTCTTGCGCTGGGATATTTGCTGCAAAATCGCGCGGGCGCGCTGTTCAGCCAGCATAGCGTCCCCCTCCTTTGACTGATTTATTTTGATTTATTGATTGAATTTGACTGAAACAATCTTATCACAGGAGCCCGGAAATGTCAATCAAGATTCCATTCGTTTTCTGCACAAAATAAGGGGTTTATTTTTGTACACTCTGCCAAAACGCCCGGAAATACAAGAAACTGCTCTGCAATAGAATGTGAATCAAAAAGAAGCTTGCGGTCCCGACCTGCCTCCAAATGAGAAAATACGCAAAATCGCTCATTTGACGGTTTTTGAACGATTTCTATTGGAATTTTTCGGCGGTTTCCCGCCTTGCGCGGGGCACCTGCGGATGATATACTATAGGCAACAAGGCCCGAAACGATACGGGAAATAAGAATAAAGGAGCGAAAACAGTATGAAACAGGCAATTATGATCGGCGCAGGGAACATTGGCCGGGGCTTCATCGGGGCTCTGCTGGAGAAGAGCGGCTACCATGTGACCTTCGCCGACGTGGCGGAGAATCTGATTTCCGCCATCAACCAGCGCAAAAGCTATACCGTCCACATCCAGGACCGGGAGTGCGCCCAGTGGACCGTGACCAACATCAGCGGCATTTCCTCTGCGGGCCCGGAGCTGGCGGAGGCGATTGCAAAAGACTGCCAGCTGATTACCACAGCCGTGGGCCTGCGCATTCTGCCCATTGTGGCCAAGCCCATTGCGGCGGGGATTCAGGCCCGGAAGGCGGCGGGGAGCACCGAAATCCTGAATATCGTAGCCTGTGAAAACGCCATCCGGGGCACCAGCCAGCTGCGGGACGCGGTCTACGCCCTGCTGAGCGAGGAAGAAACCGCCTACGCCAAGGAGTACGTGGGCTTTGCCGACTGCGCCGTGGACCGGATCGTCCCCAAGGCCTCCTTTGAAAATCCCCTGGACGTGGCGGTGGAGCAGTATACCGAGTGGGACGTGGAGAAGGGCGGCTGGAAGGGCGAGCTGCCCAATATTGAGGGATGCAGCTTTGTAGACGATCTGTCCGCCTATCTGGAGCGCAAGCTGTTTACCCTGAACAGCGGCCACGCCATCTGCGCCTACCTGGGCGCGCTGAAGGGCCATAAAACCATCGTGGAGAGCGTGGCGGATCCGGCCATTGGCAATCTGGTCTATCAGGCCATGCAGGAGAGCGGCGAGGGCCTCATTCGGAAGTTCGGCTTTGACCCCGCCGCGCACCACGCCTATATCGACCGGATCTTCGCCCGGTTCCAGAACCCCTATCTGGAGGACGAGACCGCCCGGGTGGCCCGGGAGCCCATCCGCAAGCTGGCCCCCACTGACCGGCTGATTAAGCCTCTGGTCACCGCCTACAGCTACGGCCTGCCGGTGGACCATCTCCTGGTGGGTGCGGCGGCGGCCCTCCACTTTGACTGCCCCGAGGACGAGCAGAGCGTGGAGCTGATGGGGAAAATCAAGGCCGAGGGCGTGGAAAAGGCGCTGGCGGAGTACACCGGCCTGCAGGAAAATGAGCCGCTGTTCGGCCGGATCCTGGACGTGTACCGGGCCCTGGCCATCGCCAAGTCCCACAGCTGAATCAGGCCGTCTTTGTGTAAAAAAAGCGCCCGGAACGAAAGTTCCGGGCGCTTTTATGCCTGAGAAATCTGTTCCGGCGGAACCCCCAGCAGCAGCAGCGCCCCTGCCGCCGCCAGGGCGGACATGGAGGGCGCGCCGTTTTCCAGCGCCAGGGGGAACTCCTGGGGCTCCACCACCCGTCCCTCCACCGTCACCAGCTCCCGCTGAAGGGCGGCCCACAGGCGGGTTCCCTCCCGGCTGGACAGGGTGAGGGTGTCCCGGGGGGAGGAGCCGTAGCTTACGGCGCTGGCCGCATGGTTTGCACCCAAAAGCTCCCCCGCTTCTCCGGGGAGGAGCACAGTGCGGCAGTCGGGCAGCGCCACCCCGCGCCGGGCCGCCTCCTGGGAGACCACCAGCAGAGAGGGCCGCTCCCTGTCGAAGCATACGGGGGCTGTGCGGTTCAGGGCCCGCAGGCGGCGGTAGATCATACCTTCGATGCCCTCCCCGGCCTCCAGGACCCAAAAGCATCCCATAAAAATCTCTCCTTCGGGGACAGTTTGGCCGGTTGGCTGGGGTTTTATTCTGTGGAATCGTATGCCTCTATGGAGGCCGGCAATACTTCACTGGTGTTTTGGAGAGGAGTGATACCAATGGCAGTTAGTAAAATTCAAACCGGTTTACGTTTAAACGAAAAAGTATACAAAAAAATTAAAGTGCTGTGCACAAGAGAACGGCGGTCGTTGAATAACCTCATTGAATATGTTGTGCAAAGATATATCGAAGATTATGAGCGTGCCAACGGCCCCATTCCGGTGGACGAGGTGATGGACTGAGGCCGCCCCTGCAAGAGCCATCCCTTCCAGTAACTTCTATTAAATATCCGGCAGGACATTCCCATCCCCCGTATTTCCTTGACTTTCGACCGGGAAGTCATGTATGATAGAGGAAAAAGAATTTTTGATACTGTGAGGAATCAGGCTATGGCTCAGAAAAAAACCGCCTACGGCAACGACTCCATCTCCGCTCTCAAGGGCGCCGACCGGGTCCGGAAACGGCCCGGCGTTATCTTTGGCTCCGACGGGCTGGAGGGCTGCGAGCACGCCGTGTTTGAAATTATGTCCAACGCCATCGACGAAGCCCGGGAAGGACACGGCAATCTGATCACCGTTACCCGCTTCGCCGACCGGTCCATCCAGGTGGAGGACCAGGGCCGGGGCTGCCCCGTGGACTGGAACGAAAAGGAGCAGAAATTCAACTGGGAGCTGGTGTTCTGCGAGCTGTACGCCGGCGGCAAATACGGCGGCGACGGGGATAACTACGAGTATTCCCTGGGCCTCAACGGCCTGGGCTCCTGTGCTACCCAGTATGCCAGCGAATTTTTCGACGCGGTGATCTACCGGGACGGCTTCAAATACACGCTGCACTTTGAAAAGGGCGAGAACGTGGGGGGGCTGCAAAAGGAGCCCACCGACCGGGGGAAGAAAACTGGCTCCTCCTTCCGCTGGAAGCCGGATTTGGAGGTTTTCACCGACATCGACATCCCGGCGGACTACTACATGGACGTGATGAAGCGCCAGGCGGTGGTCAACGCGGGGATCACCTTCCGCTTCCGCAACCAGGTGGACGGCAAATTTGAGACCACCGATTTTCGGTACGACAACGGCATCGCGGACTACGTGGCGGAGCTGGCCGGAGAGGACGGGCTGACACAGCCGGTGTTCTGGCAGACCGAGCGCCGGGGCCGGGACCGGGAGGACAAGCCGGAGTACAAGGTAAAGCTGTCGGTGTCCTTCTGCTTCTCCAACAAACGGCAGCTGATCGAGCACTATCACAACTCCTCCTGGCTGGAGCACGGCGGCTCCCCGGAAAAGGCCATGAGGTCCGCCTTTGTCTCCGCCATCGATGCCCGGCTGAAGCAGGGGGGAAAATATCAGAAATCCGAGTCAAAAGTGACGTTTAACGACATTCAGGACGCCCTGGTCCTGGTGAGCAACAACTTCTCCACCCAGACCAGCTATGAGAACCAGACCAAAAAGGCCATCAACAACCGGTTTGTCCAGGAGGCGATGGCCGAGTTCCTCCGCAGCCAGCTGGAGGTCTATTTTATCGAAAACCCCTTCGACGCGGATAAGATCTGCGAGCAGGTTTTGATTAACAAGCGCAGCCGGGAGAGCGCGGAAAAGGCCCGGCTGAACATCAAGAAGAAGCTGTCCGGCAGCGTGGACATCTCCAACCGGGTGCAGAAGTTTGTGGACTGCCGGACCAAGGACGTGAGCCGCCGGGAGCTGTACATCGTGGAGGGCGACTCGGCTATGGGGGCGGTAAAGCTCAGCCGGGACGCGGAGTATCAGGGCATCATGCCGGTCCGGGGTAAGATTTTGAACTGCCTGAAAGCGGATTACGCCAAGATTTTCAAAAGCGAGATTATCACCGACCTGCTCAAGGTGCTGGGCTGCGGCGTGGAGGTCCAGGATAAGCACGTGAAGGACCTGAACGCCTTTGACCTGGAGTCTCTGCGCTGGAGCAAGGTGGTAATCTGCACCGACGCGGATGTGGACGGCTTTCAGATCCGCACGCTGATTTTGACCATGCTCTACCGGCTGACCCCCACCCTGATTCAGCAGGGGTATGTGTATATCGCGGAATCCCCCCTGTATGAGATCACCTGCAAGGAAAAGACCTGGTTCGCCTACTCCAACAAGGAGAAGGACGATATTGTGGAGGGCCTGAAGGGCCGGAAGTATGAGGTGCAGCGCTCCAAGGGACTGGGCGAGAACGAGCCGGATATGATGTGGCTGACCACCATGAATCCGGAGACCCGCCGGCTGATTAAAGTGATGCCGGAGGACATCGAGCGCACCGCCCAGATGTTCGACCTGCTGCTGGGGGACGACCTGCCCGGCCGGAAGAACCACATCGCCGGACATGGACACGAATATTTGGAGCTGGCGGATATTTCATAAAGGACTGATTTACTTGGCAAAGAAAAAATCTCCCAACGAGAATAAAGCAAAGAACAGCAACCCCAATGTGATGGGCCTGCGGGCGGAGGTGCTGGAGCAGCCCATCACCCAGACCCTGGAAATCAACTATATGCCCTACGCCATGTCCGTCATTGTCTCCCGGGCCATCCCGGAGATCGACGGCTTCAAGCCCTCCCACCGGAAGCTG
>CAJUPG010000072.1 GCA_910588455.1 uncultured Oscillospiraceae bacterium
CCAGGCGGCGGGGGAGGCGAAGCAGGCGGCGGTGTAGCCGAAGGCGGGGACCAGGAACTGCCCCACCCCTGTGCGGGCCAGCATCTCCAGCACCCCCGCCAGAAGGGCCAGGGTGCTGAAGCCCATGCCCTGGATGGAGAAGCGCACAATGTTCACCAGGGACAGGGGGAAGTAGAACGCGGTGTTAATCAGCAGAAACCGGGCGGCCAGGTCGGTCACCTGGACCGCCCCCGGCTCCCGGGCGTCCAGAAACAGCATCACAAGCTGGGGGGCGAACAGGGCGGCGATCCCCAGAGCCAGCAGGGAGTAGACAAGGCCCAGCAGGGCGCAGTCCCGCACCCCCCGGGCCAGCCGGTCCAGCTTCATGGCCCCCACGTTCTGGCCGCAGTAGGTGGCCATCGTAGCCCCCATAGCGTCGAAGGGGCAGCAGAAGAAAAGAGATACCTTCTGCCCGGCGGTGACGCTGGCTACAGCGGTGCTGCCCAGGGTGTTCACGGCGGATTGCAGCACGATGGAGCCGATGGCGGTGATGGAGTATTGCAGGCCCATAGGCAGGCCCATTCTGCACAAAACCTTTGCCGTATGGGGATCAAAGGCCCGCTCCGTCCGGCTCATGTGGAGGATGGGGAATTTTTTGCGCATATAGAAGAAGCAGGCCACGCCGGAAACAAGCTGGGAAATCACCGTGGCCAGGGCCGCCCCGGCCACGCCGGTGTGGAACAACAGGATAAATCCCGCGTCCAGGGCGATGTTCAGCACGGAGGACAGAGCCAGAAAGTACACCGGCGTGCGGCTGTCTCCCAGGGAGCGGGCCACCCCCGCCAGCAGGTTATACAGGAAGGTGGCCGGAATGCCCAGAAAAATGATAAAAATATAGAGGTACGCATCCTGAAAGATGTCCGCCGGGGTTTTCATAAGGACGAGGATGGTCCGGCACAGCAGGGCGGTGGCGGCGGTGAGCACCAGGGCGAAGCCGGCGGACAGCCAGGCGGCGTTGGCCACGCATTGGCGCATTTTTGAGTGCTCGCCGGAGCCCATCCGCTGGGCCACCGGGATGGCGAAGCCGCTGCACACCCCGGTGCAGAAGCCGATCACCAAAAAGTTCACCGAGCCTGTGGAGCCCACGGCGGCCAGCGCCTGGGAGCCCAGCAGCTTGCCCACGATCATGGTGTCCACCACGTTATACAGCTGCTGGAACAGAAGCCCCAGCAGAGTGGACAGGGTAAAGCCCAAAATCAGCCGCATGGGGCTGCCCTGAGTCAAATCCTTGGTCATAAAACAAAACCTCCTTTGCAGGACGGACCCGCAAATCTTGCAGGCTACATTATAGCCGTCCCGGCGGGCCTTGGATAGAGAAACTTTCCACAATGTTTCTTTTCTTTTTGGCCCCAATGTGTTACAATCAGAAAAAATACGCAAGGAGGAATTTTATCCATGCCAGCTAAGGAAGAATTTCTGGAAATTTTCCGCGCCAACATCACCCGGGACGGCGCGGATCAGCTCCTCAACTACCTGGAGAACAAAAGCGACTTTTTCACCGCCCCCGCCTCCGCCCGGTATCACGGGGCCTACGCCGGGGGGCTGTGCGAGCACAGCCTGAACGTGTACCACTGTCTGGTGGACTACCTGGCCCGGGAGCGGGTACAGGAGCTGTACGGTCTGGAATACTCTGCCGAATCCGTCGCCATCGTGGCCCTGCTCCACGACGCCTGCAAAATCGGCTGCTACAAGCTTGGGACCCGGAACGTGAAGGGCCCGGATGGCAAGTGGCAGTCCGTCCCCAGTTACACCTTTGACGATCCCCTGCCCTACGGCCACGGGGAGAAATCTGTGTACATCGTCAACGGATTTATTCGCCTGAGCCGGGAGGAAGCCATGGCCATCCGCTGGCACATGGGCTTTTCCGGAGGAGAGGACCCCCGGACGGTGGGCCAGGCGCTGCAAAAATACCCCCTGGCCTTCGCCCTGGCCACGGCGGACATGGAGGCCTCCTATTTCCTGGAGGGAGAGGCATAAGTGGCCCGGTGTGATCTGATTGCCCTGGACCTGGACGGTACTGCCCTGCTGCCGGACCACACCCTGGCCCCGGAGACCTGCCGGGCCATCGCCGCTGCCCGGGTCCAGGGGGTGCGGGTGGTAATCGCCACCGGCCGCAGCAGCCGGGAGGCCGCCTGGTTCGCCCGGGAGGGGGGCTTTGACTCCCATGCCGCCGCCCTGGGGGGCGCGGTGGTGGCGGACTGCGAAACAGGAAAGCAGCTGCGCCGCTGGGACCTGCCCCGGGACGGGGGGCGGGAGGTACTGAAGCTGTGTCTGGAGCGCCGGCTGGACCCCATGATTTTCGCGGGAGAGCAGATTTTGATTCCCGCCTGGTCGGCGGAGGCGCTGGGCCGCTACTTCCCCAGGCCCGTGTGGGAGGAGGACGTGGTACTGCTTGACGATCCCCTGGGCTGGCTGGAGGGCTATGACGGCCCCCTGACCAAGCTCCATGTGGAGGGGGACCCGGCCCGGTTTCCCATTCGGGAGGCCGCCGCCCTGCCGGGGATGAATCTGACCAGCTCCGGCCCCGGGGATTTCGAGCTGGTATGCCAGGACATTGACAAGGGGACGGCCCTGGCGCTGCTGGCGGAGTTTTATGGGATTCCGCTGGAGCGCTGCGCCGCCGTGGGGGACAGCGAAAACGACCTGGGGATGCTCCGGGCGGCGGGGATTGCCGTGGCTATGGGCAGCGCCTGTCCGGCGGCGGTGGAGGCGGCGCGGTTTCAGGTGGCGGATAACCTCCATCACGGCGCGGCCCAGGCCATCGCGCTGCTGCTGGACAGGGGCCTTGACTTTTGACAGGAAACTGGGTAAAATACTTTGGTAGTTTAACGCCCAAAAGTACACGTCCCATTTTGGGAGAGAGGAATGACGAAGCCATGCCCATCACCGATTTGCTGGAGCGAAACAGCAAACTCTATGGCGAAGAAATCGCCCTGGTGGAAATAAACCCCGAAATTCAGGAGCGCCAGCGCGTCACCTGGAAGGAATACGAGCTGATCCAGCCCTCTGCCTGCGCCCCTTACCGCCGGGAAATCACCTGGTCCGTCTTTGACGAGAAGGCCAACCGGGTGGCCAACCTGCTCCTCAGCCGGGGGATTCAGCGGGGGCAGAAGGTGGCCGTGCTTATGATGAACTGCCTGGAGTGGCTGCCCATCTATTTCGGCGCGCTGAAGGCCGGAGCTGTTGCCGTCCCGCTGAACTTCCGTTATACCAGCGACGAGATTGACTACTGCCTGAAGCTGGCCGACGCGGATGTGCTGTTTTTCGGTCCGGAGTTCATTGGCCGTATCGAGGCCATTGTGTCCAAGCTGTCGGACAAGCTGATGCTCCTGTTTGTGGGGGAGACCTGCCCCACCTTTGCCGAGGACTACCACCGGGCCACCGCCGACTGCTCCAGCGTGGCCCCCAAGGTCCTGATTGACGACGAGGACGAGGCCGCCATCTATTACTCCTCCGGCACCACCGGCTTCCCCAAGGCCATCCTGCTCCGGCACCGGGCCCTGCTCCAGTCCGCCCGGATGGAGGCCATTCACCATGAGACCACCCATGAGGACGTATTTCTGTGCATCCCGCCCCTGTATCACACCGGGGCCAAGATGCACTGGTTCGGCTCCCTGTTCACCGGCAGCCGGGCGGTGCTTTTAAAGGGCAACTCCCCCAGCGCCATTCTGGAGACCGCCTCCCGGGAGCACTGTACCATCGTGTGGCTGCTGGTGCCCTGGGCCCAGGACATTCTGGCGGCCCTGGACCGGGGAGATTTGAAGCTGGAGGACTATCAGCTGGCCCAGTGGCGGCTGATGCACATCGGCGCCCAGCCCGTCCCCCCCAGCCTCATCAAGCACTGGCTGAGCTACTTCCCCCACCACAAGTACGACACAAATTACGGCCTGTCCGAGTCCACCGGCCCCGGCTGCGTCCATCTGGGACTGGAGAACGTCCATAAGGTGGGGGCCATTGGGGTGCCCGGCTACGGCTGGAAGTGCAAAATCGTGGACGAGACCGGCGCGGTTGTCCCCCAGGGCGAGGTGGGCGAGCTGTGCGTGAAGGGCCCCGGCGTGATGGTGTGCTACTACCACGACGAGCAGGCCACCCAGAGCGTGCTGAAGGACGGCTGGCTCCACACCGGCGACATGGCCCGCCAGGACGGGGACGGGTTCTATTTCCTGGTGGACCGGAAGAAGGACGTTATCATCTCCGGGGGCGAAAATCTGTACCCAGTGCAGATTGAGGACTTTTTGGCGGCCCACCCGAAGATCCACGACGTAGCCGTCATCGGCCTGCCGGACAAGCGGCTGGGGGAGATTGCCGCCGCCGTCATCCAGGTGAAGGAGGGAATGACCTGCACCGAGGGGGAAATCAACCAGTTCTGCATGGACCTGCCCCGGTACAAGCGGCCCCGGAAGCTCATCTTTGCCCCGGTGCCCCGGAATCCCACCGGCAAAATCGAAAAGCCCAAGCTGCGGGAGAAATACTGCGGCGTGCGTCTGGTGGAGGCGCAGAATCAGGGATAAAACAAACCGTGGGGGAGCATTCCCCCACGGTTTTTCGGTTTAAAAGGGCAGGTTCAGTCCGCCGGTGAGCTTCTGCATGGTGCCCGCCGCGTCGCTCTCGGCGGCCCGCAGGGCCTCATTGACGGCGGCCACAATCATGTCCTCCAGCATCTCCACGTCCTCCGGGTCCACCGCGTCCGGGTCGATCTCCAGGGCTTGCAGCTCCCGCTTGCCGGTGACGGTGGCGGTGACCACGCCGCCCCCCGCCGCGGCCTCATAGGTCTTTTCCTCCAGCTCCTGCTGCATCCGGAGCATATCCTGCTGCATTTTCTGGGCCTGCTTAATCATGTTCATGTTGACGCCGCCGCCCATCATACCGCCGCGGTTTCCATATCCTTTTGCCATCATGCTCGCTCCTTTTTTTATTGTGTTACCTGTATGTTGTCAAATTCTCCAAAGGCCAGCAAATCGTCCAGAGCGTCTTTCTCCTCCGGCTTCTCCGGTTCCTCCGGCTGTGCCGCCTGGGGGGAGGGGACCGGCTCCTGCCTGGGGGCCTTGCCGGTGACCACCGCCGTCTGGGCGGGAACCCCGAACCGGGCCTGGGCCGCCTGGGACAGCGCCTCCAGAATGGCGGGCTTGTTGAGCATGGTCCGGGTAAACTCACTGTCCGTCCACAGGGTCAGCCCGCCGTTTTTCCATACGCCGGTTACCTTATCCGGGTTGTTCAGATAGGGGATCACCGACGGGGGGACCTTTCCCCGCAGGCCCGCCGCGAAGGAGGGCCAGAAGCTGCTGTCCGCCGGGGCTTCCGGAGCAGGCTCCGGTTTGGGCTCCGGCTTGGGTTCCGGCTGCGGGGCCGGAGCCGGGTTTGTGTGCCTACTTTGCGTGGTATGGAGGGTTTGCAGCTTTTCCTCCAGGGCGGCCACCCGGGCGCTGAGTCCCCCGAAGGACTCGTCCGCCTCCTGGTCACACAGCCGGATCAGGCAGAGCTCCGCTTCGGTTTTTCGATTGGCGCTGCGGGCCAGGGCCCCCTGGGTGTTCTGGAGGACCGTCAAAATCTGCAACAGCCGGGAGGTGGGAAACTTCTGGCCCAGATCCCGCAGGGTGGCTTCGTCATAGCCGCCGGTGAGCAGGGCCGCCCCCCCCTGGGGCGCGGTTTTCCGCAGCAGCAGGTCCCGGGCCAGGGAGCCCAGCTCCCCCAGCAGGGAGCCCAGCTCCTTTCCGGCGGCGTACAGCCGGGAGAGGGTCTCCAGGGCTCCTGCGGTGTTCCGGTCCGCAATCTGGTCCATCAGCCTAGCGGTCTCCAAATTGCCCGCCAGGCCCAGAATATCCAAAACCTCCCGCTCGCCGATCTCCTCCTGGCCGCCGGCGCACTGGTCCAGCAGAGACAGGGCGTCCCGCAGGCCCCCGTCCGCCAGCCGGGCCAGAAGGGCGCAGGCCTCCTGGGTGAGGGGGATGTTCTCCTGCCGGGCCACCTCCTCCAGCCGGCCGGCGATGGCTTGGGGCAGGATGCGCTTGAAAGCGAACTGCTGGCAGCGGCTTTTGATGGTGGCCGGGACCTTGTGCAAATCCGTGGTGGCCAGGATGAACATCAGGTGCTCCGGGGGCTCCTCCAAAATCTTCAGCAGGGCGTTGAAGGCGGGGGTGGACAGCATATGCACCTCGTCCACGATGTACACCCGCTTCCCTACGGCGGCGGGGGTATACACCGCCTCATCCCGCAGGGCCCGGACCTGGTCCACCCCGTTGTTGGAGGCGGCGTCCAGCTCCAGCACGTCCAGAATGGACCCGTTCTCAATGCCCAGACAGGCGGGACACTGGTTGCAGGGGTTTCCCCCCTGGGGGTTCTGGCAGTTCACCGCCCGGGAGAGAATTTTGGCGCAGGAGGTCTTGCCGGTGCCCCGGGTGCCGGTGAACAGATAGGCGTGGGACAGGCGGTTTTGCAGCACCTGCTGCTTGAGGGTGTCGGTGATATGGGACTGGCCCACCACATCGTCAAAGGTGCGGGGCCGCCACTTTCGATACAGAGCCTGATACATCCCACAAAACCTCCCAAAATCAGAAACGGCGCAGAACAAGACCGCACACCGGCCTTTGAAGCGCAGGTTATACCCGTAACCCAGACAGCCGGCTCAGGAACAGTACCCCCGCGGCACACGCGGCGTACCGCTTAGTGCTGCTCGGTTCCCCGCCTGACACGGTTCACGGCTCCGCGTTGCGCGGGACCGGTCCATCATCGCTGCTTATCTGGGGCAGACGGCACAAACTACGTCCGGGGGCCGGGATTCATCCCTGCTGGAGCGGGTTGCAGGCAGAGGGCACCGCTAACTCCCCGACTAGTGCGGCCTTGTTCTGCGCCGAAGCGAAAACAAAGCTGGATTGTATTGTACTACATTTTTTTGAATTTATCAACTAAAAAATTCGGCCGGTTTTTTCCGATATTCCGGCGCTTTTTTGTGACCCTTCGCGCCGAATGGGTAGAGTATGGGTGAGACCACGTTTTGAAAGGAGGAAAAGCCTGTGGACGACAGCGAAATGATCGACCTGTTCTTCCAGCGCTCAGAGCAGGCCATCGCCGCCCTGGCGGACAAGTACGGCCCCCTGTGCACCCGGACGGCCCGAAACATTCTGGGCAGCGCCCAGGACGCGGAGGAGTGCGTCAGCGACGCCTATCTGGCGGTGTGGAACGCCATCCCGCCCCAGCGCCCGGAACACCTTTTGAGCTACCTGTGCCGGGTGGTGCGCAATCTGGCCCTGAAAAAGCGCCGGGACCGGACCGCCCAGAAGCGGAACAGCAGCTATGACGGTGCCCTGGACGAGCTGGAGGGGTGTCTGGCCGGACCGGAGACCGCGGAGACCGCCCTGGAGGCCCGGGCGCTTACCGAGGCCCTGGAGGGGTTTCTGGACGGCTTGAAGCGGGAGGACCGGATTCTGTTTGTCCGGCGGTACTGGTTCGGGGACTCCCTGGAGGATTTGGCGGAGCACTTCGGCCTGCGCCGGCACACCGTCACCGTCCGGCTGTCCCGCATCCGGCAGAAGCTGAAGCAATATCTGCAAAAGGAGGGATTTGATCTATGAAACGGGACATTTTAGAGGAGGCTTTGAGCAATTTGAATCCCCGCCGCATCCAGGAGGCGGCGGAGAGTCCGCCGGGGAAACCCTTCCGGATCTCCCGGGCTTGGGGGATTGCGGCGGCCCTTTTGATTACCGTTTTTTCCGTGCAAATCGTCTGGTCCTCTCCCCTCCCCGCCGTCACCGCCTACGCCCAGGGCTCCAACGAAGAGATTACCTCCGCCGGGGCGGTGATGCAGACGGGGACCATCCGAGACGACGGCAGCCAGACCGGACACCCACTGATGTTCTACCTGGCGGGACAGGACATCGAACAGGTCCGGTTCTCCTGCAAAAACCAGAAAATCCGCTTTGAGGACTGGACCGAGACCCGGGACGGGTTCGGCAGCGCCCAAAATTTTACCGTCCCCTACGGCGCGGACCCCAGCGAATATTACTACCTGCTCATCGACTGGGTGCCCGACCAGACCGTGGAGGCCCTCCACAGGCCGGGGACCTCCATCGCGGACCTGCCTCCGACGCTGCGGGAGGATCTGATTGTGATGGAGATTCAATTTTCCAACGGAAAAACGGCGGTCAAGGCCATCGCCGTTTCCCTGCTGGACGACGGCACGTTTTTTGCCGCCTTCACCGACTACAAAATTGGACCGGAGGACGATTTTGTCTCCCGCCCGGACGCGCAGTCCATCCCCCGCGAGATTCTGTACGGCCCCGACGGGGAGTACCCCTTCGGTGACGCGCCGGTTATTGAGGGAACCTATCAGGACGCGGACCCGGAGGAGCCGGAAAAGCGTGTGGAATTTGACGAAATTCGGTTTTTCGGGACCATTGCGGACGTTGACGCAGAAAACAACCGGATTCTGGTGCAGGTGGAGGAGGAGTTTTTGGAGAAATATGCGCTCAACGACGTGATCGCTTTCGATTTGACGCCTGACCGGCTGGAATGGCTGGAGCGGACCGGGGAGCGGGTGGAGATCGTCTGTACGGACTTCTTTTTTCTGACAATGCCCCCCATCGGGGATTTGATTTCTATTGTAATTGCGGCGGAAGTGTGATAAACTAGGGGCAAATCTAAACGCTTCGACGATTGAATGAGGTGCCCCTATGGATCATCAATTCCGCAACGCCGCCTTCGGCGGCTTTAACCGTCAGGATGTGCTGGACTATCTGGAGAGCTCCGCCCAGGCCAATCAGCAGCAGCTCCAGCAGCTCCAGGACCAGCTGGAGCAGGTCCGCCAGGAGCTGGAGCAGGCCGCCGTCCGGGAGCAGGAGCTGCTGGCCTTTCAGACGGAGGCCGAGGGGCTGCGGACCCAGCTGGAGCAGGCCAAAGCCCAGACCCGGGACTTGACCCAGGCCCTGGAGGCCAGCCAGCAGCGGGTGCAGCAGCTGGATCTGCGGGTCACCCAGCTGGAGCCGGACGCCATGGCGTACGCCGCCGTGAAGGAGCGCTCCGCCGGGGTGGAGCTGGAGGCCCACCGGCGGGCCCAGAACGTGCTGGACGAGGCCAAGGGACAGGCCCGCCACGTCCGCCAGCAGACCCAGCAGTGGCTCAATCACATGGTTCAGGAGTACACGATTCTGCGCCGGCAGCTGGATTCCACCTTTGCCAACGCGGGCAAGCAGCTGGAGCAGGTGAATCAGGCTCTGGCCCGGCAGGACGGGGCCTTTGACCACCTGCGGGACGCCTATGCCAAAACCGATCCGGAGCGCAAGCCCGCGCCCACCCCCCTGGAGGAGGATTGACGCATAAAACGCCCCCTTTCCGGTACACTAACCGAGAAAGGGGGCGTTTTTTTGTCCAAACAGAACTGGAAATACGCGCTGGCCGGGGGGCTGGCCGGACTGGCCAACGGCTTTTTCGGGGGCGGGGGCGGCTCCATCCTGGTCCCGCTGCTTACAGGGATGTGCGGTCTGGACCAGCGCAGGGCCTTTGCCACCTCCGTGGCGGTGATTCTTCCCCTGTGCGCCCTGTCCGCAGGTGTCTACCTGTTCCGGGGCGGCCTGGACTGGATGGCGGCCCTGCCCTATCTGGCCGGGGGGCTGGTGGGGGGCTTTTTGGGGGGAAAGCTCTTCCGGGGGATTCGCATTGATTGGCTGAAGCGGGGCTTTGGCCTGCTGCTGCTCTACGGGGGCGTGAGGTGCTTTT
>CAJUPG010000073.1 GCA_910588455.1 uncultured Oscillospiraceae bacterium
TGTTCATCGACAACATCTTCCGCTTTGTCCAGGCGGGCAGCGAGGTATCCACCCTCCTGGGCCGGATGCCCTCCGCGGTGGGCTACCAGCCCACCCTGGCCAACGAGATGGGCCAGCTCCAGGAGCGGATCACCTCCACCAAGAGCGGTTCGGTCACCTCCGTTCAGGCGGTGTACGTGCCGGCGGACGATCTCACCGACCCGGCCACCGCCACCACCTTCGCCCATCTGGATGCCACCACGGTGCTCAGCCGCCGGATCTCCGAGCAGGGCATCTATCCGGCGGTGGACCCCCTGGCCTCCTCCTCCCGCATTCTGGAGGCGGACATTGTGGGGGAGGAGCACTACCGGATTGCCCGGAAGTGCCAGGAAATTTTGGAAAAATACAGCGAATTGCAGGATATTATCGCCATTTTGGGCATGGAGGAGCTCAGTGACGAGGACCGGCGCGTTGTGGCCCGGGCCCGGCGCTTGCAGCGCTTCTTTGCCCAGCCCACCCACGTGGCGGAGAAGTTTACCGGCATCCCCGGCACCTACGTGCCCCTGCGGGACACGCTGGAGAGCTTCGGGGCTCTGGTGGACGGAGAGCTGGACCAGTACCCGGAGGCGGCCTTCTACAACGTGGGTACCTGGCGGGACGTGGTGGAAAAGGCGAAAAAGATCGAGGCGGGTGAGCTGTGATGGAGGTCTTTCAGGTCCATATCCTGGCGGCGGACCGGAATTTTTATGAGGGCCCCTGCGAGAGCCTGACCATTTCCACCAGCGACGGGGAGCAGGGGATCCTGGCCCACCACAGCAACATGATTGCCGCCGTACTGCCGGGAATACTGCGCTACCGGGTGCCGGGAGAGCCGGAGCAGGTGGCGGCAGTGTCCCCGGGTATGGTGAAGGTGGAGAGCAACGACGTACTGGTTCTGGTAGACTCCGCCGAGCGCCCGGAGGAAATTGACGCGGCCCGGGCAAGGCGGGAGGCGGACGAGGCCCGGGAGGCCCTGCTCCAGCAGAGGAGCCGCCAGGAGCACCAGCTGGCCCAGGCCGCCCTGGCCCGGGCCCTGAACCGCCTGCGGGTGAAGGACAGAGAAATGAAATGACAGAGAAATCAGGACCCTCCGGTTTTGCCGGGAGGGTCCTGATTTTCGCCCATGCGCCGGCGGCGAAAGGCGGAAAGCTCCTGGTCGGAGCAACAGACAAATCTCAAAAAACTCAAGGCTCCGGATTTGTTTTCAGGGAAGCGGAAGCAACCGCTCCGCCTGACTCCCGGTTGCTCAGCCGGAGCCCGCCCCTGTGCTTCCGGCACAACAGGCCGCTGGTATACAGGCCCATGCCGAAATGCTCCGCTTGCTCTTCCTGCCGCTCAAAAGGCTTCGGTCCGTTTTTCAGCAGACTTGGGGGAAATCCGGGGCCGTCGTCTGCAACGGAAAGCCGCAGCATACTGCCCTCCAGGGCCAGCGTAATCTCCAGCTTCGTTTGGGCGAAGCGGGCTCCGTTGCCAATCAGGTTTTCTGCCACAATCATAAAAATCCCGCGGTCAATACGGACTGTCCCGGCGTCCGGCCCGGAGACAGCAAGATCCAGCGCCGGGGCCAGCAGCCGCGCCGTCTCCTCCAGCTCATGCCCCAGGGCGGCGCAGGACACGCCGGAGGGGTTTATAGGCAACTGCTCCAACCGCTGCACGGAGCTCATAGCCCCCACATACTGCTCAATCCGGAGGGTGTACTGTTCCAGCCGGTCCAGGGCCTGGGGACTGGCTGGGTCCTGCCGGAGCAGCTTGACGGTGCCCTTCAGAACAGTGATGGGGTTGCGCAGGTCGTGGGCAAAGGCGGCATTGAGCCGCTTGCGCTCCTCCGCCTGCCGCCACAGCTCCTGGTTTGTTTTCAGAAGCTCGTGGCGCATATTCTCAAAGGCCGCGCAGATTTTCCCCAATTCGTCGCCGGAGACATCCGGGAGGGTGAAATCCAGGTCGTGGGCCTGGATGCGCCGGGTGCCCTCCAGAAGCAGGCGGAGGGGCTTTTTCAGCTTCCAGTGATAAAACACCGCCCCCGCGGCCCCCAGACCTGTCACCGGAAACACCACAAAACCCAGAAGGGCGGCGGCGTACAGCGCCTGTATCAGCCGGAGCTGCTCCGGCGTGGGCTGGGGCAGGGCCGTGAATGTGCCGTCGATTCCAATGCTGACCCCGCCCAGGGGATACTGGGAGATGGCCGCCTCGTACCCCGTCCACAGCAGGAGTGCCAGACCCAGCGCCGCCAGCAGGCCGCACAGCGCCAGCAGAAAAAATGCCCGGGACAGGCTCATATTTTTCAGCCGTTCCACTTGTAGCCGCACCCCCAGACCGTTTCGATATAGCTGTAAAGCGTGTGGGCCGCCAGCTTGGCCCGGATTTTCCGGATGTGCTCCATCACCGTGTCGCTGCTGCCCGTGCCGTCGATGCCCCACACGGCTTCGTAAATTCGCTCCCGGTCGAACACCTGCCCCGAGTTCAGGGACAGCAGCTCCAGAATGTCAAACTCCCGGCGGGAGAGGGGGACCGGCTCGCCGCGAACAGTCACGGTCCGGGCGGAGTAGTCCACGGCGCACTCTCGGAAAAAGCGCAGGTTAGAAGGACTGTTCCGCCGCTGCTCCCGGCGCAGGTGGGCGGCGATGCGCGCCGCCAGCTCGTCCAGGTCAAAGGGCTTTATGATATAATCGTCCGCCCCCGCCTGAAAGCCCAGAATCTGGCTGGCGGATTCGATGCGGGCCGTCAGGAACAAAATAGGGCAGGCCACATGATCCCGGATGGTCTGGCAGACGGTCAGGCCGTCCATGCCCGGCATATTGATGTCCAGCAGGATCAGGTCCGGCTGTTTTTCCGCCTTTTGGACGGCCTCCTGCCCGCTGTAGGCGGTCAGGATTTCATACTGTGGAGAAAAGTAGGCTTTCATCGTATCCACGATGCCGCGTTCATCGTCCACAAGCAGCAGGATCGGTTTCAAACAGATTCTCCTCTCTGAAGGAGTTTTGCTTATTTTATCACACAAATCTCAAGAAAGCCTCAAGAAAAAAATTTTTTTCAAGCAGGCGGAAGGCTGTTCAAAATTGGAAAGCACAGGCCGCCTAACAGGCGGCCTGTGCTCAGTGGTGGTTGTCATACAGCAGGTCAATCCTGCTCCCAGTTGTGGTAGACGTTCTGCACGTCGTCGTTTTCTTCCAGAAAGTCAATGAGCTTTTCCATATTCTTGATGTCCGCCTCATCGGTAAGCTTCACGTAGTTCTGAGGCACCATCTGCACACCCGCCTCCAGGAAGGTATAGCCCTTGGCCTCCAGGCCGGCCACCACGTCGTTGAAGACGTCCGGGTCGGTGTAAACCTCAAACACGTCGTCATCCGCCTGCAGATCGTCCGCGCCGGCCTCCAGAGCGTCCATCATCACCGTGTCCTCGTCCAAATCCTCCGAGTCCAGCACAATCACACCCTTGCGGTCGAAGGACCAGGACACGCAGCCAGTGGCGCCTAAGCCCTTGCCGTACTTGTCCAGCAGGTGCCGGACCTCCGGTGCGGTGCGGTTGCGGTTGTCGGTAAGGGCCTCCACAATAACGGCCACGCCGTTGGGGCCGTAGCCCTCATAGACCACATTCTCAAAGCTGTCGGTGTTGCCCGAGCCCAGCGCCTTGTCGATGGTGCGCTTGATGTTGTCGTTGGGCATATTGGCGGCCTTGGCCTTGGCAATGACGGTGGCCAGGCGGGAGTTATTGGCCGGGTCGCCGCTGCCGCCGGTCTTGACGGCCACGATCATTTCCCGGGCGATTTTGGTAAAGATTTGAGAGCGCTTGGCGTCCGCCGCGCCCTTGGTTTTTTGAATATTATGCCACTTGGAATGTCCGGACATAAAATCAATCCTTTCTGTTGTTTCATATATAAAGAATCGGGCCCATTATAGCACTTTTCAGGGCGTTTGACAACCCCTCAGTCCTTCTTCTGGGGCACCATAATGCGCAGGTGCCAGCCTTCGCCGCACTTGCCCTTTTCGTCGTGGACCTCGATGTCGAACCACATTTTGCGCCGCTCAATCTCCCGCAGGGTGGCGGTGGCGGTGACCTCCATCCCCACTGGTGTGGGGGCCAGGTGCTTCACATGGGCCTCCGCGCCCACGGTGGTCATGCCCTCGTCCAGATATTCCCGGGCCAGCTCCAGGGCGCTGGTTTCCATCAGGGCCAGCATATTGGGGGTAGAGAGGATTTTTGACCCCGCCGCGCCGATGCGTTTGGCGGTCATATCGTCAGTAACGGTCCAGGTTACGCTGTGCTGCTTCGGTTTTTCCACAATGATCGCTCCTTTTTCGCTATACATAACATTTTATCTTACCGGAACGGCTTCCCATCTGCGTCCAGCACCTCCCGGCGGTGGAAGGTGACGAAATCCGGGGCCAGCTCCGGATACGCCTGGCAGAATGCCGCCCGGATCAGCTCCGGGTTCAGGCCCGGATTCTGGGCCCGCAGCTCCGCGGACAGGGTCATGGTGTCCCGCTGGCATTGGATGTTCCAGCTTTGAATCAGGGGAATCAGGTCCACCTCCGTAAAGCCCGCCTTGGCCTTTTTAGACTTCTTGCGGACAATCAAACTCTCCCGGTTCAACAGGGCTTTGAGGGCCGTCTCCGTCTCCTGGGGACGGCCCTCTTCATATTCCATGTTGATAATGTAGTTTACATAAGATAATTCCTTCAGCTTCCGCTCCGCCGGATAGCAGCTGTGGACGATAATCCCCTCGGGCATCACGGCGGTGAGCCGCCCGGGAACCTCCTCCCGGGATACGCCGTCCAGCAGCACGAACTCCAGAATCTCGCACTGGCTGGAGTACCCCACCGACAGGGGCAGGGCGATGGAGATAAAGGGGTGGGGATTGAAGCCCTCCGTATGCTTCAGGGGGACCCCGGCCCGGAAAAAGGCCCGCTGAAAGGTCCGCATCAAATCCAGGTGCGAGATGTACCGGGCCCGTCCCGTTTTGGCAAACAGCAGCCGGTCAGCCATTGCACACCCCTCCTTTCAGCAGTCCGTTGGCTCCGCAGCCGGAGCACCGGGTCCGGCAGTCCGGGGTGGTCTGCCCCCCGTAGGCCAGCTCCCGCTCGCGCCACAAAAAGCCGGTGCTCACGCCGGGGTCAATCCGGCACCAGGGGAACACCTCGCCGCGCGCCCGCTCCCGGTGGGCGTAAAAGTCCCCGCTGAGATTGCAGGCGGCCAGCGCGTCCATCCAACGCTGATAGTTGAAATATTCGCTCCAGGCGTCAAATTTTGCCCCGTGCTCCCAGGCCCATTCCAGTACGTCCGCCAGCCGCCGGTCCCCCCGGGAGAAAATGGCTTCCAGATAGCTGGTCTCCGGGTCGTGCCAGTTGTAGGTGATGGACTTGTCCCGGCGCAGGGCATCCCGCAGCAGGTTCACCCGCCGCTGGTACTCCTCCACGGGAATCTGGGCGTCCCACTGAAAGGCCGTGTGGGGCTTGGGGACGAACCAGGAGGTGGAAACGGTGATCCGCACCCCCCGGGCGGGCTTGGGGGTGCACTCCCGCCAAGCAAAATATACTTTTCGCGCTAAATCGGCAATCCCCAGTACATCCTCGTCAGTCTCCGTGGGCAGACCAAGCATGAAGTAGAGCTTCACTCCGCTCCAGCCCCCGGAGAAGGCCGTACGGACGGATTGCAGCAGATCCTCCTCCTGGAGGTTTTTGTTGATGGCGTCCCGCAGCCGCTGGGTGCCCGCCTCTGGGGCGAAGGTAAGTCCCCCCCGGCGGACCCGCTGCAACCGCTCCATCAGGCTCATGGAGAAGGTGTCCGCCCGGAGGGACGGCAGGCCCAGACCGATGTTCCGGGGGGCGCAGTAGTCCAGCAGATCGTCGCACAGCGCCATCAGGTGGGGGTAGTCCGTGGAGGACAGGGAGGACAGGGTCATTTCCTGATAGCCGGAGCGCTCGCAGGCGGCCTTACCCAGCTGGGACAGCAGCTCCGGGCTCCGGGACCGGACGGGCCGGTAGACATACCCCGCCTGGCAGAACCGGCACCCCCGGATGCAGCCCCGGAACAGCTCCAGCATCACCCGGTCATGGACGATCTCCGTGGAGGGAATAATAGTATCCACCGGGAAATAGGCCTTGTCCAAATCCTGGACAATCCGCTTGGTCACGGTCTCCGGCGCACCCTCCAGGGCCCGGACCTCCTCCAGCGTGCCGTCCTCCCGATAGACGGGCTGGTAGAGGGAGGGGACGTAGATGCCGGGGATTTTGGCCGCCTCCAGCAGAAATTCTTCTTTACTCCAGTCCTCATCCCGGGCCTTCCGGTAGAGCTGGATGTACTCCAGGGTCACGTCCTCGCCCTCGCCCAACACGAAAAAGTCGATAAAGGGGGCCAAAGGCTCCGGGTTGTAGGCGCAGGTCCCCCCGGCCACTACAATGGGGGTCAAATCCGGCCGGTCCGCCGCCCGCAGAGGCAGCCCCGCCAGGTCCAGCATATTCAGCACGTTGGTGTAGGACATCTCATAGCCCAGGGAGAAGCCGATTAAATCAAATTCCGCAATGGGGTCCCCGCTCTCCAGGCCGTAGAGAAGCATTCCCTCCCGGCGCATCTCCTCTTCCATGTCTCCCCATGGGGCGAAGCACCGCTCGCACCACAATCCTTCCATCTGATTCATCACGCCGTATAGGATCCGGCAGCCCAGGTTGGACATACCGATCTCGTAGGTGTCGGGGAAGCACAGGGCATAGCGGGTGTCCACATGACTCAGTTCCTTCACCACGGCGTTGTATTCCCCGCCGGTGTAGCGGGCGGGCTTTTGGACTTTGGGCAGAATTTGTTCCAGTATCCGGTTCATTGCGCGGGCCCCTCTCTCAACTCTAAATAAACAGTCATTCTATTTTAACTGTTTTCTCTCCTGATGACAACCCCTTATTTCTTAATTTCCCGCGATTTGTACCAGTTTGCATAGCGCCGCTGTTTCCGGACAAACTACCGGCAAATGAGGTGAAACGCTATGGAAACAAAAAAAACAGGCGGGCAGACCGCCGCGCTGGCCAATCCGCCCTCGTTTGCCGGCCATGCCAACGTGGTGGGCAAAAAGGAGGGAGAGGGCCCTCTGGCCAATGCCTTTGACGTAATCAGTCAGGACGATGCCTTCGGCCAGTCCAGCTGGGAGAAGGCCGAGTGCGCCATGCAGAAGCAGGCCCTGGCCCTGGCGCTGGAAAAGGCGGGCCAGAGCGCCGGCAATCTGGACTGGCTGTTCGCCGGGGACCTGCTCAACCAGTGTATCAGCTCCTCCTACGCAGCCCGGGGACAGTCCATCCCCTTTTTCGGCCTGTACGGAGCCTGCTCCACCATGGGGGAGGGCCTGGCCCTGGCCGCCATGACCCTGGACGGAGGCTTCGGGGAGTGGGCGGGCGTGTGCGCCTCCTCCCACTTCTGCTCGGCGGAGCGGCAGTACCGTACCCCGCTGGAGTATGGGGGCCAGCGCACTCCCACCGCCCAGTGGACGGTGACCGGGGCGGGGGCGGCCATCCTGGCACGGGAGGGGCCCGGACCCTATATTACCCACGTAACCCCGGGTAAAATCGTGGACAAGGGCATCAAGGACGCCAACAACATGGGGGCCGCTATGGCTCCGGCGGCCTATGAGACCATCAAGGCCCACCTTCAGGACACAGGCCGGAAGCCGGACTTCTATGACCTGATTCTCACTGGAGACCTGGGCAGGCTGGGCCGGGAGCTGCTGCTGGAGCTGTTTTCCATGGACGGGGTGGACCTGTCTGACCGGCACAACGACTGCGGCCTGCTGATTTACGACCTGGAGGGCCAGGACGTGCACTGCGGCGGCTCCGGCTGCGGCTGCTGTGCCAGTGTGGTGACCGGGTATATTCTGAACGGTATGCGGGAGGGCAGGTGGCAGAATGTGCTGTTCTGCCCCACCGGAGCCCTGCACTCTCCCACGTCTCTGCTTCAGGGGGAGTCCATCCCGGGGATCTGCCACGCCATCGCCATTGCCAACTCGAAATGAGGTGTTTTTGTGGAATATGTAAATGCATTTCTCTGCGGGGGGATTCTGTGCGCCATCGGACAGATTCTCATTGACCGCACGTCCCTGACCCCGGCAAAAATCCTGGTGTGCTATGTCACCACCGGGGTGATTTTAGGAGGGCTGGGCTGGTATCAGCGCATCGCCGACTGGGGTGGAGCGGGGGCTACGGTGCCCCTGACCGGTTTTGGCTTTCTGCTGGCCAAGGGGGCCAAAAAGGCGGTGGCGGAGGACGGCATTCTGGGGGCGCTCACCGGAGGGGTCACCGCCGCCGCCGGCGGAATTGCCGCCGCAGTTTTTTTCGGCTTTCTGGTGGCGCTGCTCTTTAAACCCAAGTCCAAAGCATAAGGAAACTCCCCCAAAATCAAATGATTAAACACTCAGTGTGATGGCCTTTTCATACTTTTGGCGGATATGCCTTGACAAGCCTCCTGCTTTTGCTTATAATTGACCAAGCAAAAGCGATGCGAAAGAGGAGTACCCGGTTTTGGGCGGCACAAGAGAGGAGACGGTTGGTGCAAGTCTCCCCGCCGGACAGGGGAAGGTGGCTTTCGGGCTCTGGGGCTGAAATGTGGAGTAGGCGCCGGCGGGTCCTCCCGTTACCGAGGTTTGAGTGCCCCAAAAGGGAAATTCAGGTGGTACCGCGGATTTTGTTCGCCCTGAGCCAAATTGGCTCAGGGCGTTTTTGTTGGAGGTGAGCCGTTGGAATTTGTGTTTCAGATCAGCCGCTATGACGACCCGGCCCTGGACCGGGAGGCCGCTGCGCTGATGGATCAGCGAATTGAGGCATACAGCCGGGAAAAGGTCCCGGGGCTGTGGAAAATCACTGACAGGTTAAATGCCTTTACAGCCAAAGGCCCAGGCCGGGAAAGGCGGGTTCGCCGGTATCGTATCTACGGCGTTGTTTTTCTTCTGCTGGGCATTTTTGTGCTGGTCCCCGGCCTGATGGAGCCCAGGCAGCTGGACCTGATTTTGGTGGGCGCTTTTGCGGCGGCGCTGGGGCTGTTTTATCTGTTTCTGCCCAAAAAGCGCGGCCCCGGGAAACCCTCCCGGCAGACCCAAGCCGAAGCGGCCAAGCTTCTGGCCCGAATGCGTGGCACGGACTGGACCGGCGTTCAAATTTGCTGCGACGAGAATGGGATGCACATCTGCCGGGGAGAGGAGCAAGGTGAGTCGATCCCATATGCAGAAATGACGGGCGTATGGGAATCGGCCCGTGCCTGGCTGGTGGCCATTGAGAAGGACCGGGGGCTGATGCTGCAAAAAAAGGACCTGATTTCTGGAAATCCCCAAGAATTTTTGCAATATTTAAAAAAATAAAGAAATCAAGCTGAAGGAGAAATTTTTATGAAAAAAGAACTGCCCAAAGTTTACGAGCCCCAGGAGGTGGAGAGCCGTGTCTACCGGACCTGGGAGGAAAACGGCTGCTTCCGGGGCCGCCGGGACCCCAGCAAAAAGCCCTTTACCATCGTCATGCCGCCCCCCAATGTCACCGGCCAGCTGCACATGGGCCACGCCATGGACGACTCCCTTCAGGATATGCTCATCCGCTACAAGCGGATGCAGGGCTATGCCGCCCTGTACCTCCCCGGCA
>CAJUPG010000074.1 GCA_910588455.1 uncultured Oscillospiraceae bacterium
GGCATGGCTGCAAAGAGATGTCAGCAAACTGAATATTGTCATGACCTATGACTTGATCTTCAATGCGTCCCTGTTTGTGAAAAAAGGGATTGGTTATGCCATCGCACTGGACAAAATCATCAATACCACCGGGGACAGCGAACTTTGCTTCCGCCCGCTCTCCCCCACCTTGGAGGCCGGGCTTTGTATCGTGTGGAAAAAGTATCAGGTTTTCTCCAAGGCTTCCAAGGAGTTTTTGCGCCTGTTGAGAAGCGAGTGGGATACAGAAAGTGGAGGCTCCGCTGTGTCCTGCCCTGCGGGGAACAGGCGGACGAGGCAGTCTATGTGAGCCCAGCCTGCAGCAAGGGCTGGCAGTCCAGTTCAAACCTTTGGCAGAAATTATGTGTGATCTCATCCTCCGTACAGGCGGCCTTGCTCCCGGCGGCGGTCAAATCCAGTTCGTCCAAGCTTAAGTCTGTCTCAATGTGGCGTCCGCTTTGAGTTTGGACAAAAGGCATACCGTCTCCACATGGGCTGTTCTCGGAAACAGGTCCACCGGCTGCACCCGCACAGCCCGATAGCCCAGGGTCCCAAAGCGCTTCACATCCCGGGCCAGGGTGGCCGGGTCACAGGACACATATACCACCCGCTCCGGCCCCATGCCGGCCACGATCCCCGGCACCTCCTCCGCCAGCCCCTTCCGGGGCGGGTCCACCACCACCGTCTGGGGCCGCAGCCGGGCCCGGGCCAGTCTGGCGGCGATCTCCCCTGCATCCCCCTGGAAAAATTCCGCGTTGGCAGCGCCGTTTGCCAGCGCGTTTTTTTTCGCGTTTTCCACCGCCTGGGGCACGATCTCCCCGCCGATGGCCCGCCGGGCCTTACCGGCCAGCAGCAGCGTGATGGACCCCACGCCGCAGTACAGATCCAGCACCGTCTCCTCCCCGGTCAGACCGGCAAATTCCAGGGCCGTCCGGTACAAAACCTCAGTCTGCGCCCGGTTGACCTGGAAAAACGACGGCACCGACAGCCGGAATGTCAGCCCGCACAGCTCCTCCTCCAGCTCCGCTTCACCCCATAATGTCCTGTAGTCCGGCCCCAAAATCACGTTGGTATCCCGGCGGTTTTGGTTGAGCACCACACCGGTCAGGCCGGGCACGGCGGCGCGCAGTTCCTCCACCAGCTCCCAGCTGTGGGGCAGCGATGTCCCGTTTACCACCAGACAGCACAGAACCTGCTCCCGGTGGTTCGTGCGCACATACAGGTGGCGCAGAAGTCCCCGTCCGCTGGTCTCGTCATAGCAGGATATGTTAAATTTTTTCATCCATTCCAGCACCGTCCGCCGGATGCCGGAGACCTGGGCGGGCTGGAGCAGGCAGTCTTCCACGTCAATGACCTGATGGCTCCGGGCACGGTAGAAGCCTATTTTCCCCTCCGCCGCCGGAAACTGAACCTTGTTCCGGTAGCGCAGGGGCTCCTCCGCCCCCAGCACCGGGGGCACCGGCAGGTCTACGCCCCCCAGGCGCGTCAGCGCGTCCTGGACCCGGACCCGTTTGGCCCGCAGCTCCTCCTGGTAGGTCATGTGCCGGTACTGGCACCCTCCACACTTCCCCGCATGGGGGCAGTCCGGGGTCACCCGCTCCGGGGAGGGCTCCAGCAGCTTCACGCCCTTGCCCCACAGCACGTTTTTCGTCACCTTGACCAGCAGGACCTCCCACAGCTCTCCATCGACCACCCCGGGGACAAAGACCACCTGTCCCTCCAGGCGGCCCACCCCCATTCCTTCGGCGGTGTAGCCCTGAATACGCAGGGTGTGGACGGTATTTTTTCCCAGCTGCGCCATAGTTGCGGCTCCTCTCTCGTCAAACCAGATTCTTTTGGAAAAATGCCTGGGCATTTTGGTACAAGATGCCCTCCGCCTGGCGCTGGCTCAGTCCCCGGGCCAGAAAATAGTCCAGCAGCGCCGGGGCTCTGCCTGCCCGGTCCAGCTCCGGGGGCACGTCGGTGCCGTCGTAGTCCGACCCCAGGGCCAGACAGCTCTCCGCACCCAGGCGGAAAAAGTGCTCCACATGGCGCATCAGGTCGTCCAGGCCGGCCCCCTGTCCCCCCTCCTTGAGGAAGTGGACACTGTAATTCAGGCCGATCAGGCATCCCCGCCGGACCAGCTCCCGAATCTGCTCGTCGGTCAGGTTGCGCTTGTGGGGACAAACCGCCCGGGCGTTGGAATGGGTGGCCAGAAAGGGCTTGCGGGCCAGCTTCAGCACGTCCTCCAGCCCCGCGTCATTCAGGTGGGACACGTCCGCCAAAATCCCCGCCCGCTCCAGCTCCGGGATGGCCTCCCGCCCCAGTGGGGTGAGGCCGTGCTCCGTCGCATTGCCGGAGCCCAGTTCATTTTCTCCGTTCCAGGTGAGCGTCAGGGCCCGGACCCCCGCGTCCGCCAGCGTCTGGACCCGCTCCAGCCGTCCGGCCAGCACCGAGCCGTTTTCCACCGCCAGAATGCCGGCGGTTTTATGCTGGTCCCAGGCGTCGGAAATCTCCCGCCAGGTGCGGCAGGGGAGAATTTTGTGCGAATAGTTCCGGGTCTGCTGCTGAAATTCCCTGTGAAATTTCTCAAAAAAGCCGATTGCCTCCTGTCCCCGGAGCTCGTCAGGGATGAAGATGGCGAAAAACTGCGCCCAATGGACGTTTTCGGGCAGGCCGTCCAGGGAGAGCATTTTGCGCGGGTCGTTCAGCGAGTCCGTCCCCGGCTGGGGGGCGTAGCAGCCGCAGCCGGTGAGGGTATCGCAGTGCAGGTCGATGATGGCGTATGGATTCATAGCGGCGCTCCTTTTTGAATCAAATCCTGATAAAAAAGTGGCATGGTTTCCAAGCCACACCACTTTTTATGCTTTTTCTCAGCGGACCGTGTGCAAAAACCGCAAAAACGCCGCCTTGCCCGCCTCGTCCCGCTTGTAGACGCCGGCGTGCTCCAGCACCTGGGCAAAGACCTTGCCCGTCTCCTTCTGCACAATGTCCAGGGCGTTTTCCTTTGTAATTGCATAGTTCTTTGCAAATTCCTCCGCCCAGCCGGCGTGCTTTTCCGTCAGTTCGCCGGCGCGTAAATCCCCGCCGGAAGCCAGACAGTCCGCCACAGCGGCCAGCTCCTCCTTCAGCCGGGCGGGCAGCACCGCAAGACCCATCACTTCAATCAGGCCGATGTTCTCCTTTTTGATGTGATGCAGCTCCGCGTGGGGATGATACAGGCCCAGGGGGTGCTCCTCCGTGGTCAAATTGTTGCGCAGGACCAGATCCAGCTCGTATTTCTCTCCCCGGCGGCGGGCGATGGGGGTGATGGTGTTGTGGGGCTCCCCGTCCGTCTCTGCGAAAATCACGGCGTTTTCGTCGGTGTACCCCCGCCAGAGGGTCAAAATCTTGTCCGCCAGCTCGATCAGCCGCTCCGGCTTTCCCGAAGCGATCCGAATCACGGACATGGGCCACTTGACAATGCCCGACTCCACATCCTCAAAGCCCGGGAAGGTGAACGCCGTCTCCACCGGGGCCTTGGCCATCGCGAACTCATACCGCCCCCCCTGGAAGTGGTCGTGGGCCAGGATGGAGCCGCCCACGATGGGCAGGTCTGCGTTGGAGCCCACAAAGTAGTGGGGGAACTGCCCCACAAAGTCCAGCAGCTTGCCGAAGCAGGCCCGGTCAATCTTCATGGGGGTGTGCTCGCTGTTCAGGCAGATGCAGTGCTCATTGTAGTATACATAGGGGGAATACTGCAAAAACCAGAGGGAGCTGTTGATGGTGATCGGGACAATCCGGTGGTTCTGCCGGGCGGGGTGGTTCACCCGGCCGGCGTACCCCTCGTTCTCGGCGCACAGTTGGCACCGAGGGTAGGCGGAGGCGGGCAGATTCTTGGCCGCGGCGATGGCCTTGGGGTCCTTCTCCGGCTTGGACAGATTGATGGTGATGTCCAAATCACCGTACTCCGTGGGGGCCTTCCACTGGATATCCTTGGCAATCCGGTCCCGGCGGATGTAGTTGGTATCCTGGCTGAATTTATAGTACCAGTCGGTGGCCTGTTTCGGGTCCTGGGCGTACAGAGCCTGGAATTTGCCAATGACCGCCCCAGGCCGGGGGGTGAGACGGCCCATCAGCTCCGTGTCGAACAGGTCCCGGTAGACCACGGAGTTTTCCGCCAGTACGCCCCGGGCGTGGGCGTCGTCCAGCAGTTCCTCCAACACAGGAGCCAGCTGGATTTCCCCCCAATTTTCCTGGGGATCTGTATAGCTGTCCAGCTTTAATACATCCAGGATCGTGTTCACCGCCCAGATGTACTCGTTCTCTTCAATCAGGCCCGTTTGCAGGGCATAAGCAGCCAGCTTGGAAACCGCGTTGTCAATCATGTTTATGTACCTCCCAAAATCAGGCTATCACCACACAGCCGCCCTCCGGACGGATGTGCAGCACATGGCATTTCCCGGCTCCCAACAGCTTTTCCATCCCAGCCTTGAAGGCGTACAGCTTTTCGTTTGGTACAAAGGCCTGGACAGTCCCGGCAAAGCCCCCGCCGTGGACCCGGATGGCGCCGCTGCCCCCCAGCAGCTCCCTGCCCAGGGCCAGCACCACGGGGATGGCCTGCTGCCGCGGATTGGCGATGGACCAGGTGTTTTGCAGATGGAGGGCGGAGGACAGGCCGGAGGCGTTGACTAGGGCCAGGAACGCATCAAAGTCGCCGTCCTTTAAGGCCTGGGCCTCCTGGGCAGCCCGGCGGTCGTCGTCGTAGAAGTGCAGAGCCCGCAGCACCGCCCGGTCGCCGCACTCCCCCCGCAACGCGGGAATCGCCGCCCGGAAGTCCTCTTCCGGGACGCTGCGCAGGTGCTGACAGCCAAAGTGGCCGGCCACCGCGTTCATCTCCCGGGTCACGTCGGAGTAGCTCTCCGTCAGGTCATCATGGCTGGAGCAGGTGTCCACGATGCAAAGGGAGTGGCCCGACTGGGCGAAATCGTAGTGAATCGCCTCCACCACCGGGTCGGCTGGGTCGCCGAAGTCGATGGCTACCGCGCCCCCCACAGAGGAGCCCATCTGGTCCATCAGGCCGCTGAGCTTTCCGAAATAAACATTTTCCGCGTACTGGCCGTTTTTGGCAATCTGGACCGGGTCCAGCTTCCCGCCGCAGCAGAAGTGGTTCAAAATGTTACCCACCAATACCTCATAGGCGGCGGAGGAGGACAGGCCGGAGCCGGACAGGACCGTGGAGGTGACGTAAGCGTCAAAGCCCGCCAGGGGATAGCCCAGCTCCTGGATTTTCGCGGCCACACCCCGCACCAGGGCGGCGGAGGTGTTTTTTTCCTCCTCCCGGACGGCCAGGTCGTCCAGCCCGATCTCCAGGGCGGGGTAGCCCTCAGACTGGATGCGGATCACATTTTGCTGATTGGGGGCGGCGCAGGCCAGCATATCCATATCCACGCTGCCGCACAGCACCCGGCCAAGCTGGTGATCGGTGTGGTTGCCCCCGATCTCCGTGCGGCCGGGGCCGCTGAACAAGGCGGCCTGGACGGACTCTCCCGGGTGGAACCGGTCCAGAAAAGACCGGACCACGCGGCAGGCCCGCTCTCGGGCCCGGTCCAGACTTTCCTGGCTGCCGTCCAGGGCATACAGTCCGGCAAGGCGGCTGTCATGCTCCCCGGCGGACAGCGACTCTAACAGTTTTTGACAGGAACTCAAAGCAATACACCCTTCCTCAAAAATTTTCCGGTTATCCGGTGGTCTGATAGCGCTCCTGGCTGGCCAGGAAGCTGGTGTGTTCCTTCAGGGTCTTGAAAAAATGGTGCTGGTTGTCGTCGCCCAGGGCATAGTAGTAATAGGAGGTGCTCTCCGGCTCCATAGCCGCCCGGATCGACTCGATGCCCGGATTGGCGATGGGACCGGCGGGCAGGCCCTTGTACAGATAGGTGTTGTAGGGGGAGTCGATGGACTTGTCCGCCTCCGTGGGCTCCCTGCCGGTGAGGTATACCAGGGTGGCGTCAATCTGCAGCAGGCCGTTGGTGCCTGAGGTGTTGGGGTTGTTGAGGCGGTTGTAGATGACGGAGGCAATTTTTCCGTGGTCGCTGCCGTCGGTCTCCCGCTCGATCATGGAAGCCACCGTCAAGATTTCATAGATGGTCCGGCCCTCGTCGGCCACCTGCTGGCGCATCTCGTCGGTAAACTGCTCGTCGAAGCGCACCAGCATCTTGTTGATGGCCCAGGTGGTGTTGTGGGGGGTGGTGAACTCGTAGGTGTCCGGGTACAGATAGCCCTCCAGACGCTCCGGCTTCCCCAGGGGGATGTCCTGGAGGAAGGAGAACTTGTAGTCGTGGGTGGCGGCAGTCTCGTTGAGCTCCTCCACGGTGGATACGCCCTTCTCCTCCAGCAGCTGGAAAATCTGCTGCACGGTATATCCCTCCGGAATAGTCACCGTCACCACGGCCTTTGTGGCCGAGTTGGTCCCCATGTTGGCGATCAGGGCCCGGTAGTCCATATCGGTGGTGAGGGTATAGGTCCCCGGGGCGATTTTGTCCTCGCCGTGGGTAAACATGGCAAAGAGGTTGAAGAGGAACTTATATTCGATCAGTCCCTTTTCCTTTAAAATATCAGTTACATCGCCCAGCTTGTCGTCCTTGTCGATGGTCACCGTAACCTCCACGGGTTCCTTATTCAAGGCCAATACGTCGTTGGCGGCAATCCAGCCCACACAGGCCAGCAGCACCGATACGCCGATCACCGCCACCACGTACAGCAGGGCGGAACCAAGCGCGGCCCCCGCGCTGCGGCGGCGGCGCTTACGGCGGCGGGGGGCCGGGGTCTGCTCCCGGGAGGGTCTTCTTTCCTGTGCCATAAAAGTGAACTCCTTTTTTCAATCATCCCCTGGAACAGGGGACAGGGTATTGCCATAGTATAAGACAGAAGCGAGGTGAAATGCAAATGTATAACAACAACAGCTTTATCTGGATCATCCTGATCCTCATCATCCTGGTGGGCTGCGGCGGCTGGAGCTATGGCGGCAACAGCTGCGGCTGCGGGAACAACTGCGGCTGTGGCTGCGGCAATAACAACGGCTGCGGCTGCGGGAACAACAACTGCGGCGGCAATAACTGCGGCTGTGACTGCGACTGCGGCTGCTAATCGCGCCGGGTACTCAGGGGAGAAGCGGGAGAGATCCCGCTTCTCCCTTTTCTGTCACCACCACATCCACCCGGCAGTCGTGGGCCTCCCGGGGAAGCCTCTCCTGGAAAACAATCTCCCGGCACAGGCCAACCCGGAGGCCGGCGCTCCCCGGCAGCCAGCGGTCGTAGTACCCGCCGCCGAAGCCCAGCCGGAACCCCGCCCGGTCAAAGGCCGCCCCGGGGACCAGGATTACCTGCCCCCAGTCTTTGGAGACGGCGGGGCTGTCCTCTCCCGGCTCCCAGATCCCCAGCCCGGTCCGCACCAGGGGCCGGTCCGGAGCATAGAGACGGAACTCCATCCCGTGGTCCGGCAGCATCCGGGGCAGGGCGGTCTCTTTGCCCAGGCTCCACAGGGTCCTCAGCAGCCGGCTTGTATCCGGCTCCCGGCCTGGAATGCCCCAGAAGAGCAGCAGCCTTTCGCTGTTTCGGACGGCTGGAAGCGCAGCAAACCGCTCAAACAGGGCGTTGTCGCTCTGTTCCCGTTCTTTTGGGGACATCCCCTCCAACCGGGTCCGCAGTTGGGTGCGCAGGGCTCTTTTCTCAGCGGTAATAGACACTCTTCCGGACCTCTTCGGCCTTCTCGGAACCCAGCAGCGTTTCAATGAGTGTGAGGCCGAAGTCCAGCGAAGAACCGGCGGCCTGTCCGGTAATGATTTCGCCATCCACCACTACCCGCTGTCCCGCCGGGACCTGGGCGCCGGTGAGGCCGTCCTCCAGTCCCGGATAGCACACGGCCTGCTTTCCATCCAGCAGGCCCAGCTGGCCCAGAATGGTGGGGGCGGCACAGATGGCGGCCACAGGCTTGCCCTGGCCGTGGATGGTCTCCACCAGCTTCAGAGCGGCGGCGCTGGCCTTGATGCCGTTCACCCCTCCCATACCGCCGGGAAGCATCAGCAGCCGGCACTTGCCGGGCTCCACCTGGTCCAGGGTGCAGTCGGCGGTGACGGAAATGTTGTGGCTCCCGGGCACCTGGGCTTCGCCGGTTACGCTGACCAGGGCAACCTCCAGCCCCGCCCGGCGCATCAGGTCCGCAGGGGCCAGGGCCTCAATCTCCTCAAAGCCGGGGGCAAGTAAAATGTATACCATAATTTATTCTCCTTTCGTAAAGCGGCCCTTCAGGGCCTTGACCAGAACCAGCGGCAGCCTGGCCATACGGCCAACCCGGCTGGGCTCCTTCATCAGACGGTAGGCCCACTCCAGGCCCAGTTTTTGAAAAATCTCCGGAGCCCGCTCCACCTGGCCGGAGTACACGTCCAGCACGCCCCCCAGGCCGATGGCCAGGCGGGCCCCGGTGGCTGGTCCCCACTGGACCATCCACTTCTCCTGCTTGGGGGCCCCCAGACAGACAAAGAGCAGATCCGGTTTGGCCTGGGCAATCTCTCCGGCTACTGCGGCGTCGTCCTGAAAATAGCCGTCGTGGGTCCCGCACAGCACCAGATTTGGGTACTGGGCCTGGATGTTTTCCCCGGCCCTTTGGGCCACGCCGGGCTTGGCGCCCAGCAGGTACAGCCGCCCTCCGGTCTCGTTCAGGCGGGCGAGCAGATCCCCGGCAAAGTCGATGCCGGTGACCCGCCCCTGGAGCGGCCGCCCCAGAATCCGGGCCGCGTAGATCACGCCGATGCCGTCGGGGAGGGTCAGGTCCGCCTCATTTAAAATCTTACGGAAGGACGCGTCCTTCTCCGCCGCAAGCAGAAACTCCGGGTTGGGTGTCACGGCATAGTGAAACCCCGGGGCCTCCAGCAACGCCGCACCGGCCTGGGCGGCCTGCTGCCGGGTGAGGCTGTCAAAGCGGACGCCGAGTATTGTTTGCTTCAAAGGCACCGCGCCTCCCTTCTTTCGCTAGCTATTATATCCTCTTTTGCCGGAATTGTCCATCGTTCCATTGCGTTTTTTATGTCCTGTTCATAATTTCCCGCGGGTGTTGACAAATTTCGACTTTTCACCCATAATGGTACATATCAGGAATTCTTTCCATCCAAAAATTTCATTGCGCTACCGATAGTTGCGCATTTGCCATGTGCAGGCGGTTTTCATTTGAGGGGAGATTTGCTATTACTTCTGAAAAACAATCTAGAAAAAAGATGCAGAAAGTGGTAAAATAG